>VGLJ01000003.1 GCA_016866775.1 Candidatus Rokuibacteriota bacterium | reverse complement strand
GCCGCGCTCGCCGCGGCGCTCGACGCGCTCGGCGTCCGCGACGGCACGATCGCGCTGGACGACGGCGGCCTGAATGCGACGCTGGCGCGCGAGGTGACCGGTGCGCTGGGCTCGCGCACGGTCGTGGACGGCGGCGCGGCATTGCTCGAGGCGCGCCAGGTCAAGGGCCCGTGGGAGATCGAGACGCTCGAGCGCGGGCTCGGCATCGCCGAAGAGGCGCTGAATGCCGTCGTCCAGGTCCTGAAGCCCGGGAGCACGGAGCGCGAGGCCGCCGAGCTGTTCGAGTCCGAGGCGCGGCGCCGCGAAGCGACGCCGCGCGCGCCGCTGATCGCGTTCGGCCCACGGACGGCGCTGCCGTCGGCGCCGCCGTCCGCGCGCGCGCTGCGTCGCGGCGATCTCGTGCGCCTCGACGTCGGATGCGTGTGGCAGGGCTACCACGCGGACGTCACGCGGGTGGCCGTCGCGGGCGCGCCCGACGCGCGCCAGGAGGAGGTCTTCGATGCCGTGTCACGCGGTCTCGACGCGGCGATCGCGGCGGTGCGTCCCGGGACGCCCGCACGGGACGTCTGCGCCGCGGTGATCGCCGCGGTCCGCGACAAGGGGCTGCCGGCCTACGACGTCCACCTCGTGGGCTACGGGACGGGGCTCGAGGTCCGCGAGACGCCGATCCTGACCGCCGACAGCCGGACTCCGCTCGAAGCCGGCATGGTGCTCCGGATCGAGGCGCCCTACTACGAGCACGGCTGGGGCGGCGTCCGGATCCAGGACACCGTGCTGGTCGGGCGGACCGGCGCACGGGTCATGAACCGCTCCAACCGCGGCCTCCTGGTCCTCGAGTGACTTACATGGGGGGGGGCGCGAGACGCCCCCCCAAGCCCCCCACGCTCCGGGCCCGGAATGAATCCGGGCCCTCCGCGAGTGCCTTGTAAACTTCCGTCGTCATTCGCCCGTCCAACCTCGCGAGTGAGGGCGATCCTTTCGTGAGACGTTGGGGGCGTGGAGCCGTCCGATGAGGCCCTCTGCGCGCGCGTGGCGGCCGGGGAAGACGCCGCGTTCGAGCAGCTCGTGGGGCGATACCAGCGGCGGGCGTACCGGCTCGCCTGGTCCATCCTGCGCGACGCCGAGGGTGCGCGCGACGTCTCGCAGGAGGCGTTCATCCGACTCTTCCAGACGGCGGGAGGCTTCGCCGGCCGCGCGCGGTTCTCGACGTGGTTCTACCGGATCGTCGTCAACCTCTCGGTCGACCATCGCCGCAAGGGCCGGTGGTGGCGGCAGGTCTTCGCGCGCGGGGAACGCAGCGACGGCGACGGCAACGCGCTCGACGAGCACCCGGCCCCGACGGTCGATCCGGGCGACGCGCTGGAGCGCGAGCGCGCGCTCGCCGATGTGTGGGCCGCCGCGGAGGCCCTGTCACCCCAGCAGCGGGCGGCGCTCCTGCTGCAGGTCCAGGACGACCTCCCGACGAAGGACATCGCCGCCGTGCTCGGCTGCTCGGAGGCCACCGCGCGCGTGCACCTGCATCGCGCGCTGAGCGCGCTGCGACGCACGCTCAGAAAGGAGCCGAGGTGACAGAGGCGCATGTCGAAAGCGCGCTGGTCCCGTGCCTGCGCGGGGAGCTCGCGGGCGATGAACGGCAGCACGTCGAGCGTCACCTCGCGGCGTGCGCGTCGTGCCGCGCGGCCGCGGCCGACTTCCAGGCCATCCTCGAGCGGCTGGCCACCGCGCCGCCGCCGGTCGTCGAGCCGGACTGGGTCCGGTATCGCGCGGAGCTGCGCGCGCGCCTCGGCACGTCGGGTGAGAAGCCGCGCGCGTGGTGGCTGCGGCCGCTGCCGATCGGACTGGCCGCCGCCGCGGCGGCGGCGGTCATCCTCACGCTGGCGGCCACGCGAGAGGGTCGCGGACCGAACGGCGACCTCGCGGCGCTCGACGACGACGCGCTCGCCGTGGGGCTCGACATCATCGACAACCGCGCGATCGTGGAGCGCCTCGACCTCCTCGAGGACCTCGACGTCATCCGCGACCTCGACCGCCTCGCCGACACGCGGGAGGGCTGAGTGCGCGCGCGGCGCCTGCTGCCGCTCGTGATCGGTCTGTCGCTGCTCGGCGGTGGCGTGGTCGACGTCGCGTCGGCCCAGGAGCGCCCGCGCGACCGCTGGGAGCGGATGACGCCCGAAGAGCGCGCCGCCGCCCGCGAGCGCGTGCGTCGCTTCCGTTCGATGCCGCCGGCCGAGCGGGCGCGGATCATGGAAGACCTCCAGCGCTGGAACCAGCTGCCCGAGGCGCGCCGCCAGGAGCTCCAGCACGACTACGAGCGGTTCCAGCGCCTGCCGCCCGAGCGGCGCGAGCGGATCCTCGAGCGGCAGCGACAATTCGAGGCGCTCCCGGCGGAGGAAAAGACGCGGGTGATGCGCAATTGGGAGCGGTGGCAGAAGATGACGCCGGAGCAGCGCCGGGAGATGCGCGAGCGGGTGCGCCGGGAGCGCGGGCGATGACGGCACGGTCGCGCGCCGCCGCGCTGGCGATCGCCGTGAGCGCGGTCATCGCCGCGGGCATTCCGGCGTCCGCGCAGGACGACCGCGCGATCGTCCATCTCCTCGCGCGCACCACGTTCGGGCCGCGGCCCGGCGACGTCGCGCGTGTGCGGGAGCTCGGCGCGGCGGCGTGGCTGGAGACGCAGCTTCACCCGGAACGACTCGACGACACGGCGTGCGACACCGCGCTGGTTCCGCTCGCCACGCTACGGATGTCGATCCCGGAGCTCCTGCGCGAGTATCCACGCCCCGACCAGCGCGGCCGCGAGCAGATGCAGAGGGAGAAGCGCCCGGAGCGCATCGTGGCCGAGCTGCAGGCCGCGCGCATGATCCGCGCGGTGACGAGCCAGCGCCAGCTGCACGAAGTGATGGTCGACTTCTGGTTCAACCACTTCAACGTGTTCGCGCCGAAGGGCGCCGTGCGCTGGTACGTGACCGACTACGAGCGCACGGTGGTCCGCCCGCACGCGCTCGGCCGGTTCCCCGACCTCGTGCGCGCGTCCGCGCGGCACCCGGCGATGCTCTTCTACCTCGACAACTGGATCAGCCGCGCCGGCCGCCTCAACGAGAACTACGCGCGCGAGCTGCTCGAGCTGCACACGCTGGGCGTCGACGGCGGCTACACGCAGACGGACGTCACCGAAGTCGCGCGCGCGTTCACGGGCTGGGGCATCGAGCGCCCGCAGCAGGACGGCTGGTTCGTCTTCCGCCCGCGCGTCCACGACTACGGCGAGAAGATCGTCCTCGGCCACCGCCTGGCCGCGGGCCGCGGCCAGGACGACGGCGAGCGCGTCCTCGACCTCGTCACGCGCCACCCGGCGACCGCGCGGTTCATCGCGACCAAGCTCGTCCGCCGCTTCGTGAGCGACACGCCGCCGCCGGCGCTCGTCGCGCAGATCGCGGAGGTCTTCCGCCGGACCGACGGCGACGTCAAGGCGATGCTGCGCGCGATCTTCGCGTCCGGCGAGTTCACCGCCGCGGACGCGGAGCGCGCCAAGATCAAGAAGCCGCTCGAGTTCGTCGCCAGCGCGGTGCGCGCCATCGGCGGCGGCGTGGACGCGCGCGGCGGCGTCCAGCTCGCGCGGGCCGCGGCCGAGATCGGCGAGCCGCTGTACGGCGCCCAGCCGCCGACCGGCTGGCCCGATCGCGCCGGCGCGTGGGTGAGCGCGGGCACGTTGCTCGCGCGCATGAACTTCGGCCTCGCGCTCGCCGAGGGCCGGGTCCCCGGCGTACGAGCCACGGTCGCCGGGCTCGTCGCGGGCGTCGACGCGGCCGATGCCGCGGCCGTGCGCGACCGCCTCGTGGGCGCGCTGCTGAACGGCCACGTGAGCGCGGCGACGCGCGCCGTCCTCGATGCGCATCTCACCGACCCGGCGATCACCCGGCTCACCGCCGACGACCGCGGCCCCGTCAGGACCGACATCGAGAAGGTGGCGGCGCTCGTTCTCGGGTCGCCCGAGTTCCAGCGGAGGTGAGGATGCACCGCCGGCTGTTCCTGAAGAGCGGCGCATGCGCGCTGGTCGGCTCCGTCGGCACGCCGCGGTTCCTCGTTCGCACGGCCGGCGCCGCCACCGCGCGTCGCAAGGTGCTCGTCGCCGTCTTCCAGCGAGGCGCGGTCGACGGCCTGAGCATGGTGGCGCCGCACGGAGATCCCGAGTACGCCGCGGTGCGGCCCGGCATCGCGCTCAAACCGCCCCGCCGGGGCGACAGCGACCTTGCGGTCGACCTCGACGGCTTCTTCGCGCTGCATCCCGCGCTGGAGCCGCTGGGACATCTCTGGAGCGCGCGCGCGCTCGCGGTCGTGCACGCCTGCGGCTCGCCCGACGTCACGCGCTCCCACTTCGACGCGCAGGACTACATGGAGAGCGGCACGCCGGGCGTGAAGAGCACCCCCGATGGATGGCTGTCACGCGCGGTGGAGACGTTGCCCGCTCGCCGCTCAACCTTCCGCGCGATCGCCGTCACGCGCACCCTGCCGCGCAGCCTGCAGGGCGGCGGGGGCGCGCTCGCCATCCAGTCGATCGATCGCTTCGACGTGCGCGCCGCGAGCCCGGCGCCCGCGAGCGGCTTCGAATCGCTCTACGCGCAGGGCGCGCGCGACCTGCTCCACGGTACCGGCCGCGAGACCTTCGAGGCCGTGCGCGCGCTGAAGCAGAGCGGCGCCGGGCGACTCGCGCCGGCGAACGGCGCGGACTACCCGCGCGGCCGCTTCGGCGACTCGCTCCGTCAGGTGGCGCAGCTCATTCGGGCCGACGTCGGCCTCGAGATCGCGTTCGTCGAGAGCGAAGGCTGGGATACGCACGTCGGCCAGGGCGCCGAGCAGGGTCAGCTCGCCAGCCGGCTGCGCGAGCTGGGCGGCGGCCTCGCGGCGTTCGCCCGCGATCTCGGCGACCGGATGAGCGACGTGGCGGTGCTGACGATGTCGGAGTTCGGGCGCACGGTCGCCGAGAACGGCAATCGGGGCACCGATCACGGGCACGCGACGGCGATGCTGGTCCTGGGCGGCGGAGTGCGGGGCGGGAAGGTCTACGGGCGCTGGCCGGGTCTCGCGCGCGAGCAGCGCTTCGAGAGCCGCGACCTCGCCGTCACGACCGATTTCCGCGCGCTCTTCGCGGAAGTCGCGGGGCGACACCTCGGCGTCGCGCAGCCGGCGTCTCTCTTTCCGGGCTGGAGAGACACCGCTCCTGCACTCGGACTGTTCGTCTAGCCCGCGCTCCGGCTAAAGTTCCGCCGTCGGAGCCCCACCGCGCGTGGTCCGGCGCTTCGCACGGCGAGCATTGGCTTCACCGTGAATCAGCGCGCACCAGCGGCGGTTGTCCTCGCCGCCAGCCTCTCCACTTCCCCCGGGCAGCGCGTTGGCCGTGACGAGCAGGTCGTCGGAGCCTCCCCACGCGGGGGCGTGGGTGGGGCACCAGCGGAGCTCGACGAGGTCACGCGTGGGGTCCGTTTCGGGCTCGCAGCCGGGACAGTAGGGCCGAACGACGACGGAGGAGCGAGGCTCGATGAAGTCCGTCACGTCTCGAGGCCGGGGGTGCGGCCGGTCGAGATCATCATCTGGTGGCACACTATCAGAGACACCACCACCGGTAGAAGCAAAATCGTCCAGAACCCCCCGGAAGCCGTCCCTGTCTGGCCATCGCTGATCGTCCTATCGACGGCCGCGCGCGAGGGCTTGAGAACTATGAGCGGAGTGCGACGAGGACTCGTTCCGGCGTGATCGGCTGCTCGGTCACCATCACGCCGAGCGGCGCGAGCGCATCGTTGACGGCGTTGAGGATCGCCGCGGGCGCGCCCGCGGTGCCCGCTTCTCCCGCGCCCTTGAATCCGCCCGCGAGCCCCGGCGCGGGCGTCTCGAGATGGTGCACCTCGATCGCGGGAAGGTCGGCGGCCGTCGGGATCGCGTAGTCCATCAGCGTCGTCGTCAAGAGCTGGCCGGTCTCGTCGTACGCGCAGTGCTCCATCAGCGCGCCGCCGATGCCCTGCACGACGCCGCCGCGCACCTGGCCGTCGACGAGCGCGGGATTCACGATGCGCCCGCAGTCGTCCACGGCGACGTACTTCAGGAGGCGCACGCGGCCCGTCTCGACGTCGATCTCGACCATCGCGAGGTGCGCGCCGTTCGTGAACGTCCACGCGCCGGGATTCGTGTAGTGCACCGTCGCCTCGACGCTCGGCTCCACGCCGCGCAGCTCGTTGGAGCGGAAGTGTGCGGCGCGCGCCAGCGCCGCGAGCGTGAGCGCGCGGCCGGGCGCGCCTCTCACCGCGACGCCGCCGTCGCGGACCTCCACGTCGTCGGCGTGCGCCTCCAGGAGCGCCGCGCCTACGGTGCGGAGCCGATCGCGCAGCGCGCGCACGGCCAGCAGCGTCGCGCTCCCGCCGATCGGCATCCCGCGACTGGCCCACGTCCCGCCGCCGTACGGCACCATCGCGGTGTCGCCGGACACGACGGTCACCGCGTCGAGCGCGACGCCGAGCTCGTCGGCGACGATCTGCGCGAGCGCGGTGCGCGTCCCCTGCCCCTGATCCGTGACGCCGGTGAGGACGGTCACGGCGCCGGACGGCTCGAGACGCACCGTGGTTCCTTCCTGTCCCGCGATCGGCGCGCCGCCGACGCCGTAGAACGCCGCCCCCGGGCCGGTGAGATCGAGGAAGCACGAGAGGCCGATGCCGACGCAGCGTCCGGCCGCCCGTGCGTCGGTCTGCGCGCGCCGCAAGCCGGCGTAGTCCGCCGCGTCCAGGAGCCGGTCGAGCGCCTCCAGATAGCTGCCGCTGTCGTAGACGTTGCCGGTGACCGACGTGTACGGGAACTCGTCCGGCCGCACGAGATTGCGGCGGCGCACCTCCGCGGGATCGAGGCCAAGGTCCCGCGCGATCGCCTCGATCATCGATTCGGTGACGGCCGCGGCGATCGGGTGGCCCACCGCGCGGTACTGCGAGGTGATCGTCTTGTTCTGCGCGACGACCGTGAGCGCCGCCTCGTAGTCGCGCACGCGATACGGCCCGGGCAGGAGCCGCAGCACCTGGCCGCCCTCGACCACGCTCGAGCGCGGATACGCGGAGTAGGGGCCGACGGCGGCCGTGATCTTCGCGCGCATCCCGCGCAGCGTGCCGTCCTCGTCCGCGGCCACCTCGATCTCGACCGTCTGCTCGCGCGCGTGGATGTCGGCGAGGAACGACTCGCGGCGCGTGGCGACGAACTTCACCGGACGTCCGAGCGCCACCGCGAGCGCGATGGCCGCCATGTCGTCCTGGTAGACGTGGATCTTGATGCCGAAGCTGCCGCCGACGTCGGGCGCGATGACCCGCACGCGATGCTCGGGCAGCGCGAACAGGTCCGCGACCACCGCCTGCATCATGTGCGGCACCTGCGAGGACATCGAGAGCGTCAGCGCGCGGGTGAACGGCTCGAAGTCGGCGACGAGCCCGCGCGGCTCCATCGGCACGCCGGTGTGGCGGCCGATCGTGAACGTCTTGCGCCACACGCGCGCACGCTCGAACGCGCGCGCGACGTCGCCGCCGCCGAGCCGCGTGGTGAAGAGGACGTTGTCACCGAGCTCCGGGTGGATGAGCGGCGCGCCGTCGGCGACGCCCGCGCCCGGCGACAGCACCGCGGGCAGCGGCTCGTACGCGATCTCGACGAGCGCGGCCGCGTCCTCGGCGGCGGCGCGGTCGCTCGCGGCGATGGCCACCACGGGCTCGCCGACGCAGCGCACGCGCTCGCGCGCGAGCGGCTCGATCGCGCCCGTCTTCATGCCCGTGTAGTGGCGCAGGATGCCGCGGTACGGCTTGCAGAGCGCCGCCACGTCCGTGCCGGTGAGGATGCCGGCCACGCCCGGCGCCGCCCGCGCGCGGTCGAGGTCGAGCCGCGCGATGCGCGCGTGCGCGTGGGGACTGCGCACGAAGACCGCGTGGAGCATGCGGGGAAGGACGATGTCGTCGACGTAGCGGCCGCGGCCGGTGAGGATTCGAGGGTCGTCGGGACGCTTCAGCGGCGAACCGACGTGCGGCACGCGGTTGATGCTATCATCGCACAACTTTCGGGAAGCACCGTTCTTCACAGGAGGTCACTATGGACCGCCGCGCGTTCCTGGCCACCGGCGCCGCCGCCGCCGCGACATTCACGTTCCCCGCGATCCTCCGCGCGCAGAGCCGTGATCCGATCCGGATCGGCTTCCCGCTCCCGCTGACCGGCACGTTCGCGGCGATCGCCGCCGACCTGCAGCGCGGCGCGCAGCTCGCCCACGAGGAGATCAACGCCAAGGGCGGCATCATGGGGCGCAAGCTCGAGGTGCTGTTCCGCGACGACCAGCTCAAGCCGGCCGTCGGCGCGCAGCGCACCAAGGAGCTGATCGAGAACGACAAGGCCGACTTCATCGTCGGCGGCCTCGCGGCACACGTCCAGATGGCGATCAACGAGCAGACGAAAGCCGCCAAGAAGCTCTACATCTCGGTGAGCCAGTCGGACGAGATCAGCGCCAAGCCGGACACGAGCCCCCTCACGTTCCACGAGGCGCTGAACCCGACGATCACGAGCCGCGCGATGGCCCAGTTCGGGATGCAGAACATCGGCAAGAAGTGGTGGGTCGTCTACGCGGACTACGCGTGGGGCAAGCAGAACAACGCCGTCTTCAGCGATCGGATCGCCAAGCTCGGCGGCACCATCCTCGGCAACACGCCGTATCCGCTCGGCAAGCCGGAGTTCTCCGCGCACCTGCCGAAGATCCAGGCGGCGAAGCCGGACGCGATCCTCGCGGTCACGCCGGGCGCCGACAACGTGCCGTTCCTGAAGCAGGCGATCAGCTTCGGCCTCAAGAAAGAGGCGCGGATCGCGCAGCCGCTGCACTTCCTCTTCTACACGAAGGAGGGCGGCGCCGAGGTCTTCCAGGACATCTACGGCGCGACGCACTTCTGCCACGAGCTCGCCGAGACGATCCCCGAGTCCAAGCGGTACGTCGAGGCGTTCCAGAAGAAGTTCAACCAGCCGCCGGACGCGTACTCCACGTACGGCTACAGCGGCATCAAGGAGATCGCGCGCGGCGTCGAGCTGGCGAAGTCGACCGACTCCGACCAGGTGGCGAACGCGCTCCGCAAGAACCGCGAGTACAACCACTACAAGGGCAAGCAGTACTGGCGCGCGTGCGACAACAAGTCGTTCCAGGACCTCTGGATCCTCAAGGTGCGGGCCCCGCAGCAGGTGAAGGGCGAGTGGGGCCTCTTCGACGTCGTCGGCAAGGTCGCGGCGAACGAGGAGCTGGAGCGCACCTGCGCCGAGAAAGGCCACGCCTAGTCGGTTCACGGCGGCGAGCGCCGCATGATCCTCGACGTCCCGCTCTCGGCGCTCGCCGCCCAGGTCTTCACGGGCCTGGTGCTCGGCGGCATCCTCGTGCTGATGGCCGTCGGCTTGAGCCTCATCTTCGGCTTGATGACCGTCGTCAACTTCTCGCACGGCGCGCTCTACATGCTCGGCGCGTACGTCGCGTTCACGCTGCTCGGCGTGACGAAGAGCTTCTGGCTCACGCTGATCCTGGCGCCCCTCGTCGTCGGCACGGTCGGCCTGATCATCCAGCGCTTCCTCATCCGGCCGCTCTACGGGCGGAGCCCGGACGATCCGCTGCTGCTCACGTTCGGGCTCTCGCTCGTGCTGGTGGAATCGGTGAAGGTCGTGTGGGGCAAGGTCGGGCTCACGGTCGATCCCCCGCGCGACCTGGCGGGAGCGGTCAATCTCGGCTTCATGAACTTCCCGGTCTACCGCCTGTTCGTCGTCGCGGTCACCGCGCTCGTCCTCGTCGGGCTCTGGCTCTTCCTCGAGAAGACCAACGTCGGGCTCGTCATCCGCGCGGGCACGCGCGATCCGTTGATGGTCCGCGCGCTGGGCGTGGACCTCGGCCGCATCTGGCTGCTCGTCTTCGGCCTCGGCATCGGGCTGGCGGGCCTCGCCGGCGTGCTGGCCGGCCCGATGCGCGGCGTCTATGCGGAGATGGGCGTCGAGATCATCATCGAGTGCTTCGTGGTCGTGGTCGTCGGCGGCATGGGCAGTCTGCCCGGCGCGATCGTCGCCGGACTCCTCATCGGTGAGATCGTGAGCCTCACGACGTTCTTCGCCCCGAAGATGGCGGAGATCGTCGTCTTCCTGGTCATGGCGATCGTGCTCCTCGTGCGCCCGAGCGGACTCTTCGGCGAGGCGGGGCTGGCGGAGTGATGCGCGCGTGGCGGGCATTCGTGCGGTGGGTGGCCACGCATCCGGTGACGTCTCTCGTCGTCTTCTTCGCCGTGTTTCCGTTCATCGTGCCGCACACCTCGCTCGCCACCCAGGTGCTGACGTACGGGCTGTTCGCGCTCGGCTTCAACCTGCTGTACGGCTACACGGGCATCCTCTCTTTCGGCCACGCCGCGTACTACGGGCTCGGCGCGTACGGCACCGGCCTCGCGCTGGCCAAGCTGAAGATCGCGTCGCTGTGGGGGGCGATCGGCATCGGCCTGGGCGCCGCGATCATCGGCGGCGTGATCGCCGGCTTCTTCTGTCTCCGGCGCCGGGGGATCTACTTCGCGATGCTGACGCTCGCCTTCGCCCAGATGCTCTACTTCATCGCCTTCCACCTCGCGGACATCACGGGCGGTGACGACGGCCTGCGCGGGATCCCGCTGCATCCCCTCGGGCTCTTCGGGACGTCGGTCTCGATCCGGAGCCCCTTCGCGTTCTACGTCTTCGCCTTCGTGCTCGTCAGCCTCGCGGTCGCCGCGCTCAAGCGCATCCTCGACTCGCCCTTCGGCGCCGTGCTCCAGGCGATCCGCGAGAACCCCGAGCGCGCGGCGGCGTGCGGCTACGACGTCAACCGGATCAAGTTCGTCTCCTTCGTGTTCTCCGCGTTCTTCGCGGGGCTGGCGGGAGCGCTCGAGGCGCTGCGCCTGACGGTGGTGCCGGTCGAGGCGCTCTACTGGTCGACCTCGGGCCAGGTCGTCATCATGACCCTGCTCGGCGGTGCGGGAACGTTCTTCGGCCCGTTCGTGGGTGCGCTGACGTTCCTCCTGCTCGAGGAACGGCTGAGCCGCCTGATCGAGTGGTGGCCCATCGTGGTCGGCGCGATCTTCATGACGTTCGTCCTGTTCCTCCCGAAGGGGATCTGGGGGAGTTTTCTGGCATGGGTGGTGCGAGACGCATCCCCCAAGCCCCCCTACGCTCCGGTGCCGGAGTGAATCCGGCACCTCCGCGAGCGCCGAATGGCACTCCCGATCCTGCGATCGTCCGGCTTGCCGAGAAGGTCACGCGCGAGCGCATCGCGCCGCGCGCCGCGGAGGTCGATCGCGAGGCCCGGAATCCCGTCGAGAGCTGGCGCGATCTCTGGAAGGAAGGCCTGCTGGCGTGCGCCGTTCCCGTCGCGCACGGCGGCCTCGGCCTCGACATGCCGACCTACGTCGCCGTCCTCCGCACGATCGCGCAGGGCTGCGCGAGCACCGCGATGACGCTGCACATGCACTCCACGGTCATGCGCTTCATCGACGCGCTCGGAAGCGAGGCGCAGCAGCGCCGCTGGTTCGCCGACGTCGTCGAGCGCGGCCACCTCTTCGGGAGCTGGGGCAGCGAGCCCGCGGTCAGCCTCTCGCGCACACTGCTCATGGAGACGGCGGTGCGCGCCGACGGCGACGGCTACGTCGTCGACGGCGTGAAGCACTTCTGCACGATGGCGCTCGGCGCTTCGCACTACATGGTCTGGTGCGCGCTCGACGGCGGGACCGACATGGGCAAGGCGCTGTGGCAAGTCTTCGTGCCCGCCGGCGCGCCCGGCATCACGACCGACGGCACGTGGGACACGCTCGGCATGCGAGGCACCTACAGCCCGTCGGTGACGTTCACGAAGGTGCGCGTCTCCGGCGACGCGCCGTTGGGCCGGCCAGGGTCGGCGCTCCAGGTCGGGGTCATCGAAGGCTTCGCGCTCGGCTACGCCGCCATCTACGTCGGCCTCGCCGAGGCGGCCTTCGACTTCGCGGCGGAGTACGCGCGCAAGCGCGTCGTGAAGCCCGAGAACGTGCCCGTGGCGAGCGACCCGACCGTGCAGCGCCATCTCGGCGCGCTGCGCGTCCATCTCGACGCGGCCCGCCTCATGCTCGAGGACTCCGCCGCGCGGTGGGCGGGCGCCGACGTCGCGGCGCGCGGCCTGCTCGCCAATCGCGCGAAGCTCCTCGCCACCGAGGTCGGTCTCGAGGTCACCGAGAAGGTGATCCAGGTCGTCGGCGGCCGCGGCGCGTACCGCGAGTTCCCCGCGGAGCGCGCGTTCCGCGACCTGCGCACGTCGACGCTGATGCCGCCGACGGTCGATCGGATGACGGAGACGATCGGCAAGAGCGCCCTCGGGATCGCCGAGGGCATGTTCCGCGTCGGGCCGTAGGGGGAGGTGCGCTACCTCCAAGATCGTCCTGCTCGTCCTGGCGGTCCTCGTCCACGCCGGCTGCGTCACCACGTTCCGCGAGAACCACTACTTCCAGTCGGCGAAGCCGGGCGCGCCGCGCGACGCGAACTATTTCCGGGTCACCGTCGACGGCCAGGCGGTCTTCACGACGGCGCGCTACATCGCCGGCTACTACGACGAGCGCGCCGTCGATCTCTTCTTCAACGAGATCAAGGCCGGCAACGGGTTCAAGCTCTTCGAGCCGGACGCGGTCGACCCGGGGACGAACGAGAAGATCAAGCCGCTCTCCCCGGACGACAAGGACGGCGTGCTCGTCATGGTGCTGAGCACGAACGCGAAGGCCGTCACGGACGCCATCGGCCAGTTCAGCGAGAGCCAGATCGTCGCCGACTCGCTCACGAACCTGCTCAACCGGCGCGACCTCCTCGACGCCCAGCGCGCGAGCGCGCGCCTGGGACCGGAGATCGACAAGGCGAACGCCGTGACGGCGGAGCTCCAGCAGTTGTTCGCGAAGGTCGGGACCGCCCCGACCGCGGCCGCGGCGGAAGAGTCGTACGTGCGCATTCTCAACGCCATCGCCGCGGCCCTCGGCTCGACGCAATCGTTCACGACGATCAAGGAGGCCGAGGCGTGGTTCCGCGGCCTGGCCGTCAACGAGCGCGGACGATGACGGCGCGACGCCTCGTGGCGCTGACCGCCCTCGCGCTCGTGCTCGCGGGCTGCGGCTCGCTGCGCGTGAAGGTCGACGTGCTGGAGCCGGCCGTCGTGGAAGCCGAGACCGCCGCGGGCGCCGACGTCGCGCAGGCGGAGGCGGCCGTCGCCGACGCGCGCAAGTCGCTGATCGGCGGCCAGGGCCTCGTGCAGTCACCGTACGCGTACGCCGTGGCCGCCGCACCGGAGGAGAAATGGTCGCCGCGCTTCAACGAGACGTTCGGCGGCGGGTATCTCGGCAACCTGAACGTCGCCATCAAGATGGTCGACCTCGGTGACTTCACGCTCAAGGGCGTGACCTTCGATCCGAGCGACGTCGTGCGCGCGATCTCGAAGGTCACGGTGCAGACGCTCGTCCTCGCCGCGCAGATCTACGGGGTCCCGATCAAGGCTCCGGCCGGTGCCGCGCCCCAGGCGCCGGCCGGCGGCGCGCTCGCCGCGAGCTCGACGCGGCTGGCGACGGTCCAGGAAGCGTCGGCCGCGCGCGAGGCCAAGCGGCAGGACTATCGCGCGGCGCTGACGACGATCGCGCTCGCGATCATCCGCGAGCAGCCGAAGCTCGCGAGCACGGACAACGCGCAACGCCAGGCGGCCATCGACGCCATCAAGGCGACGTACGAGGCGCACAAGACGCGGCTCGATCTGCGATCTCTCCAGGGAGCGACGAAATGAGCCCAGGCGATCCGGTGACGCTGGCGGCGACCGGCGAGAAGGGCCGCATCTGTCGGATCCTGCAGTTCGGGGAATGTTGCGTGCAGTTCGAGGAGCTCGGCTGCCGCCGGGTCGCCGAGGACGACCTCCGTCCGTCGACGGAGCCGGCGCCTCAGTGCACGCCGAGCTGCCGCAACGGCTGCTAGACGCCGAGGAAGCGCTGCTGGATCGCCGGCTCCCGGCGCAGCTCGTCCGGCGTGCCCGAGAACTGGATGCGGCCCTGGTCGATGACGTAGAGCCGGCTCGAGAGCGCGAGCGCGACCTCGAGGTTCTGCTCGACGAGCAGGATGGTGCCGCCGCGCCGGCTGATCTCCGCGAGCACGCCGGTGAGCGTCTGCACGAGGATCGGCGCGAGGCCTTCCGTCGGCTCGTCCACCAGCAGCAGGCGCGGCTTCGCGACGAGGCCCCGCGCGATCGCGAGCATCTGCTGCTCGCCGCCTGACAGGAAGCGGCCGCGGTAATCGATCCGCTCCTTCAGGCGCGGAAAGTACTCGAAGACTTCCGCGAGGAGCGTGCCGCCGGCGTCCTTCACGCCGGCGCCGAGCATGGCCAGGCGCAGATTGTCGGCGACGCTGAGGTTCGGCAGCACGCGCCGCTCCTCGGGAACCCACGCGATCCCGCGCCGCGCGATCTCGTGCGGCTCGCGGCCGGCGATGTTCTCACCGCCGAACGCGATGCGTCCCTTCGCCGGCTGCGCGACGCCCATGATCGAGCGGAGCGTGGTGGTCTTGCCCGCGCCGTTGCGGCCGATGAGCGTGACCACCTCGCGCTCGCCGACGGCCAGCGAGACGCCCTGGAGGATGTGCGCCTCGCCGTAGTAGGTGTGGAGGTCGTCGACTTCGAGGAGCGATCCCATCACGACGCGCCCAGGTAGGTCCGCTGCACCGTCTCGTTCGCGCGGATCTCCTCGGGCGTGCCGTCCGCGAGCACCTGGCCCTGATGCAGCACGGTGATGCGATCCGAGATCTTCATCACGAGCTTCATCTTGTGCTCGACGAGGATGATCGTCCGCCCGGCGCGGAGCTCGCTGATGAGCACCATCGTCTCGTCGGTCTCCTCGGGGCTCATCCCCGCCGTCGGCTCGTCGAGGAGCAGCAATACGGGGTTTGCCGCGAGCGCGATGGCCAGCTCGAGATGGCGCTGCTCGCCGTGCGAGAGGTGCGTGCCGAGGAGCCCCGCCTTGGGCGCGAGGCCGACGGTCACGAGCACTTCCTCGGCCCGCGCGCGCGCCTCGGTGAGCGCGTCCGCGCGGCGCCAGAAATCGTAGGCCTGGCCCGCGCCCTGCGCCGCGACACGGACGTTCTCGAAGACCGTCAGGTGCGGAAAGATCGACGTGATCTGGTACGACTTGGCGACGCCGAGCCGCGCCATCCCGTGCTGCGGCATCCCGGTGACCTCCTGGTCGCGGAACCAGATGCGGCCGGAGGTCGGCGTCACCTCCCCGGCGATCAGCTTGAAGAACGTCGTCTTGCCCGCGCCGTTGGGGCCGATGATCGAGCGCAGCTCGCCCTCGCGGACGGTGAAATCGACTCCGTTGACCGCCAGGAGGCTGCCGTAGGCGCGGACGAGTTTTTCGGTGCGGAGGAGCGGGGCCGCGGACACGACCGCGAGACTATGGTGCGAGCGTCGCGCCTGTCAAGGCGCAGGCGCCGCGTCCAGATCGGGACGGCACACCGCCTTGAAGTTGCACCAGCGGCAGATTCTCAGGTTCTCGGTGAGCTCGAAGTCGGTGATCACCGCCACGTTCGCGTCGGGATCCTTGAGGTACGACTTCATGCCGCGGACCGACAGGCGCAGCCGCTCGCGCACGCCCTCGAGCCGGTCGTCGCTCCAGGTGTGCGGCGTGACCACGGGCTCGCGCAGGTTGACCTCGTAGAGGTCGACGTTGTGCGGCGGCACGCCGAGCACCTCGTGCGCGTACAGCGCGTAGCATCCCAGCTGGAACGAGGCGTCCTCGCCGCCTCCACCGCCCGTCTTCCAGTCGACGAGCGCCAGGCGTCCCTCCGGGGTCCAGTACCCGAAGTCCGGCGCGGACCAGACGCGGGTGCCCTCGAAGTCGAAGGTCTTCGACCAGTGCTCGATCGACCAGTGCTCCGGTGACGTGCGGCGGATCTCCGCCAGCAGCGGCAGCCGGAAGAAGTTCCGGAGGCACGTCTGCACGGACGTGGCGAGCGCGAGCCAGGCCTCGTCGCGGATCACGACCTTGTACTCGTGCTCGAACAGCGCCGTGGTCTTCGGCTTGTCGTTGTAGACGCCGGCCCGAGAGGAACGGAACTCGGCCCGCATGCGCTCGACCGCGTCCCGGACGAACGGCTCGACGGGAATCTCGAGACCCTCGCGGAACGCGTTGAACGCCATCTCGATGGCGTCGTGGGCGATGCGTCCGCCCCACATCTGTCGCGAGGCGAGCTGCTTGAGGATGTAGAGGCGCCGCACGTCGGGCGGCGCGTCGCCGGCCCAGCCGCCCCACGAGCCGTAGTACTGGTAGAAGTAGCGGCGCTTGCACTCCTGGAAGGCGCCGTCCCTGCTCCGCGACCACGAAAAGTCGTTGGTCAGGTCGGCCACGCCCGGATTCTACGGTGCTCGGGACGTCCCCTCCAACGTGTCTTTCCGTGCACGGTGTATAGTTGCGCCATGGCAAAGCCGTCATTCGTGGTGCCGTGCCCGTGCTGCCAGGCGAAGCTGACGATCGACCCGGAGCTGGGCGCGGTCATCTCGCACGAAGAGCCGCCGCGCCAGCGGTCCACCGGCGATCTCGGCGCCGCGATCGACCAGCTCCGCTCGAAGTCGGCCGAGCGGGAAGAGCGGTTCAAGCAGCAGATGCAGGCCGAAGCGCAGAAGGGCAAGCTGCTCGACCGCAAGTTCCAGGAGAGCCTGAAGAAAGCCAAGGATTCCCCCGACCCGCCCGTCCGCCGCTACGACTATGAATGATTCGGGGGGCGCGAGACGCGCCCCCCGACCCCCCCGCGCTCCGGGCCCGGAATAAATCCGGGCCCTTCGCGAGTGCCGCGCCAGTCGCACGACAGTCTGCTGCGGGGCCTCCTGCGCGACGTCAGCCGGAGTTTTTATCTTTCGCTGCGCATTCTGCCGCGCGACCTCCGCGCGCCCGTCGGGCTCGCGTACCTGCTCGCCCGCGCGGCCGACACCGTCGCGGACACGCGGCTGATCGCGCGCGACGCGCGGCTCGCCCACCTCGAGACGCTGCGCCGCGCCTTCGCGGGAACGCCCGTGGACGTGGCCGGGGCGATCGCCGCCTGCCGCCCGCACCAGGGCAAGGCCGCCGAGGCGACGCTGCTCACGCGGCTCCCGGAGGCGGTGGCGGAGCTCGAGCGCCTCGATGCGCCGGACCGTGCCGCGGTCCGGGGCGTGCTGGCGACGCTCACGAGCGGGATGGTCTTCGACCTCGCGACGTTTCCGGGCGAGGACGCCGCGCACGTGACCGCGCTCGGCACGCGCGCCGACCTCGACCGCTACGTCTACCTCGTGGCGGGCTGCGTCGGCGAGTTCTGGACGGTCATCCACGCCGCGCATCGTCCGCGCCTCGCGCGCTGGGACGTGGCCGCGATGAGCACGAACGGTGTCCGTTTCGGCAAGGCGCTGCAGATGACCAACGTGCTGCGCGACGTGCCGAGCGATCTCCGGCAGGGGCGGTGTTACCTGCCCGCGGACGAGCTCGCGGCGCACGGTCTCGCGCCGGCGGATCTGCTCGATCCGTCCGCGATGCCGAAGCTCCGCCCGCTGTACGAAGCGCTGCTCGAGCTCGCCGACGCGCATTACCACGCGGGCTGGCGCTACACGCTCGCGATCCCGCGCCGCGAGTGGCGCATGCGCCTGGCGTGCGCGTGGCCGCTGCTCATCGGCGAGGCGACGCTGGCGATGCTGCGCCGTCACGACAACCCGCTCGCCGCCACCACGCCCGTCAAGATTCCGCGCGCGCGCGTCCGCGCGCTCCTCACGCACTCGATCGCCGCCGTCTGGTCGAATCGCGCGCTCGCCGCCGAGGCGACGCGCGCGCGCGGCGCGCCCGCGCGCTGACGAAATTTCCTCTTGCGCAGCCGGTACGCGCTGTGCAGGGTAAGGCGGCAACAGAACCATCGATCACGACGGAGGACGCGATGGAGATCCCGTCACCGATGCCGCCCGAGATGCTGCCTTCGGACTCGATGCCCAGCGAGGCGCCGGCGAGCCGTCCGGCGCCCGCGCGCCGCGCCTCGCGCCCGAAGAAGAGTGGCGGGGCGAAGAAGCGCTCGCGCCCCAAGGCGAAGCGGAAGACCCGCGCGAAGGCCCGCCCGAAGCGCAAGGCATCGAAGGCGCGGGCACGGGGCGGCCGCAAGGCGCGCAAGGGCGGCCGCGCGCGCAAGCGGTCTCGGGGACGGCGCTAGTCGCGCTGCTCGTCGGGCGGGGCCAGGCCGAGGAGCACGGCGGGATCGATCCGCGCCGGCCCGACCTGCGCTCCGAAGTGGAGATGCGGGCCCGTGATCCGGCCGGTCATGCCGACCGTCCCGAGCGTGTCGCCCCGCTCGACGAGCTGCCCTTCGCTCACGGCAATCGTGTCGAGGTGGAAGTACGCCGTGTGCAGGCCGAGGCCGTGGTCGAGGATCACGAGCCGCCCGGGGAAGAAGAACTCGGCGACGATCGCCACACGGCCGCGGTTCGCGGCGAGGACAGGGGCGCCCACGGGCGCCGCGAAGTCGATCCCGCTGTGCGGCGCCCGCGGCTGGCCGTTGATCACGCGCCTGGCGCCGAAGCCCGTCCCCGGCTCGTCACCGCCCACCGGGCGTAGCCAGCGCCCCCGCCACAGCCGCTCGCCGCTGATCGTCCGGTAGATCTGCCGCATCCGCTCGCCTTCCGCCACCGCCCGGCGCTCGGTTGCCGGATCGAGCTCGACCATCGACGGCGCGACCGTGAGGTGCTGGACGGTGTAGGTGCGGGCGACCAGCGGGATCTCGCCCGTCGCGCCGGCCCCACCACGCACGGCGACACGCCAGCGGCGCGGACCCGCGGAGGCGTCCATGTCGATCCCGATGACGGCGCCGTGGCCGTCGGAGGTCGGGAACGTGCTGATCGGTTGACGGTCGACGGTCACCTCGAGCGTCGCCGCCGAGGGCACCCCCTGCACGCGGAGCAGTACGACGTCGCCGGCGCGCGGGTGAGAAGGCTCCCAGGTGACCCGGAGGCCGCCCGCGGCGTGGACGGCGGCGGGCCAGAGGCCGTGGAGCAGGAGTGCCCAGAGAAGAAGGCGGCCGCGGGCCGCCGTCACTCGGGCCGTTGCTGGCGGAGGAACTGCTCGATCTCGGCGACGAGCTCCGACGCGGGCGGCAGCTCGCTCTGCGCGGCGGTCTCGGTCGCTTCTTCCTCGTCGGGGGCGGCGCGCTCGAGCTTCTGGACGTAGCCGGCGATCTTCGCGTTCTGCGACACGATCTCCGCGAGGTTCTGATCGAACTGCTTGACCGCCTCGTCGAGATCGCCGAGGTCGATCGTCGCGGACAGGAGCGTGAGGACGCGCTTGACGAGCGCGAGGGTCGCCTTCGGATTCTCGATCCCGGAGATGTAGTGCGGGACGTTCGCCCAGAGACTCGCCGTCGGCAGACCCTGCTCGCGGCATACGGTGTTGAGCACGCCGACGATGCCGGTGGGGCCTTCGTAGCGCGACGGTCGCGCGCCGATGAGGGTCCGCAGCTCCGGATCGGTCGCGGTGCCGGAGAGCCGGACCGGCCGGGTGTGCGGCACCTCCGCGAGCAGCGCGCCCAGCGTCAACATCAGCGTGACCCCGCACCGCCGGGCGAGCTCGATCACCGCCGCGCAGTAGGTCTTCCACCGCAGGTGAGGCTCGGCGGCCACGCCGACGATCACGTCGCGGGTCAGCGCGCTCGACCGCGCCACGGAGAACTCCGTCGCGGGCCACACGATCTCGCGCTCGTCCGGCGCGTCGGTCTTGTAGCGGACGAGCGGCCGCGTGAGGCCGAAGTGATAGAACTCCTCGGGGTCGATCTCGGCGAACTTCTCCGCCTGGAAGCTCGTGGCGAGGTAGCGGGCGGCGGTCGAGGCGGCTTCAGCCGCGTCGTTCCAGCCCGGAAACGCCATGATCAGGATCGGGCGCCGCAGGCCTTCGGGGAGGTGGTGGACCGTCAGATGGTCCATGCGCGCGAGTCTACCACGCCGACGCGACGGGCCCGCCAGCGGTTGACCACTGTGCGCGGCGTCGGTAGCATGAGGGCGGTTTTCACTCTCCGAGCGGAGGTCACCAATCATGCGAAGCGTCCGTGGCAAGCTGCTGCTGCTTAGCGCCGTGCTGATCGCCACGGCGGGTTGTGCCACCAGCGAGGAATGGAACACGTGGTACACGCATCGGACGCACTTCGCGTCGTACGAGCACCTGGGATTCTCCGTTCGCAACACCGAAGGGTCCTCCCCCAAGGTCACGCGCAAGGACATCCAGCTCGCGCGCGACGAGGGGTGGTGGGGCAAGGCCATCACCGTCAGCCAGGAGCAGATGCTTGAGCGGTAAACGTCTCGTCGCCGTCGTCGCGCTCGTCGCGCTCACCGCCGGCGTGGCGATCGCGGCGGCGCCGACCGACCGGGTGCTGCCCGCGCACGAATACACGACCGAGAAGGCGCGCGCCCTCGCCTCCGCGCACGTCCACGCCCTCCAAGAGCTGAGCGCGGGCATCTATCACTGCTGGCCGTGGGTCGACGTCCCACGGAACGGGATCGGGTTCTACCGGCCGAGGGGCGCCCAGCAGGACGATCGCCACCTCTCCACCCGGATCTCGATCGAGCAGGAGCCGTCGCCGGCGTTCGCGAGCCTCCGGTTCGAGGAGCGCGCCACGGCGATGTTCTCGCGTTACATCCCGCCCCTGCTGCGTCGCATGACGAAGGATCCGAACGTCGCGGCGGATCCGAAGCTCGACGGCTTCACGGCCATCGTGGACTGGCCGAAGCCCGCGCCCCGCGGCACCGGGCGGCCCGTCAGCGAGACCATCGCGGTCTTCATCGACAAGGCGAGCGCGCTCGAGTTCCTCTCGGGCCGGGGCGACATCAAGACGCTGCCGAGCCACGCGCGCGTGCTCGGCTTCGACGGCGAGACGCCGCTGGGCCAGATCACCCTCGGGCCGGCGTGGGACGACAACTTCGTGGCGACGTTCAAGGTCGCCAACTATCAGCTGGAGCCCGGGGTCGTCTGTAACTAGGTCGTTCTCTCGCGCGCGTTAGCCGGCGGGGGCTGCGAGCGCGGCGCGGAGCGACGACGCGATCGCGCGGAGAGAACGCGCGGCCTCGCGGTCGGGGAAGGTCGCCACGAAAGCCTCGCCCGCGTCGGCGGCGCGCGCGAGGTCTGCGTCGAACGCCACACGGCCCAGGAACGGCACGCCGGCATCCCTCGCCAGCACCTCGGCGTCCGGGCCCGGGAACAGGCCCGCCATGTTCTCCACGAGGCCCAGGACCGGCGCGCGGCTCTCCCGCGCCACCGTCAGCGACCGGCGCACCACGAGCTGCGAGACGTCCGACGGGATCGTGACCACGACGGTTCCCGAGAGGACGGGCACGAGCGACGCGACGGTGAGCAGACGGTCCGTGCCCGGGGGGAGATCGAGCAGCAGGAGGTCGAGATCGCCCCACGCCGTGTCGGCGAGGAACTCTCGGAGCGCGTTCGCCTCCATGGTTCCGCGCCACGTGTGCGCTTCGTCCTGCGTCGGCGCCTCCCACGTGAGCGGCGCGGCGTCGGACGGCAGCAGCAGGTCCATCGACATGACCTTGACGCCCAGCGCGCTCCGCGGCGGCTCGACGGCGCCGTCGCGCACGACCAGCTTGCCCCCGCGCACGCCGAGCATCTTGGCCATGCTCGGGCCGTTCAGGTCGGCGTCGAGGACCCCCACGCGCGCGCCGTCGAGCGCGCAGGCGCCGGCGAGATTCGCGGTGATCGACGACTTCCCGACCCCGCCCTTGCCGGAGACGACCGCCACGATCGACCGCACGCCGGCGAGCCGCTCGCGCAGGCGGGCCTGCTGCGCCTGCACCTGGCCGACGATGTTCGAGCCGCCGTCGCCGGCGATGTCGCGATAGCGTTTCACGCGCTCGCCCGCTCGGGTGTGAACGCCGCGCGCGCGACGGCGAGGAGCGCGAGAAGCGTCACGACCAGGAAGATCGCGGCCCCGGCCTGGAAGCTCATCGATCCGCCCCACGGTGCCGCGACCGACGCGCCGCCGCCGTGCAGCGCGACGCCCCCGACCTTCCACGCGCGGAACGCGAGGAGCAGCGCGACCAGCGCGGCGAACGTCCGCCGGGACACGATGCCGCCGAGCCAGGACCAGCGACGCGACAAGAGGAGCGGGATGGCGAGCAGCGGGATGGCGCCGATGAGTCCCCAGCGCACCAGGCTCGCCGTCGTTCCGTCGCCGCCCCTGCCGCCCATCACGCCGACACCCTGGGACAGGAGCCACATGCCGCCGAGCCAGTACACGACGCCGTAGACCAGGTACACGCAGGCGGCGACGCGGTAGCGGCGGTCACTCACGCGGGCGGAACCTCGCGCCCCACGTGTTGCGGACCTCGGCGAGCAGCGCGGGCGTGACGACCGTCTGGCCGCGCCCGCGCGCGTAGGCTTCGACGGCCTTCACGACCATCCCCCGCGCGAACGACGGGATCGCCGAGAGCCGCTCGCGCGCGGCAGGCTCCCACGTGAGCTCCTCGCTGACCGGGAGGCCGAACGTCATCGTCGCCGG
Source organism: Candidatus Rokuibacteriota bacterium (assembly GCA_016866775.1). Lineage (GTDB taxonomy): Bacteria > Methylomirabilota > Methylomirabilia > Rokubacteriales > CSP1-6 > VGLJ01. The sequence goes on along the minus strand of VGLJ01000003.1, from coordinate 118,031 downwards.
CAGGTCGATGACGGCGCCTCCGTGCGCGCCCGGCTGATAGCCGCACGCGGGATCCTCGGCGAGGTAGTCGCCGTACGTCGCGTACGCGCGGCACCGGCAGCCGCCGCAGGCTTTCGAGAACTCGCACGCGCCGCATCGGCCGCCGAGCTTCGGCTCACGCAGGTCGTCGAAGACCGGCGCCGAGCGCCAGAGGTCACCGAAGCTCGTCGCGCGCAGGTTCCCGGCCGAGACCGGCATGTACGGGCACGGCGTGACGTCGCCCTCGGGCGTGATGCGGCAGTAATACTTCCCGGCGGGGCACGACCCGTGCGCGTAGTTCTTCAGCAGCGGCGAATCGGGATTGAGCTCCCAGATGATCCGGCGGAAGTGCGGCGCGCACTTCGCGCGGATCAGCAGGCCGTCGGCGCGGCCGACGGGCGTCGACCACGGGTCTTCGAAGGCCGACGGCTCCGCCGCGGGCGCGCGGCCGAGCAGCCGCTGGACGAAGCTCGGTGGCCCCGGGCCGACGCCCTGCGCCTTCGCGAGCCACGTGAGGATCCGCTCGTACGCGGCGGCGTCGATGTCCGTCAGGTCGCGCCCCCGCCCGGTCCGCACGAGGAAGAAGAAGTTCAGCACCTTCGCCCCGAGTTCCTTCGCGAGGTCGACCATCGCGGGGACCTCGCCGACGTTCCAGTCGGTCACCGACATGTGCAGCGAGAAGTCGAGGCCCGCGTCGTTGAGGACGCGCGTCGCGCGCACGGCGCCGTCCCACGCGCTGGGCAGGTGCCGGAAGGCGTCGTGCTTCCTCGGATCCGTCGAGTCGAGGCTGATCGACGCGCCGAGCACGCCGCGCTCGCGCATCAGCTTCGCCTCGCGCTCGCGGAGCAGCACGCCGTTGGTCCCGAACACGGTGGTGAAGCGCCGCTCGGCCGCGTAGCCCGCGATGTCCCAGATGTCCTTCCTGAGCAGCGGCTCGCCGCCGGTGAGGATCAGGAAGACGCTGGGATTGACGGCCGCGATCTCGTCGATCACCCGCCGGCACTCATCGGTGGTGAGCTCACCGCGCGTGTCGGCCCCGGCGAACGCGGACATGTAGCAATGCGCGCACTCGAGGTTGCAGCGCTGCGTGAGGTTCCACGAGACCGAGTACGCCGTGTACGGCGACGGCGCGCTCACGCTCCGCCTCCCTTGCCGAGGTGCCGCGAGAAGAACGCGAGCAGGTCGTTCATCGCCTTCGCCGCCGCTTGCGGAGGCCGCGACGGGCCCATGTCGAACACGTGCCCGGCACCTGGGTAGAGCTCGATCGCCACGGGCTGTCCGGCGCGTCGCGCGACGCCGACAGCGATCGAGCAATTCTGCGCCACGCTGGGAGTATCCACGTCGTCGGCGCCCATGAGGATCAGCGTCGGCACTTCGATGTCCGGGAGAAGGTTCGTCGAGCGCTCCTGCGCGTCGCGCGGGAGGTCACCGCGCCCGCTCATGCACAGCGGATCGTACGCGGCCGCCGCGCGGAACCCGCCGCCCGGCACGCCGCGCCGATACCCAGCGCTCGACGTGCGCAGCGCCGCGCTCGCGCCCCACGAGAACCCCAGCACGCCGATGCGCGCGGGATCGACGTTCGGACGGGTCCGGAGATGGGCCGCCGCGGCCAAGGCGTCGCTCACGACCTCGTCGAGCGTGGCCGGACGCCGTCGTGCAGCCGGCGGTGAGCAGGACGGCCAGCATCGCGAGCGCCGCGCGGATCACCTGGTTCCCCACAACGTACATGCTCCTGCCGTCCTACCCGCGAGGAGGCACGGAGGAGCACGCCTTCCGGCATGCGAGGACCATCGGAGGGTTAACCCCTCCGGGAGTCAGCGGGGCTTCTTCTGCGAGACATACCCCGCGATGACCTCGTTCATCGTCTCGCGCGCGTGGCCGATGCCCTCTTCGCAGACCGCGAGGTCGATCGTCGTCACGCCCTTGCCGGTCGCGACCTTCTCGACTTCCTCGCGCGTCATGTCGCGCATGAACCCCGCGGGCACGCGGTTCAGACGCGCCGTGGCGTCGTCCGTCCACGTGAACGGTGACGCGGGCGCGGTCTCGCCCGCCGGCGCCTGCGCGGGCTCGAACTTCGTCTTCGCGAGCAGCGTGTCCCAGCCGGCGCCGAGCTTCTCGCGGCCGACCGTCTCCTCGATCATCGGCAGCGCGAGCTGGCACGTGATGACCGCGATCTTCTTCGAGCGCGCGTACTTCTCGATCCGGGCCTTCGCGCGCCGGCGCAGGTAGGCGTCGGTCACCTCGCGCAGGGCGTCGCGCGCGTCGGCCGACCACTTCACCTGCACGCCCGGCATCGACTCTTCCTCCTCGATGCCGCCCTCCTGGGTCGCGATCGCTTCGACGACGTCGCGCGAGATCACCTGGAACTTGCCCGCGTCGGCCTTGCAGACCGGGCACGTCACGACGGGGTTCGGGCCCTTGACCGTGTAGCCGCAGATCGAGCAGATCGCCGTCGCGGTCTGGTTCTCGGCGCGGAGCTTCGCGACCGCGAGGTCCTCGGCCATGATCTGCATCTTCTCCGCCATGCGCGTGGGCATGAAGATCGCCATCGCCTCGTCGATCACCTTGTTGGTGATCACCGTGTGGCCCTGCTCGATGGCGTAGCGCAGCAGCGCGGTGCGGGCCACGCCCTTCACCTGCGGCGGCACGCGCTCCATGCGCGCCTCGGCTTCCTCCGTCCACGAGATGATCTCCTCGGCCTTCACGTCGAGCGGCGGATAGAACTTCCCGCCCGTCAGGAGGACGTTGCACGGCGCGAGGCGCAGGAGGTTCTCGGTGTTGGAGCCGAGGTCGGTCTCGTGCTCGTCGGAGTGCACGCCCACGCGGCCCAGGATGAGCAGCCACGGCTGCTCCTTGCGCGCGAACGTGAGGATCTTCTCGAAGCACTTCCCGTCGAGAAGGGTGATGGACAGATCGACGCCGTCGTCGGCCGCGAGCTTGCGCCCGATCTCCAGATGCGACTGGTAGATCTTCGCCAGCCCGGTGTCGATGATCTCCTCGTGCAGCTGCTCCTGCTCCTTGAACCGGAAGATCTTCGAGGCCTTCTCGTTGAGCACGCCGACGATGCCGTTGAACATCGCGTAGTGGAGGTACGGGTCGTACACGCCGATCGCCTGCACCGGCCGCCCCGTCGCCTTCGCGAGCGCGATGCCGATCTTGAGGCCGTGGAACGACTGCGGCGAGCCGTCGATGCACACGACGATCGCGCCTTGCTGATCCTTGAGCGCGTCGGCGTTACGGACGACGAGCGTGTCGCGGTCGACGTGGCGCACGTAGCGCTCGGTCACCGAGCCGAGCTGGCTGTCCTTCACGGCGCCCATGCCGAGCGCGCCCATCACCACGAGGTCGTAGTCCGAGGCCTGCGTGTCCTCGATCAGGACCTTGTAGTGCTTGCCGTCGATCATCTTGCGCTCGAACGCGAGGCCGGCCGCCTCCGCCTTCTGGCCCATGACGTCGAGGTAGGAATCGGAGATGAGCTGCAGCCCCATCGCGATCAGCGAGTCGTGGATCTTGCGCTGCCGCTCGAGCTCGTTCTCGTCCTTGTATTCCTCGGGGAGCGTGTACTCCATCTGCTTGAAGCGATAGTCGTGCAGACGGGCGGCGTAGACGTGGATTCCGGTCAGCGCCGCTCCGAACGCCTTCCCGAGCTCGACGGCCAGGTCGATGGCCCGGTTCGAGAAGTCGGAGTTGTCGACCGGGACGTAGATGTGCTTGTACATGCGCCCCTCCGGGAGCCTGCCTATTTGAGCTCGAATTCGATCGTCGCGGCGCCCTTCGGCGCGACGGTGACTTCCTTCGTGAGCGTGACCGGATCCTCGTACGCGGGCCGGCCGTCCTTGTCCACGCCCCTGGCGCGGAAGCCCTCGTGCCACATGGTGACCTTGTACGTGCCGGGCGGCACGCCGTCGATCTTGAACGCGCCGCGCTCGTCGGTGACCGCGTAGTACGGGCTGTCGTGGACGATCATCCACGCCATCATGTGCGGGTGCGCGTCGCAGAGCACGCGCACCACGCCGGGCTTGGCCAGCCGCTTGGTGATGTCGACCATCTGCTCCTTGTTCGGGAGCGCGAGGTTGAACACGGTCGGCTTGCCGAGCTTGCCGTGCGTGTTGTGGAGGATCGGGTCCGAGTTCTTGATCCGCACGCGGTCACCCGGACCGACGGCGGTGACGTGGCCGATGAAGAGGCACTTCGCGTTGTCGACGATGACGTCGCCCGCGCCCTTCTTGCCCTTCGTGACGCCTTCGAGCAGGATCACCGAGCCCTTCACGCCCCGGTCGCCGCCGACGATCAGCGCCTCGGACGGCTTCTGCTCGCCGCACACGTCGCGGTTCTTGTTGACCGCGATCGGCTCGAGCTTCGGCGGCGTGCCGGTGAACCGGACGAGGCCGCTCACCGTGCCGCCGTCCTTCACGGCGACCTCCTCGTACGCGGCGGACGCGGGCGCGGACCACATGCTCAGCACCATCATCACCAGCACGATCGGCCGCGGGACGGACGTCACCGGCAACACCTCACAGCTCGGGATTCACCAACGTCTCGACGGCCAGCCAGAGACTCCGGCTGTACCGGAAGAACCACACGGGAAAGACCACCACGAACGTGCCCCAGACGACCAGCTCGGCGCGCATCGACCACCGCGGCCACGTGAGGAAGAACCCGAGCAGCGCGATGACGGTCGTCACGCCGTAGTTCACGTAGATCGCACCGACCCAGTAGCCCTGCGCCCGCTCGTAGCGGAGCCCGCAGAGCGCGCAGGCCCTGGCCATGGCGACCCAGCCGGTGAAGAGCCGGCTCCCGCCGCAGCGCGGGCACCGGAGCGTCAAGGCCCGGCGCAGGACGGAGAGCAGGCGCACGCACCGTCAGTGTTTCGCCGGTGCCGACGCCGCCGGCGCCTTGACGCCCGCGGTCTTCTTCTGCACGGCGAAGCTGTCGGGCATGAGGACGAAGATCAGCAGCACGGCGATCGCGAGCGGCGTGAAGGCGATCAGCGTGAGCGACCGATACTCGAACCTCAGATGCATGAAGTACGCGGCCACGAGCGCCGCCTTGCCGATCGCCAGCGCGCACAGGAGCGTGCCGTTCACCGTCTTGCCGAACGGCAGGAAGACGACGGCGAGCTCGAGGATGGTGAGCGCCGTGAGCCACCAGAAGATGGCCATGTAGTTGGGATGCTTGTGCGCCACAGTCGCCATCGCGCCTCCTACAGGAGGTACATGAAGGTGAAGACCATGATCCAGACGAGGTCGACGAAGTGCCAGTACAGCCCCGCGATCTCGACCGCGTTGTAGCTGGCGGCGGGATCGGGCCGGTTCAGGATCCAGCGGACCATCGACAGGAGGTAGATCACGCCGCCGGTGACGTGCAGGCCGTGGAAGCCGGTGACGAGGAAGAACGAGGTCCCGAAGAGCGCCGCGCCCCACGGGTTGCCGTTGATGAGCAGACCGCGATGGATCAGGTGCGTCCACTCGTACGCCTGGAGCGAGACGAAGATCGTGCCGCCGAGGGCCGTGAAGAGCAGGTAGTTGATCGCCCGGCGCTTGTCGCCCTTGCCGAGCCACTCGAGCGCCTTGACCATCGTCACGCTCGAGCAGATCAGGAGGAACGTCATCAGCGCGGTGAGGTTGATCCCGAGGGCCGCGTAGGGATCCGGCCAGTCGGCGCTGGACGCGCGCATGATGCCGTAGCCGGCGAGCAGCGTCCCGAAGCCGACGGCGTCGCCGGCCAGGAAGATCCACATGCCGAGCTTGCCCCAGCTTTCGGGGGTGAGGGGTGTCTCCGCGGGCTCGACCGCGTGAGTCGCGTGGGTCGCAGCGCTCATGTCGTCTCCTTGTGCCGTTCAGGCGCGGAGGGCCCGGATTCACTCCGGGCCCGGAGCGGGGGACTGAGGGGTTTGGGGTCCTCCGGTTGCGGGGCCCCATGTTCAAAGGCGCGCCCGGAGCCCCCCAATCTAGGGATCACGCCGTTCACGTGCGCGAGGACGCCGCCGATCACGGCCGCCACCACGAACGGCAGCAGGATCAGCATGAGATAGGGCCAGTTGTACGTGCGATCACCGAACGGTGACGCGATGCAGGTCGCGCAGGCCAGGGTCGCGGCGCGGATCACAGCAGGTACACCGTCACGTAGAGGATCGGCCACAGCGCGACGACGAAGTGCCAGTACATGCCGCAGGCGCGGAGGCCCGTGGCGGGCGGCTCGATGAACCGGCCGCGCCGCGCGCCCAGCAAGACGATCGCGAGCCACGCCAGCGCGCCGAGGACGTGCAGCCCGTGCACGCCGATCAGCGTGTAGAACGTGACGCCGTACGCGCCGGACGTCACCGTGAACCCGTAGCTCACGAGCCGCGCCCACTCGTATCCCTGCACGAGCAGGAAGACGACCCCGAGCGCGCCGGTGAGCGCGAGGCCGCGGACGAGGCGCACGTGATCGCCGCGCGCGCGCAGCGCGCGCACCATCGCGACGCTCGAGCCGAGCAGCACGAGGGTGTTGAGGCCGGTCACCAGGATGGGCAGCCGCGGCTGGAGCGGCGGCGGCCACTGCGCCGCGCCCATCCGCAGGACGAAGTACGCGGAGATCAGCCCCGAGAAGAACATCACCTCGGCGCCGATGAAGAACATCGTGGCGAGCCGCGCGTTGTCGAGCCCGCGCGGCCGGGGCTCGCGGTCGCGGTCGTCGCCGTCTCCCCCGCCCGTCGGCGGCGGAGGCGGCGGCACGCGGCCGTTCGTGCGCCGGGTGACGGGGCGTGGCGGATCGAGAACCGCGCCGATCCCGCTCACCAGCGGATCCCCACCAGGAAGGACGCGACGATGAGCGTGCCCATCACCGCGAGGATCACGCGGAGCACGCGCCGGTTCCGGTCGTGCAGGTCCACCGCGGTCGCTCCCTCGTCGCTCATGCCTTGTCGAAGGCCAGCAGCGCCAGCAGGACCGGCAGGTAGAGGAGCGACGCGAAGAGCACCCAGCGCGCGGCCGCGCTCGTGCGCGCCCGCGCCTGGACCGCGCTCGCGGCGGTGAACGCCACGCCGAGGAGGAGCGCCCCGGCGAAGTACACGCCGCCGGCGAGCCCGATGAGCGTCGGCAGCAGGCTCACGACGAGCAGCCCCACCACGCCCGTCATCATCTGGCGCTCGGTGCTGCCGCCCTGCTCGTCGACGACCGGCAAGACCAGCACGCCTGCGCGCGCGTAGTCGTCGCGGTAGAGCCGCGCGATCGCGAGCGTGTGCGGCAGCTGCCACAGGAAGAGGATGCCGAACAGCACGGCGGCGCCGACCCCGACGTCGTCGCGCGCGGCGACCCACCCGGTGACCGGAGGCAGCGCGCCCGGGATCGCGCCGATCAGCGTGGCGAGGGGCGTGCGCACCTTGAGCGGCGTGTACACGAAGAGGTACAACACGACGATCGCCGCCGTGACGAGCGCGGAGAGCACGTTGACCGTCGCCGCCAGGTACACGAGGCCGACCACGGTGATGATCGCGCCGAAGAGCAGCGCCTCGAGCGGCATCACGCGGCCGTCCGGCAGCGGCCTGAGGCGCGTGCGCTCCATCAGCCCGTCGATCTCCCGCTCGCGGTACTGATTCAGCGCGAGCGTGCCGCCGGCGGCGAGCAGCGTCCCCACGACGAGATGGAGGACGCGCGCCCAGTCCGCGGGGCCCGAGAGCGCGACGTAGTACCCGACGAGCGTGGTGACGAGGACCATCAGCACCACGCGCGGCTTCGTCAGCACCACGAGGTCCGCGAGGAACCGGCGGCGGTCCCGCACGAGCGGCGCGACGATCAGCTCCTGCGTCATCCGCGCACCAGCCGGAGCGACGGCTGCGTCCGCATGACGTGCGTCGGCGTCCCGCCGGAGGCGGGCCGGTATGACTGCCCCGCGCTGAGCGCACGCACGGCGCCGACGACCGCGCCGGCGAGAATCAGGCTCGCCACGAGCCGATGCGTCACCGGCAGGACGAGCATCGTGGCCTGGCCGCCCGGAATCCACACGGACATGAAGCGCGAGACGAAGCTGCCGGCGCCGAGCAGGAGCTGCAGGCCGAGCAGCAGGACGAGCGCGCTCCCGACCGGCGCCGCGATCGCGTCGCGCGTGCGGCGCAGGCGCGCGGTCACGAGCGGGACGAACACGAACACCGCCGCGGCGCCGATCAGGTGGGGCACGATCCACCCCGCGTGGGTGAGCAGCGCGCCCAGCACGATCTGCGCGTACACGAGCACCGCCGCCGCGACGGTGAGGCGGCGGAGCGCTCCATCGAAGCCCTGCACGGGCAGCCGATGCGAGACGGAGGTGAGCAGGACCGCCACGACGGCGAGCGCGAAGAACGCCTGCGCGAGACAGCCGTGGACGATCGCGAGCGTCTCCTTCAGCAGCACCACCCTGAGCCCGCCCAGGATGCCCTGGGTGACGACGGCGACGACCATCACGAGACCGAGCGCGCGCAGGCGTCCGCCCTTGCGCCAGAGCGCGACGGCGAGCGCGATCGTCAGGAGCCCGACGAGCGAGCCGAGCAGCCGGTGGCTGTGCTCGTAGAAGATCCCGCCGACCATCCGCGACCACGGATAGAAGAACATCGTGTAGCCGAAGGTCGTCGGCCAGTCCGGGACGGCCAGCGCCGCGCCGGTGTTCGTCACCAGCCCTCCGAAGAGGATCAGGACGAACGTCGCGGCGACAGTGGCGAGAGCGAGGCGATGCGCCACGGAGCGTCCGTCAGTGGCGGCGAGCTCCCGCCACGGCGCGCGGCGGCTGCGTCTGCGGCGAGAAGTCCGCGCTTTCCTCGGGGACACTGTACTCGTACGGGCCGCGGTACACGGTCGGCAGCGTCGGGCCCCAGTTCAGGTGCGGCGGCGGCGACGCGGCCGTCCACTCGAGCGTGGTCGAGTTCCAGGGGTTCAGGGGCGCCGGCTTCCCCGCGACCATCGACCAGAAGAAGTTGACGATGAACGGGATCTGCGAGATCCCGAGCCCGATCGCGCCGATCGTGATGATGACGTTCCAGTGCTGCTGGTGCTGCAGGAACTCGTACTGCAGCGGGTTGTAGATCCGCCGCATCTGGCCACCCACGCCGATGATGTGCATGGGGAAGAACGTCAGGTTGAAGAAGACGAAGCTCGGCCAGAAGTGGAGGTGGCCGAGAGCGGTGTTCGTCAGCCGCCCGAACATCTTGGGGAACCAGAAGTAGATGGCGGCGAACGCGCCGAAGATCGAGCCGCCGAACACCACGTAGTGGATGTGGGCGACGATGAAGTACGTGTCCTGGATGTAGATGTCGACCGGCGTCGAGGCCATGAAGATGCCGGAGAGCCCGCCGATCACGAACATCGACACGAACGCGAGCGCGTTCAGCATCGGCACCGTGAACTGGATCCGGCCGCCCCAGAGTGTCCCGAGCCAGTTGAACGTCTTGATGGCCGAGGGGACGGCGATGATCATCGTCGTCACCATGAAGGCCATGCCGAGCGCGGGGTTCATGCCGCTCACGAACATGTGGTGACCGTAGACGATCCAGGAGAGGAACGCGATCGCGATCATCGAGAACGCCATCGCGTGGTAGCCGAAGATCGGCTTGCGCGAGAACACCGGCAGGATCTCCGAGGCGATGCCCATGGCGGGCAGGATCAGGATGTAGACCTCGGGGTGCCCGAAGTACCAGAAGAGGTGCTGCCAGAGCAGCGGCTCGCCGCCACCCGACGGCAGGAACCAGCTCGTGCCGAGCCAGCGATCGAAGAGCAGCATCGCGACGCCCGACGTGAGCACGGGGAGTGCGAGCAGCAGCAGGATGGCCGTGATGAAGAGCGACCAGACCACCAGCGGCATGCGGAACAGGCTCATGCCCGGCGCGCGCATGTTGATGACGGTGGTGATGTAGTTGATCGACCCCATCATGGAGCCGATACCCATCGTGAACAGGCTGATGCACCAGATGTTCTGGCCCCAGTTGACGCCGGTGTACTGCACCACCGACGACAGCGGCGCGTACGACGTCCAGCCCGCGGCCGCGTGACCGCCGGGCACGAAGAAGCCGGCGAGCATGACGAGGCCCGCCGTGAACGTCGTCCAGAACGAGAGCATGTTGAGCGTGGGAAACGCCATGTCGCGGGCGCCGATCATCAGCGGGATGCAGAAGTTGCCGAACGCGCCCGCGAGGATCGGCATGATCACGAAGAACACCATGATGGTGGCGTGCATCGTGAACGCCATGTTGTACTGCGACGGCTCCAGCACGCCGCCCGTCTCCGTGAGGATGCCGGCGAGGCCCGGGACCGGGGTCTCCGGCCACGCGAGCTGCCAGCGGACGAGCAGCGCGAGGAGCCCGCCGATGACGAACATGAAGAGCCCCATGAACAGGAACTGCTTCGCGATCATCTTGTGATCGGTCGAGAAGACGTACGTCCTGAGGAACCCCAGGTCGTGGTGCTCGTGCGTGGCGTGACCGTGGGCGGTCGCGGCGTGCGCGCTCATGACTTGGGCTTCGCCTCCTGAGCGGGCGCCGTGCCACCTCCCTTGAGGTTCTCGGCGGCCCACTTCTCGTAATCGGCGGGCGTGTGCACGTAGACCCAGCCCTTCATGCCCGAGTGGCCGAAGCCGCAGAGCTCCGCGCACGGCCATTCATACTTGCCGGGCTTGGTGGCGTCGAACCAGGCCTGGATCGCACGGCCCGGCACGGCGTCCTGCTTGATGCGGAAGGACGGGACGAAGAAGCTGTGAATGACGTCCTGGGACTTGAGGACCACGCGGATCGGCTTGTTGACGGGGACGTGCATCTCGTCGAGGAACAGCGTGTCGTCCTCGGTGCCGAACTTGCCGTCGGGGCCAGGATAGCTGACCTGCCAGTTGAACTGCTTGGCGTTCACCTCGACCACGAAGTCCGTGGGCGGCATCGACATCTTGATCTTCGACCACGCCGGCACGCTGAGGAACGTCAGCACGACGAGGATGAGCGCGGGCACGATCGTCCACACGATCTCGAGCGTGGTGTTGCCGTGCGTGTACCGCGCCCGGCGTCCGGGCCGGTCGCGGTACATCACGAGGAAGGCGCCCATCGCCACGAACACGAGGATCCCCGTGATCGCGGTGATCGCGTAGATCAGGTGGAACAACCAGTCGATGTCTCCGCCGAAGCTCGAGACGTTTTCGGGCAGCCACCAGTTGAGCATGTCGTCCTCAGATGTCCTGGCTGACTACTTCTTCACCATCTCGACGGTGACCTTCGTGGTCGCGCCCGGCTTCACCTCGACGTCCTTGGTGACCTTGCCGAGCTTCTCGTGCCACACCTCCACCGTCTGCTTGCCCGCCGGCGCGTTCTCGATCTTCGCGACGCCGCTCTCGTTGGTCACGCCGAAGTAGGGGTGCGGCATCACGGCGATCCAGCCGAGCATCCACGAGTGCACGTCGCAGGTGACCTTGATGAACTCCGGCTTCTCGAACTTCTCCGTCATCGTCTTCTTGAACTTCGGCTGCGCCTTGTTGATGGACGGATTCGCGGTCGAATAGGTGTGGATGTTGTGGAGGATGCCGTCCGAGTTGAGGATGTCGACCTCGCCCGGCGTCGTCGCGATCACGTGCGGGACGAACTTGCAGCCCTTCTGGTCGATCGCGGCCTTCTTCCCCGTGGGCTGGCCCTTGGCGCCGGCGATCGACGCGACGGCGTTGGCGAGCCCCTTGTTGCCGCCCACCACGATGTTCTCGACCTTCGCTTCCTTGCCGCACTGCTCGGTGTCCTTGTTCACCTTGAGCGTCTGGACATCGGCCGCGCCGCTGTACTTGACCTCGACCTCGACGGTGCCGCCGCCCTGGGCGTCGGCAAACGGGGGAGCGGCGACCCACGCCGTGCCGGCCATCAGCGCGACCGCCGCGAAGCCTGCGAGAGCCTTGCGCATCATTGCTCCGTCTCCTTCAAAGGTTGTCTTTCACCTGCCGCGGCCGCGCGAGGCCGCGCGCACCACGAGCAGCATCGCCACCAACGTCAGGAGCGCCACGACCGGAGGAACGACGAAACGACGGTTGGACTGCGGTGGCTCCAGGCGCAGATAGTACCACGATGTCAGGGACATCCGGGTCCCGGTCTCCCCCGCACCGCCGTCCCACGCCTGGAACGCGACCGGCACGAACGTGGACGGCTGGAACGTCGGCCGCTCCTCACCCTTGCCTGCGAGCGGCCGCTTGATCACGACGCGATACTGACCATTTTCGTAGACGGTCTTCGAGACGACCTCGCCGCCTTCGAGCGTCTTGAGCTTCGTGGGGCCGCTCGCCGAGACCTCGCCAGCCTTGCCGCCCTCCCAGCGCAGGAGGTAGACGGAGTCGGTCGCGTCGCCCATGAGGAAGTACGGCCGCTCCGTGCCGGGCACGATCTTGCTCGGGAACTGCAGCGCGATCGCGTCCGCCGCGATCTTCTTCGCCGCGCCGGGCGCGTCCGCGCGCCCCTCGGCCGTGGTCTGGCTCGGATCGTCCCACGTGAGGTGGAACGCGATCTCCTTGTCGTTGTACGCGCCGCGCACGATCACGAGGTCGATGATGGGGTTGAAGTTGCGCGGGTCGACGATGACCTGCCCCATCAGCGGAATGGTGTTGGGCGCGGCCTTCTTCCAGAACTCCGCGTTCGGATCGTCCGGGATCGCGTCCGTAGTGCCGTTGACGGTCACGAGCGTCGCATACGCCGGAGACTCGGGCCCGAGCGACAGGATGTAGTTGGTCAGGTGCCAGACGTCCTCGGGCTTCTCCACGCTGTCGATGAACGACGGCATCGGCGTGCCGAGCACGCCGTTCGCGATGCGGGTCGCGATCTCCGTGCGCGAGGCGCCGCCGCGGAACGTCCAGCGCTTGGTGAGGTTCGCGGGCGCGATCGGATGGCCCCAGTCGTCCTTCAGCTCGGGCCGCGAGGGCCCGTCCGCGCGTCCCAGGTTGCCGTGGCACTTGTGGCACTCGATCGCCTCGTACATCTCCTTGCCGCGCTTGATCGAGGCCTCGGAGGAGGAGACCTCCTTCGGCAGCTCGAGCTTCTTCGGCGCCTCCTTGAACTTGTCGGCCGCGAACGTCTTGATGTACGCCACGAGATTCCAGCGTTCCTTCTCTGGAAGAACGTCCCACGGCGGCATCGAGGTCCCGGGCATCCCGGCGGTGATGATCCGGAACAGGTCCTGGTCGGACGGCGTCTTGTTGGCTGTCGTGCGGATCTTGTAGACGCCCGAGGTGAAGTCGCGCGGCTTTGGATCAAGAAGCTCGGCGCCGGCGCCCTTGCCGTCGCCCTTCACCCCGTGGCACATCGCGCACTTCCGCTCGTAGACGGCCTTCCCGGCGTTGGCGTCGCCCGCCTGCGCCGAGCCCTCCGACGGCGCAAAGACCACGCCGATGATCAGCGATACCCCGAGCGCATGCAGTCCGACACGTGCGCGAAATAGCGCGACGAGAAGGGTCCAGATGCGAGGCGCCGACGAGGGCCCGACTGCGGCGTACTCCGAGTACGCCGCAGGGAGTGGCCCGAGGAGGCAACGAAGCAGATGGGCCCTTCTCGTCGCGCGCCCCGCGCTAGTGCGCGCCATGCGCGGTCTCCCAGCGGCGTGGCTGCTGCCCGGTCGCGTCGTAGAGATACATGATGACCTGCCAGATCTGCTCCTCCGTCAGCCGGTCTTCCCATGCGGGCATGACGGAGTTCCACGGCGTTGCTTCCTTCGGCAGCCCGGGTCCGCCCTTCGCGATGCGCCAGAAGAGGAAGGCCTCCTGCAGCATCGCGATCGTGCCCGGGTCCTGGAAGTTCGCGGGCGGCGGGTTGAAGCCGTGCGCGAAGTGGCCTTTGCCGTCGAGGTTGTCGCCGTGGCAGTACATGCAGTTGCGGACGTAGATCTCGCCGCCCGCCGCGACGTGCTTCGGGATCGCGGCCGCGTCCTTGCGCAGCGGGTTGTCCCCGCCGGCGATCTTGAAGTCCTTGCCGCGGAACTGGATCGTGTCGGGCGGCGCCGGATGCACCGCGCGGAGCTCGGGCGGCGCCTGGGGCTTGGCCGCGGCCTGCGTGTACGCGTAGTAGCCGAGCAGGAGCGGGATCACGATCATCAGCGCCAGGCGCAGCGCGCGCTTTCCCGGGTCCACGAGCGTCGCGTGCATCGGGCGCAGGAACGCGCGCCACGAGTCCGAGTCCGACGACACGTACACGAGCACCGCGAGCAGCACGATGCCCATGTAGAGCGACAGCACGCTGAACGGCGCGGGCGGCCGGATCGCGAACTGGAAGATCAGGTACGAGACGATCAGGATCAGCGCGGCTTGCACGAGGCGCGAGCGTAGGAGGTTCATCGGCCTACTTCAACGTGAGCATGAAGGCGACGAGGTCGGTGTACTCCTTCGCCGTGAGCGTCTGCCCGAACGTCTGCGGCATCACGCCGGGCGGGAATCCGGCGACCGTGCCCATCCCCTTCGGATCGAGGATCTTCTTCATGATGTAGTCCGGCGTCTGGATCTTCGCGATCTGCGAGAGGTCCGGCCCGACGGGCGTGCCGGGGATGTCCTTCGCCTTGTGGCACGCGAGGCAGCCGCCCTTGCCCATGTAGATCGTCTTGCCGACCTTCGCGTCGCCCGGCATCGTCACCGCGGCCGCCGCGGCGCCGCCGCCACCCCCCCCCGCGCCCACGGTCGCGGGAATGTCGTTCAGCGCGACGTCGACCGTTCCGCCCTGCGCCTGCAGGAACGCGGTCAGCGCCCAGACCTCGGAGCGATTGAGCGCGATCGGCGGCTTGTCGACCGCGGGCATGATCGGCGGGTAGCCTTCGACGATCACGGCGTTGGGGTTGATCAGCGACTCGATGAGGTACGCCTTCGCGGTCATGCCCGGCTTCGCCTTCGCCGCGCGGGCGCCGACGCCGGCGAGGTCGGGCGCCCGCGTCCCCTTCTGCCCGATCTTGTGACAGATCTCGCACGTGCCCTTCGTCTTGTAGATCTCATCCCCCGCCTTGATGAGCTGCGCCGGTGTCACGTTGCCGCCTTCGAGCGAGAGCTCCTGCGGCGGCTTCGACTCGATCTGGGGGATGTAGTTCGCGTACCCGGAATACGAGCCCATGACCACGATCGCGACGATGGCGACCTTGACGCCAACGGGCAGCCGCATCTAGCCGTGGTCCTCGCTGCCGCCGGCGATGGCGGGAGCGACGTGGCCGTGGGCGCCGGCCTTGCCCTTCTCGCTGAGGCCGCCGAGCCAGAAGATGAACATCACGAGCGCGAAGAACACCAGCGTGACGACGGAGATGACGTTGGCGGCGTAGCCGAGCGCCGGCGTGACCGCCTCCGCGGAGGTGTCGCGCAGGACGCCGTAGACGTGCCAGTGCTGGCGGATGCCGGAGCGCGCGAAGCCCATCAGGCCCATGAGCCACGTGAACGTGACGGCGAGGATGATCAGCACGTACTGAGAACGCGGCGCGATGGTGCCCCAGCGGATCACGCCGGTCGAGCGCGCGCCCTTGAACATCGGGATGTCGATCGCCATCACGATCACGATCGCGGCGAGCACGGCCACGACCTGGTAGACCGAGAAGCCGATGCGGACCAGCGACTCCACGAAGTAGCCGTACACGCCGTAGAACGTCACGATGACGGCGGCGAGCGCGATCACCGCCCACTGCACCGCCATCCCTGTCTTCACCCACGGCTTCTGCGACACGCGATTCGCGCGGCGATAGAGCACGAAGGAGAGGAACGTGGTGAGGATCATCAGGTTGACCGCGGTGTTCTTCGCGGACATGACGCCGAGGAAGCCGAGGATGGGGTGGTGCGTGCCGCCCATTGCGCGCGCCTCGTCGAGCGTCACGACCATGGAGCGCGGCGTCGCCCACACCATGAACCCGATCGCCAGGATGATGAGCATGGGGGGGACGTACTTGCGGTAGCGCTCGGAGCCCGGAATGCGCTCCATGCCGAGCCAGAGGTAGTAGTTCGAGCCGATGAAGAGCACGCCGATGAGGATCGCCTGGATGATCCAGAGCCACGACATGAAGCCGCCCATCATCGTGATACCCATCGTCTGGTTGAACGCGTAGATCTCGCGGCCCAGGTAGTAGCCGGCGAACGGCAGCACGATGAAGGCCGAGAGCGCCACGAAGTTGCCGATGTAGCCCATCCAGTCGTAGCGAGCCCGCTCCTCGTCGGTGCGCGCGCCGAGGAACCGGAAGGCGGCGTACGCGGCAGCGATCGTGCCGCCGAACACGATGTTGGCGATGAGCCGGTGGATGTTGATCGGCATCCACGCGTAGTTGTTGATCGCCGCCCAGACGCCCCCCTTGAGCGCGCCGGACTCGTCGACACCGGCAGGCGAGACCATGAACGTGACCCACGAGTTCGCGAGGAAGAGGATCGCCGTGCCGAAGAGGTTGGAGAGCACGCCGAGGCTCACGTGGATCCACTTCCGCGAGCCCGAGAGCCAGTCCCAGCCGTAGTACCAGAGGTAGACGGTGAAGGTCTCGGCGAAGAAGAGGAGCGCGTACACCCAGTAGGTCGGGAAGAAGATGGACGTCATGTACGTCCAAAACTTCGGGTAGTAGCCGACGAAGAGGAAGAGCAGCAGCGCGCCGAGCAGCGCCGTCGTGGAGAAGGCGGCGAACGTGAGCTTGACGAACTCGTGCGAGAGCCAGTCGTACCGCGGGTCGCGCGTGCGCCAGCCGATGATCTCGATGATGACCGCGAAGATGGGGACGCCGAGGATGAACGCCGCGAAGTTCAGGTGGAGCTGCGCCACCGCCCAGACCGCGAGCCGCGAGCCGATCCACGGGAAGTTGCGGTACGCGGGCTCCCTGGCGGCTTCCTGAGCGAACGCCGGGAGCGCGGTGACGAGGAGTGCCACGCCCGCCAGGACGAGCCCCGCCCCTACCACCTTCGATACGGACCGTCGCGAGAGCGTCGGAAAACCCTCTCTAAGGGATCAAGTCAGTGGACAGAGCTTGTTCCCGAAGTCACATGACCGTTTCAGCGGTTTTGTACGGCCAACGCCCTGTACTGTCAAGCACAAAGCCGCAGCCGGTTTGACACTCCTCCGCACGGTGGCTAGCATGACTTTCGAGCCCTCGGAATGAAGCCGCACCTCTCCCAGCGCATCCAGTTCTCCCTCGCGTACGTGCTGGTGGCGGCCCTCGTGCTGTCGATCCTCCAGTCCTGGCTGCTCGCCCCGCGAACGGTCGAGATCCCGATGTCGAAGTTCCTCGAGCTCCTGCGCGCCGACAAGATCGAGAAGGTCGCGCTCACCGAGCGCGAGATCCGCGGCCTGGCGAAGCCCGGAGCGCTCCCGTCGCCGCCGAGCGCCGCCGGCGACCGGCTCCGCCAGCTGCTCGGCTCCGACGACGACGTGCGCGTGTTCACCGTCACCCGCATCCCCGGGGTGGAGGAGCAGTGGCTCATCCGCGAGCTCGAGCAGCACCAGGTGGAGTTCGCGGGGAAGATCGAGACGACGTTCTGGAAGGACCTCCTCTTCGGCTGGGTCATCCCGCTCGCGGTCATGATCGGGATCTGGATGTTCCTCATGCGCCGGGTGGGCGGCGGCCCGACGCAGGCGCTCTCCTTCGGACGGAGCAAGCACAAGATCTTCGACCGCAAGGAGCTGAAGACGACGTTCAACGACGTCGCCGGCGTCGACGAGGCGAAGGCGGAGCTGATCGAGATCGTGGACTTCCTGAAGAACCCGAAGAAGTACCAGCGCCTCGGCGGCCGTATCCCGAAGGGCGTCCTGCTCGTCGGGCCGCCGGGCACGGGCAAGACCCTCCTCGCGCGCGCCGTCGCGGGCGAGGCCGACGTGCCCTTCTTCACGCTGTCCGGCTCCGAGTTCGTGGAGATGTTCGTCGGCGTGGGCGCCGCGCGCGTGCGCGACCTCTTCGAGCAGGCGAAGGACAAGGCGCCCTGCATCATCTTCATCGACGAGCTCGACGCCATCGGCAAGTCGCGCGCGGGCAGCACGGGCTTCGTGGGCGGGCACGACGAGCGCGAGCAGACGCTGAACCAGCTCCTCGCCGAGATGGACGGCTTCGACTCGTCGAAGGGCGTCATCATCTGCGCGGCCACCAACCGGCCGGAGGTGCTCGACCAGGCCCTCCTGCGCCCCGGCCGCTTCGATCGCCAGGTCGTCGTCGACAAGCCGGACGTGCGGGGCCGTGAGGCCATCCTGCGCCTGCACGCGCGCGCGGTCGTGCTCGGCCCGGAGGTGGCGCTCGGCGTCATCGCCGCGCGCACGCCCGGATTCGCCGGCGCCGATCTCGCCAACATCGTGAACGAGGCCGCGCTCCTCGCCGCACGGAAGGAAAAGAACTCCGTGGAAATGGCCGATTTCGAGGAAGCCATCGATCGAGTGGTGGCGGGACTGGAGAAGAGGAGTCGCGTGCTCTCGGAGAAGGAGCGCGATATCGTCGCGCACCACGAGATGGGCCACGCGCTCGTCGCCTTCAACGTGCCGAACGCCGACCCCGTGCACAAGATCACGATCATCCCGCGCGGCGTGGCCGCGCTCGGCATGACGTACCAGCTGCCGACCGAGGACCGCTTCCTCCTGACGCGCTCCGAGCTCGAAGACCGCATCGCGGTCCTGCTGGGCGGCCGCGTGGCGGAGGAGCTCGTGTACGGCGAGATCTCGACCGGCGCCCACAACGACCTCGAGCGCGCCAGCGAGCTCGCGCGGATGATGGTGACGAAGTACGGCATGTCCGAGCGCGTGGGGCTGGCGACGTTCGGGGAGCGGGCCTCGCTGTTCCTGCGGGGCGCGGGAGCGGGGCTCGGCGGCGAGCGCGACTACAGCGAGGAGACCGCGCGCATCATCGACCAGGAGGTCCGCGCGATCCTCGAGCGCACTCAGGACCGCGTCCGTGGCATCCTAACCGCCAAGAAGGGCGTGCTCGTGTCGGCGGCGGCCGAGCTGAAGCGGACGGAGACGCTGGAGGGCGACCGCCTTCGGCGCGCACTCGCAGGTGAGCCCACGGAGGCCCAGGCATGATGCGGATCACGCGGAGATCGTTCGTCGCCATCGTGATCGTCGCGCTGCTCGTGGGCGGCGGTCTGGGCGCGTTCGCCACGGGCCGCGCCGCGGAGCTCGTGCGCGGGCGGACGCCGGCCGCGCCGTTCGTGGAAGCGCCGATCCTCCCCGTGCAGATGCCGCTCACCACCGGCACGTTCGCGAAGGTGGCCGAGGCGATCAAGCCGGCCGTCATCAACATCAACACGCTGACGAAGGGCGCCCGCGGCCTGCCCGGGCGGACGCCGTTCGAGGAGTTCTTCGGCGAGGAGTTCTTCCGGCGGTTCTTCGGCGACGCGCCCGAGCGCATCCCGCAGCGCAGCCTCGGCTCGGGCGTCATCGTCGATCCCAGCGGGATCGCGCTGACCAACGCGCACGTCGTCGAGAAGGCGAGCGACATCGAGGTCGTGACCGTCGAGGGCGCCAAGCACCGGGCGAAGGTCATCGGCCTGGACAAGAAGACCGACCTCGCCGTGCTCCGGCTCGACGACGGCAAGGGGTCGTTCAAGTACGCGCGCCTCGGCGACTCCGAGCGCATGCAGGTCGGTGACTGGGTCATCGCCGTCGGCTCGCCGTTCGGCCTCCAGGCCACGGTCACCGCCGGCATCATCAGCGCGAAGGCCCGCCAGATCGGCCAGGGCCCGTTCGACGACTTCCTGCAGACCGACGCGGCGATCAATCCCGGGAACTCGGGCGGCCCGCTCGTGAACATGCAGGGTGAGGTCATCGGCATCAACACCGCGATCGTCGCCGGCGGCTCGGGGATCGGGTTCGCGATCCCGATCAACATGGCCAAGAAGATCTACACGGAGCTCGTCGCGAAGGGGCGCGTGACCCGCGGCTGGCTCGGCGTCTCCATTCAGCCGCTCACGCCCGAGCTCGCGAAGTCGTTCGGCGCGAGAGACACGAAGGGTGTGCTGATCTCCGACATCGTCCCCGACTCTCCCGCGAGCAAGAGCGGGCTCAAGTCGGGTGACGTCCTGCTCGAGTTCAACGGCAAGAAGATGGAGACGCCGTCGGACCTGCAGCGCGCGGTCGGCCTCTCGAGCCCGAACCAGGACGCGAAGGTGAAGGTGCTCCGCGACCAGTCGGAGCGCACGCTCGACATCAAGATCGGCGAAGCGCCGGAGGAGCGCGCGGAGGCACGCCGGGACAACGGGAGCCGCGGCCGGTCCCTGCTCGGTCTCGACGTGCGCGCGGTGACGCCGGAGATCGCCCGCCAGCTCAACCTCCCCTCGCCCGAGGGGGTCGTCGTCGCGCGCGTGGAAGACGGGAGCCCCGCCGCCGAAGCGGGCGTCCAGCGCGGTGACGTCATCCGTGAGATCAACCGCCAGCGCGTCCGGACGATGGGCGACTTCGACCGCCTGACCAAGGACGCGAAGGAGGGCGACCGCCTCACGGTTCTCCTCCAGCGGGGCCAGATGTCGCTCTTCGTCGCCTTCAGCCTCGGCAAATCGTAGAGGGGGGCGACGCGCATGTGCGCCTCCGGCGCGACGGCCCCCCTCTAAACTCCCCCCAGAAAAGACTTTGCGCCGGCAAAGCCAGCGCTTGGACCCGCAACCATCAGTGAGTGTGCGAGACTCAAATCGTCTGCTACACTTCCTATAAGCATGACTGTCGAATACCGCGACTACTACAAGATCCTTGGGGTCGACCGGAAGGCGGACGAGAAGACGATCAAGTCCGCGTACCGGAAGCTGGCGCGCAAGTACCACCCGGACGTGAACAAGGGCGAGGACGACAAGTTCAAGCAGATCAGCGAGGCCTACGAGGTCCTCTCCGATCCCGAGAAGCGCCGGCGCTACGACACCCTGGGGCCCGACTGGCAGCGCTACGCGCAGCAGCCGCCGTCGGGGGGCCCGGGCGGCTTCCGCGTCGAGCACTTCGAGGACGCCGGCGACTTCTCGGACTTCTTCCGCACGATCTTCGGGGATCTCGGCGCGCGCACCGCGGGAGGCCGAGGGCGTGGCCCCGGGCTCCGCGTCGAGGATCTCTTCGGCCGCGCGGGCGCCGGCGCACACGGACGCGGGGGCGACGTGCAGGCGGCCGTGGAGATCTCGCTCGAGGAGGCGTTCCACGGCACGCGCAAGAACTTGACGCTCGAGGGCCAGGAGGCCTGCGCGACGTGCGGCGGCGCGGGGAATGTGAGCGGCACGTCGTGCGACGCGTGTGGCGGCAGCGGCTGGCAGCGAACGCGACGTCAAGTGGACGTGCGTATTCCGGCGGGCGTCCGCACCGGGCAGCGCGTGCGGGTGTCGGGTGAAGGCGGCGGCGGTGGCGCGGGGCGCGGCGATCTCTATCTCGAGATCACGGTGGCGCCGCATCCCCAGTTCGAGCGAAAGGGCGACGACATCCTGCTCGACCTGCCGGTCACGGCGCCCGAGGCCGCGCTCGGCGCGACGGTCGAGATGCCGACGCTCAAGGGCAAGGTGTCGATGAAGATTCCGCCCGGGACGTCGAGCGGACGCACGTTCCGCCTGCGCACCTACGGGATGCCGAAGCCGAAGACGGGCGGCGCCGGTGACCAGCTCGTGAAGGTGAAGATCGTGATGCCGTCGTCTCTGACCACGGAAGAGACCGCGCTCTACCAGCAGCTGAAGGGACTGCGCTCGGACAACCCGCGCGCATATCAAGGTTAAGGGGCTATGAGACTCGACAAGTTGACGGTGAAGGCGCAGGAGGCGGTGCAGGCCGCCCAGTCGCTCGCGGACCAGCACGGCCACCAGGCGATCGAGCCCGAGCACCTGCTCGTGGCGCTGCTCCAGCAGCGCGAGGGCGTCGTCGGGCCCGTGCTCGCGAAGCTCGGGGCGCGGCCGGACGCGCTGCAGCAGGCGCTCGAGGCCGAGCTCGCGAAGCTTCCGACCGTGCGCGGCGGGAGCGGCCGGTACGTGAGCGACCGCACGCGCGTGCTCGTCGAGCGCGCGGAGCGGGAAGCGGAGCGGCTGAAGGACGAGTACGTCTCGACGGAGCACTTGCTCGTGGCCGCGACGCAGGATCGCGACGGCGGCGCGGGCCGCGTGCTCGCGGCGAGCGGCATCACGTCCGAAGGCATCTACCGCGCGCTCGTCGAGGTGCGCGGCACCCAGCGCGTCACCGATCAGAACCCGGAGGACAAGTACCAGGCGCTCCAGCGCTACGCGCGCGATCTGGCCGACGCGGCACGGAAGGGCAAGCTCGATCCGGTCATCGGCCGTGACGAGGAAGTGCGCCGCGTGATCCAGGTGCTCTCGCGCCGGACGAAGAACAACCCGGTGCTCATCGGCGAGCCGGGCGTCGGCAAGACCGCGATCGTCGAGGGCCTCGCGCAACGCATCGTCGCCGGCGACGTCCCCGAGGGGCTGAAGGACAAGCGTCTCGTGTCGCTCGACATCGGCGCGATGGTCGCGGGCTCGAAGTACCGCGGCGAGTTCGAGGACCGTCTGAAAGCCGTGCTGAAGGAGATCACGGAGTCCGAGGGCGAGATCATCTGCTTCATCGACGAGCTCCACACGCTCGTCGGCGCGGGCGCGGCGGAAGGCGCGGTGGACGCGGCCAACATGCTGAAGCCGGCGCTGGCGCGCGGCGAGCTGCGCTGCGTGGGCGCGACGACGCTCGACGAGTACCGCAAGCACGTCGAGAAGGACCCCGCGCTCGAGCGGCGGTTCCAGCCGGTCATGGTGCGCGAGCCGTCGGTCGAGGACACGATCTCGATCCTCCGCGGCCTCAAGCCGAAGTACGAGCAGCACCACAACGTGAAGATCAAGGACGCGGCGCTCGTGGCCGCGGCGGTGCTCTCGCACCGCTACATCGCCGACCGCTTCCTGCCGGACAAGGCGATCGACCTCGTCGACGAGTCGGCCGCGCGCATCCGCATGCAGATGGAGTCGAAGCCCCAGGAGCTCGACGACGTCGATCGCCGCATCATGCAGCTCGAGATCGACCGCGTGTCGATCGCGCGTGACGACGATCCCGCCTCTCGCGAGCGCCTCGCGCGCCTCGACGCCGAGCTCGCCACGCTCAAGGAGAAGTCGGCGGCGCTCACCGCGCGGTGGCAGGCCGAGAAGGGCGGCATGGGCCGCCTGACGACCGTCAAGCGGCAGATCGACGAGACGCGCCAGGCGCTCGACGAGGCGACCCGTGCCGCGGACTGGAGCCGCGCCGCGGAGCTGCAGCACAGCGTGCTGCCGCGCCTGGAGCGCGAGCGCGGGGACCTCGAGGCACAGGGCGGCGACGGCGCGGAGGCGCCGATGGTCCGCAACGAGGTCGACGAGGAAGATATCGCCGCCGTGGTCGCGAAGTGGACGGGCATCCCCGTCACGCGGCTGCTCGAAGGCGAGGTCCAGAAGCTCGTCAAGATGGAGGAGCGGCTCTCGCAGCGCGTGATCGGCCAGGAGGAAGCGATCCGCGCGGTCGCGAACGCGGTCCGCCGCGGGCGCGCCGGGCTCTCGGATCCGAACCGGCCGATCGGCTCGTTCCTGTTCCTCGGCCCGACGGGCGTCGGCAAGACCGAGCTCGCGCGGGCGCTCGCCGAGTTCATGTTCGACGACGAGCGCGCCATGATCCGCCTCGACATGTCGGAGCACATGGAGAAGCACACGGTGGCGCGGCTCATCGGCGCGCCGCCCGGCTACGTCGGCTACGACGAGGGCGGCCAGCTCACCGAGGCCGTGCGCCGGCGCCCGTACTCCGTCGTGCTCTTCGACGAGATCGAGAAGGCGCACGGCGACGTGTTCAACGTGCTGCTGCAGCTCCTCGACGACGGACGGCTCACCGACGGCCACGGCCGCACGGTGGACTTCCGCAACACCGTCGTGATCATGACCTCGAACCTCGGCAGCCACCTCTTCCGGGACTACGAGCACCCCGAGAAGCTGCGGCCGCTCGTGATGCAGGAGCTCCGCAACACGCTGCGTCCCGAGTTCCTCAACCGGATCGACGAGGTCGTGATCTTCACGCCGCTCGACCGCGCGCAGCTCGCGCGCATCGTCGACATCCAGCTCGGACACCTCCGCCGGCGGCTCGCCGATCGGCGGATCGAGATCGAGGTCACCGACGCCGCGAAAGAGGTGCTCGGGCGCGAGGGTTACGACCCGACGTTCGGCGCGCGGCCGCTCAAGCGGACGATCCAGCGGCTGGTCCAGGACCCGCTCGCGCTGCGGATCCTCGAAGGCGCGTTCCGCGAGGGCGACGTGGTCGTGGTCGACGCCGACGGCGACACCCTCACGTTCCGCCGGGAAGTCAGGGCGGAGATCGCGTGAATGCGCGGAAGGGGGTGCATCGCGCGCCCCCTTCCGCGCCTCTCAAGCCGCATGAACGAGCGCCGGATTCACCCCGCCTGGATCGTGCTCGGTGCCCTCACTCTGTGCATGCTGGCGGCGTCCGGCGTGCGCTCGGCCTTCGGCGTCTACATCAAGCCGATGGAAGGTGAGTTCGGCTGGAGCCGCGGCGCGCTCTCCGGCGCGGCGGCGATCTCGCTCCTCCTGCTCGGCGCCGCCGGCCCGATGTGGGGACGGCTCGCCGATCGCTGGGGTCCCCGTCGCGCCATCGGCATCGCGCTCGTGCTCCTCGGCGCCGGCACGCTGGGCTCGGCGGTCGTACAAAGTCTCTGGCACGTCTACGTCGCCACGAGCCTGATGGCGCTCGGCGCCGGCGGCGTCGCGCTCACCACGGGCTCGACCGTGATCGCGCGGTGGTTCGAGGCGCGACGGGGCCTCGCGATCGGCATCGCGGGCGGTGCGATGTCGGCGGGCCAGCTCGTCGTCATCCCGCTCGCCGCCGGGCTCACGATCGCGTACGGGTGGCGCGCGAGCTTCCTCTGGCTCGGCGTCGCGCTGTTCGCGCTGATCGTTCCGATCGGACTCTCGATCCTCCGTAACGATCCGGAGGAGCGCGGCCTCGCGCCCTACGGCGCGACAGGGCCGGCGCGCACGACCGGCGAGGCGGCGGCGCAGCAGAAGGCCGGGCGCGTCAGCTTCGCGGAGGCGGCGCGCGTGCCGCAGTTCTGGCTGCTGATGGCGACGTTCTTCGTCTGCGGCTACACCTCGAACGGCATGGTGCTCACGCACTTCATGCCGCACGCGCTCGAGCACAACTTCACCGAGCTGCAGGCCTCGGCCGCGCTCGGCGTGATGGGCGCGATGAACGTGCTCGGCACGATCGGCTCCGGATGGATCTGCGACCGCTTCGGGCGGCGCGGGCCGCTCGCGTTCTACTACTTCGTGCGCGGGCTCTCGCTGCTCTTCCTGCTCTACGTGTGGAACGTGCCGTCACTGCACCTGTGGGCGGCGATCTTCGGCCTGAACTACATCTCGACCGTCCCGCCGACGACCACGCTGACGGCGAACATCTTCGGACGCTATTCGGTCGGCGAGCTCCTCGGCTGGATCTTCTTCGCGCACCAGGTCGGCTCCGCGCTCGGCGCGGCGCTCGCGGGCTGGTTCTTCGAGTGGACCGGCGGCTACGGCCCGGCGTTCGTGTCGGCCGCGATCGTCGCCATCGTGGGCGCCGGGCTCTCGCTGATGATCCGCGAGGAGCCCGTGAGCACGCGCCCGCTCGCGCCCGCCCCCGCTCCCGCGGGTTAGTTCGCGATCGCTTGCGCGCCGCGGCGCGGGTCGGCGGCGGCCCAGCGCGTGCCTTCGTCGTCGACCATCACCGCGTCGACCGCGCCCGCGCGCCACTCGAGCTCCGGCCACGCCGACACCGAGTGGCCGAGGTCCGCGAGCGCCTGACGCGTCTCGGCCGGAATGCGGCTCTCCGCCTCCAGCTTGCCGGGCGCGTACGCGTGCGGCCAGAACGAGTCGGGGAAGCTGCGCGTCGCCACGCGCGGCTGCTCGACCGCGCGCTGCGGGGGCATGCCGAAGACGGTGACGTTGAGGAAGAACTGCAGCATCGCCTGCTGCTGGACGTCGCCGCCCGGCGTCCCGAACGGCATGAACACGCGCCCGTTCTTGAACGCCATCG
This sequence comes from Candidatus Rokuibacteriota bacterium, assembly GCA_016866775.1. Lineage (GTDB taxonomy): Bacteria > Methylomirabilota > Methylomirabilia > Rokubacteriales > CSP1-6 > VGLJ01. The sequence continues at coordinate 92,110 of VGLJ01000003.1, read as the reverse complement.
CCGGCGCCGGCGTGAGCCGCGGCCGCTTGCCCGGCGCGACGACGCTCTTGTGCGCGGCATCGAGCCAGCCCTGCGAGCCGCGCGGCGACACCACGCAGCCCACGCCCGCCACGACCGGCGAGTCGGTGTTGGGATCGCTCGGCGTCGCCGAGAACGCGTCGCCCTCCGCGTCGACGACCGCCACGTAGCTCGTGTCGAGCGCGTCGTCCGTCGAGCCGCCCGCGATCGCGGCGGCGCGGCCGCGCGCGACTTCGCGGAATTCACCGGCCGGCGGCATCTCGGGCCATGCCGTGTCGCAGATCAGCCTGCGGCGCTCCGCGGCGTACTCCGACGAGAGGAGCCGCTCCGCCGGAATGTCGACGAAGTGCGGATCGCCGTAGTACGCCTCGCGGTCGGCGAACGCGAGCTTCATGCTCTCGACGATCCGATGCAGGTACGCGGGCGAGTTGTGGCCGAGGCGCTCGAGATCGACGCCGTCGAGCAAGTTGAGCATCTGCAGGAACACCGGTCCCTGACACCAGAAGCCGCACACCGCCATCCCGTAGTCGCGGAAGCGCCCCATCAGCGCCTGCGAGACTTCGACCTCGAACGACGCGAGGTCCTCGGCCCTGAGCGGACCGTCTTCCTTCAGGTGGAAGTCGGCGATGCGCTTCGCGGTCTCGCCCTTGTAGAACTCGTCGCGCGCGGCGCGGACGCCGGCTTCGCGCGATCCGCCGGCCTTCGATTCCGCGCGCGCCATCCGGCGCAGCGTCTCGCCGAGCTCGGCCAGCACGAGCGTCTCGCCGGTCCTGAGCGCGCGCCCGTTCTTGAGGTACAGCGCGGCCGACGTCGGCCAGCGCTTGTACTTCGCCTCGTTCGCGCCCATCTGGTACGCGGAGAAGTCGGACACGGCGAAGCCGCGCTCGGCCAGGAGCGTCGGCGCGTGGGCGACGTCCGCGAACGACATCGTTCCCCAGCGCTGCAGCGCGGTGAGCCACGCGTCAGGGGCGGCGGGGACGACGGTGCGCGCGAGGCCCGGCGCGATCTGGTTGCCGTGCTTGTCGCGGAAGTACTCCGGCGTCGACGTGCGCGGATACGGCCCGACCCCCGCGACCTGCCACGTCTGCCGCGTCGACGCCTGGTGCACCAGGATCGGCGCCACGCCCGCGACGCTGACCATGTCGCAGTGGACGGTGCCGAGCGTGATGCCCGCGGCGACGCCCGCATCGACGGCGTTGCCTCCGGCTTCGAGCACGCGCGCGGCGGCGGCAGCCGCGAGCGGGTGGCCCGCCGCGACGGCCCAGCGGCGGCCGACGATCTGCACGGTCCGGGTGGGCGAATAGGACGGGGCCGAGCTCTGGGAGGACGCGGAATCTAGGCTCATGGCCCGACATGATACGCGAGTGGGGCGTGCTAGGCTCGAGACATGCCCGCACCGATCATCGGCGTCACGACGTCCGAAGAGATCAGCGCCAAGGGTGTCGAGCGTGCGTTCCTGAACGCGTCGTACATCCGCGCGATCGAGCGCGCCGGCGGCGTGCCCTTGCTCCTCGCGCCGCAGCACTCGCCCGCCGCGCTCGCGCGGTTGAGCGAGGTCATGGACGGCGTGCTCCTCACCGGCGGCGGCGACATCGACCCGGCGCGCTGGGGCGAGGCGCCGCACGCGAAGGCCGACCGCGTGTCGGCCGAGCGCGACACGCTCGAGCTCGAGCACGTCACGCGCCGGGCGCTCGACACCGGCACACCGCTGCTCGCGATCTGCCGCGGACTGCAAGTCCTGAACGTCGCGCTCAACGGCACCCTGCACCAGCACGTGCCGGACGTCTTCGGCCAGACGATCGCGCACACGCAGAGCGGCGCGCGCAGTGACGCGTCACATGAAGTGACGATCGAGCCCGGAACGCTCCTCGCCGATCTGAGCCGGGCCGAGCACCTCAGCGTGAACAGCTTCCACCACCAGGCGATCAAGGACCTCGGCGACGGCCTCAAGCCGGTGGCGTGGTCGGAAGACAAGGTGATCGAGGCGGTCGAGCTCCCGGGCGCGCGCGGCTTCGTGCTCGCCGTGCAGTGGCACCCGGAAGAGCTGGTGGAAGACGACCCCGCCTCGCTGCGCCTGTTCCAGGCGCTGGTCGACGCGGCGCGCCAGCGCCGGCGCTAGCCGATCAGCGCCCAGCGCGACGGCTTGTCGCGCACGATCGTCTCCCGCACGCGATCCTCGCGCGCGAGCTTCTTCAGGTGCGATTCGACCGACTGCGCCGCCATCATGTGCAGCTTCTCCGGCACGTCGGCGTAGATCCGCTTCACCATCGCCGGGATCGTGTCGAGGCCGTCGCCGAGCGCTTCGAGGATCTGGCGCTCGCGCATGCGCCGATGCGCGATGTACTCGGCGATGCGCTCCGGACCGTCCTCGATGACCGGACCGTGCGCGGAGTAGATCCGGCGCACGTCGAGCGCCTGCAGGCGCTTCAGCGAGTTCATGTAGTCGAGCAGATCGCCGTCGCCCGACGGGATCACGCTCGTCGAGCCCGAGAGCACCACGTCGCCGGTGAACAGCGCCTTCTCCTCCGGCATGTAGTAGCAGAGGTGATCCGACGCGTGGCCCGGCGTGTAGACCGCGACGAGCGTCACGCCGTCACCTTCGATCACGTCGCTGTCGCGGAGGTCGGTGATGCCTTCCGGCAAGTCTTCGTCGCGATGGATGCGCTTCGCGACCGGCAGACCCGGGAATTTCGCGCGAAGATCCTTCACCCCGCCGAGATGATCCTTGTGCCGGTGTGTGAGGATCACGCGCTCGGGCGCGCGCCACCCACGCTCGCGCAGATACCCTTCGAGCAGCGGGACGTACTCGGGCACGCCGATCCCGGTGTCGATGAGGATCGGGTGGCGCCGGCCGACGAGGTACGTGTTCGTCCCGGGGCCCGTCATCATGCCGGGGTTCAGACCAAGCACACGTCCCACCAAATCGCTTGGCGTTGCTGTCTTCGGGAAATCCGGATCGATCCAGCTCATGCACTCTCCACTTTCGAGCGCCGGCTTGGCCGGCGCAAGCCTACTCCTGGGGGAGGCTTCGGAGGGGGCCGTCGAGGCCCCCTCCGATTAGACACCGAGATACCGGTGCTGCACGTCCTCGCGCGAGGCGAGCTCCGCCGAGGTCCCTGTCCACACGATACGGCCCTTCTCCAGCACGTAGTGGGTGTCGGCGACGCGCGTCAGCGCGCGCACGTTCTTGTCGATCAGCAGGATCGACTGGCCGGCGGCCTTCACGCGCTCCACGCAGCGCCAGATCTCCGCGCGGATGAGCGGCGCCAGGCCTTCCGTCGCCTCGTCGAGGATCAGCAGGCGCGGATTCGTCATCAGCGCGCGCCCGATCGCCAGCATCTGCTGCTCGCCGCCGGACAGCGTCCCGCCGTACGCGCTCGCGCGCGCGGCGAGCTGCGGGAACAGCGCGAAGACCTTCTCCACCGTCCACGGATCCGGCAGGCGCAGCCGGTTCGCGGCGGTGGCGACGAGGTTCTCGCGCACGGTCAGCGTCGGAAAGACCTGGCGGCCCTCCGGCACGAGCCCGAGGCCGCGCTGCGCGACGCGATACGCGGGCAAGCCCGTCAGCGGCGTGCCGTCGAGGTGCACCGCGCCCGCGCGCGCCGGCAGGATGCCCATGATCGTGCGCACCGTCGTGGTCTTGCCCATGCCGTTGCGGCCGAGCAGCGTCACCACCTCGCCCGCACGCACCGCGAAGTCGATGCCGAACAGCACCTGGCTCGCGCCGTACGCGGCCTCGAGCGCGCGGACTTCGAGCATTACCGCGCGTCCTCGCCGAGGTAGGCCTCGCGCACTTCCGCGTTGGCGCGGATCTCTTCCGGCGGGCCGCTCGCGATGATCCGTCCGTAGACCATCACCGAGATCCGGTCCGCGAGCGCGAACACCGCGTCCATGTCGTGCTCGACGAGTAGCAGCGTGTGCGAGCCCTTCAATGTCCGGAGCAGGTCGATCATGCGCTGCGACTCCTCGAGCCCCATGCCCGCCATCGGCTCGTCGAGGAGCAGCAGCCGCGGGCGCGTCGCCAGCACCATCGCGATCTCGAGCTGCCGCTGCTCCCCGTGCGCGAGGTTCGCCGCGAGCACGCCGGCGCGCGCGCCGAGCCCGACGGACTCCAAAACGGCCGCGGCGGGCTGACGGAGCGTCCCGTCCCGCCGCGCGGGGCGCCAGAAGCGGAAGCTGTGCCCGGCGTGCGCCTGCACCGCGAGCGCCACGTTGTCGAGCGCGGTGAAGTCGCGGAACACGCTCGTGATCTGGAACGACCTCGCGAGCCCGCGGCGCGAGCGCGCGGGGGCCGTCAGCGCGGTGATGTCGCCGCCGGCGAACGCGATGGTTCCAGCATCCGGGCGTAAGTCCCCTGCGAGCTGAGCGATCAGCGTCGTCTTCCCCGCGCCGTTCGGTCCGATGATCGCGTGGCTCTCGCCCTCGAGGATCTGCAGGTCGACGCGGTTGGTGGCGATCAACCCGCCGAAGCTCTTGGTGAGCCCGCGCACCTCGAGCAGCACGTCACCCATCGCGGCGCTCCGGCAGGAGGCCGACGAGCCCGCGCTTCGCGAAGAGGACGATCAGCACGAGGAAGGGGCCGAGGATCGCCTGCCAGTGCTGCGTCCACGCCGGCAGGATGAGGTCTTCGAGCAGACGGAGCACGACGGCGCCGAGCACCGGGCCGCCGAGCGTGCCCATCCCGCCGAGGATCACCATGAACATGATGTCGCCGGAGCGCGTCCAGTGCATGAACTCCGGCGTCACGTATTCGGTGTGGTTGACGAGCAGCGCGCCCGCGAGCCCGCACATCGCGCCCGCCACCATGAACGCGACCAGCTTGTACCGGAACGTCGAGAACCCGATCGCGCGCATGCGCGGCTCGTTCGACCTGACCCCGCGGACGACCATCCCGAACCGCGAGTTGATCAGGCGATGCCCGACCGCGAGCGAGAGCACCAGGAGCGCCAGCACGACGTAGTAGAACGTCGTGCCGTTCCGGAGGTCGACGACGCCCAGCGCGCTGCGCGCTGCGAGACGCATGCCGTCGTCGCCGCCGTACTCCTCGACGCTGTTGCCGAGGTAGTAGAGCATCTGCGCGAAGGCGAGCGTGATCATGATGAAGTAGACGCCGCTCGTCCGCAGCGACACCGCGCCGATCAGGAGCGCGACCGCGGCCGAGACGACGATCGCGATCGTCCACTGGAGCCAGCCGTTGTGGATCCCATAGAACGCCGGGATGCCGACGGCGTACGCGCCGATCCCGAGGTACGCGGCGTGGCCGAACGACACCATCCCGCCGTACCCGAGGATCAGGTCGAGGCTGATGGCCGCGATGGCGAAGATCATCACGCGCCGGAACACGTCCACGTAGAACGGCTGGCCGATGGCGGCCGCGACCGGCGGCACGAGCGCCAGCAGCACGAGGCCGATCGCCAGGACGGCGGCGCGGCGGCTCACCGCGACGCGGCCGGGAAGAGGCCCTGCGGCCGGAAGAACAGCACGGCGGCCATGAGGATGTAGATCAGCACCGACGCGAGCGCCGGGCCCGCGCTGTCCGCGGCGCTCGGCGAGAGCACGGTCGCGAGCGTCGGGCGGAGGAACGCGCGGCCGAGCGTGTCGACCATGCCGACCACGAGCGCGCCGACCAGCGCGCCCTTGATCGACCCGATGCCGCCGATCACGATGACCACGAAGACCTGGATGAGGATCTCCTCGCCCATCCCGATCTGCACCGCGTAGATCGGCCCGGCCATGAGCCCGGCGAGACCCGCGAGCGCGGCCCCGAGCCCGAACACGAGCGTGTAGAGCAGACGGATGTTCACGCCGAGCGCCGAGACCATCGTGCGGTTGCTGGCGCCCGCGCGGATCAGCATGCCGAGGCGCGTGCGATTCACGAGCAGCCACAGCAGCACGGCGACGAGCAGGCCCACCACGATCACGAGCGCGCGATAGAGCGGATAGCGGATGCCGGGCAGGACCTGGATGTGGCCGGAGAGCCACGCCGGCAGCTTCGCGTAGATCGCGGCCCGCCCCCACACGATCGCCACCATCTCGTTGAAGAAGAGGATCAGGCCGAACGTCGCGAGGACCTGGTCGAGGTGATCGCGCTCGTAGAGCGTACGGAGCGCCACCAGCTCGACGAGGATGCCGATCACCAGCGTCACGACCAGCGCGAGCGCGAGCGCAGTGAAGAACGACCCGGTGCGCTGATAGAACGTCGCGGCGAGATACGCGCCCAGCATGTAGAGCGCGCCGTGCGCCAGGTTGACGAGGTTCATGATGCCGAACACGAGCGTGAGCCCCGCGGCCATGAGGAAGAGCGTGACGCCGAACTGGACGCCGTTCAGCGCCTGCTCGAGGACGAGGAGCACGTCAGCGGACCCGCGCTCCCGCCCCGAGCAATCCCGGCGGTGCTACCACTTCATCCCGCATTCCTTCGAGTAGGAGTCCTTGTGGTTCTCGAAGACCGTCTTCTGGATCTGCATGACCGGCTCGCCGCCCGGTCCGGCGACGGCCTTCAGCAGGTAGAAGTTCTGGATGGGGAAGTGATTGATGTTGTACGTGTACTTTCCGCGCGTCGACGGATAGTCGGCCTTGCGCATGGCCGCGATCATGCCCTTCTGGTCGGCGAGGTTCCCCTTCACCGCCTTCACGGCCGAATCGATCAGGAACATGCCGTCGTAGCTCTGGGCGCCGTAGAACACCGGCATCTTGCCGTACTTCTTCTTGAAGTCGTTCACGTACTTCTCGTTGGCGGCGTTCTTGAGATCGGGGCTCCAGTAGCGCGTCTCGAACTGGCCGCTCGCGGCTTCCTTGACCGCGGGCAGCGAAATCTCGTCGACGGTATAGACCGAGTAGAGCGGGATCTGTCCGCGCAACCCGGCCTCCGCGTACTGCTTGAGGAACTGGATCCCCATGCCGCCGGGGTAGAACACGAAGACCGCCTTGGGATTCTTCGCGCGGAGCTGGCTGATCTCGGCCTGGTAGTCGGTCTGGCCGAGCTTCGTGTAGACCTCGTCGACGATCTTGCCTTTGAAATAGCGCTTGAAGCCCGAGACCATATCCTTGCCCGCGGCATAGTTCGGGGCCATCGCGTAGACGTCCGTGATGCCCTGGTCCTGCATGTACTTGCCCATGGCCTCGGGTGTCTGGTCGTTCTGCCACGACGTCGTGAAGAAGAGCTCGTGACAGAGCTTGCCGGCGAGGTCGTGCGGCCCGGCGTTGGTGCCGATCATGAACGTGCCCGCGGCGGTCACGGTCGGCGCGACCGCAAGCATGACGTTCGACCAGATGACGCCGCTCACGAAGTGGACCTTGTGGCGCTTGAGCATCTCGTCGGCCACCTGCTTGCCCACGTCCGGCTTCACCTGATCGTCGCCGTAGATGACCTCGACGGGCAGCCCGCCGATCTTGCGGCCGAGGTGGTCGAGCGCGAGCTCGACGGAGTTCTTCATGTGCTCGCCGATGACGCCCTGCGGGCCGGACAGCGTCGTGATGAAACCGATCTTGACCTTCTCCTGGGCGGCTGCCGGGGTGACGGCGAGCAGCATCGCGAGAAGGAGGAAGGCGATGCGGGTGACTGTACGCACGGGTGACCTCCTTGGACATGGGGCCCCGCAACTGAGGACCCCAAACCCCTCTAGGGAGCGCTTCTCTCCGAAAAAGCGGCGAAATCTTAGCACGAGGGGCGTGCTATATCCCCCCGCGTGAGAGCGCTTCTCTGGCTCGCGATCGCTTGCGGCGCCCTCGTCGCGATCAGCCTGTGGACGTTCTGGATGGCGGTCCGTCCCCCACGCCTCTCGATCCCCGGCACGCCGAGCGACTATCGGCTGAAGGCCGAAGAGCTGACGCTCACGACGGCCGACGGCGTGAAGCTCGCCGCGTGGCTGATTCCGTCGGCCAAGGCCGACTCCCCGGCCGTCGTCGTCCTGCACGGGTATCCCGCGAACAAGGCGGATCTCCTGCCGATCGCCGGCGCGTTGAGCTCGCGCTTCACCGTGCTGCTCGTTGACTTTCGATCCTTCGGGAGCAGCGAGGGCTCCGCGACCACGCTCGGCTTCCGCGAGCGCGCCGACCTGCGCGCGGCTGTCGACGCGCTCGCACAGCGCGGCCACACGCGGATCGGCGTGTTCGGCTACTCGCTCGGCGGCGCCGTCGCATTGCTCGGCGCGGCCGAGGACCCGCGCATCCGCGCGGTGGCGGCGTGGGCGCCGTTCGCGGACCTGCGGGTGCTCGCGCGCGAGCTCTACGCGATCTTCTGGCTGCTGAAGTACCCGTTCGTCGAGCTGATGATCGTGTGGGGCCGTCTGTTCCTCGGCGCGGACATCACGCGGCCGTCACCCGAGATGGCGGTGGCGCAGCTCACGATCCCCGTCCAGATCTGGGCGAGCCGCGACGACGACCAGATCCCGTTCGCTCACGCGGAGCGGCTGCAGCGCGCGCTCGCGAACAACCCGCGCGCCGAGTTCCAGTTCGGCCGCGGCCTCCACAACGACCGCGCCCAGGACTTCGAGCGCCTGCTCGGCGAGTTCTTCGCCCGCACCCTGTAGCGGAGCCGCGCGATCTACCGCGGGATCCAGGCGATCGCGTCGATCTCCACGTTCACGCCGGCGCGCGGCGGCGCGGCCTCGACCGTCGTGCGCGCGGGTTGGACACCCTTCATGTAGCTCCGCGACGTCGTCGGAGACGATCTGCTTCGTCATGGGATCGAGCGGGCCCTGCCCCGACACGAAGACGAAGTCGCCGCACTTCACGCCCTGGGCGATCGGCGACTCGGTCCCCTCGGAGAACCTGGTCTTCGGCGCGGCTTTGGTGAACACGACTTCGGGTTTCATGACGGTCCTCCCCGCGCAAAGATCACACGACCCGCCCGCAGCGTGTAGCGCACCTTCGCGAGGGCGCGAATGTCGCTCGCGGGTTGCCGTCGACCACCACCACGTCGGCGGCGAAGCCCCGCGCGAGGCGTCCAGCACGCGTCGCCGCCCCGAACCGCTCGGCGGGCGCCGTCGTCAGCGCGGCAAGGATGCGCGCGTAGGACAGGCCCGCTTGCTGCATCAGCACGTACTCATCGGTGGGATCGTAGTCACGAAGGTACCCGACGTCCGAGCCGAACAGCACCTGCCCGCCGGCGTCCGCGAACGCGCGGAGCTGGGCCTGTGCGTTGCCGAGCAGGAGCTGGATGACGGCCGGAGGCAAACCGAGCCGTCGCAAGTCGTCGGGCACGAGCTTCAAGGTGGGCACGAGGGCCACGCGCCGCTCTACCATCAAGCCGGGCAACGCGCGGTCCCAGGGGCGACCGTCCAGCTGGGCGGGGAACGTGTGCGCGAGGATGTCGACGCCGCCCTCGATCGCCACGCGCGCGCCGGCGCTGTTCGACGGATGCGCGATCACGAACGTGCCGCGGCGATGCGCCGCCTCCGTGACGGCGCGCGCGTGCTCGAGCGGCATCACCACGATCGAGCGCGCGCTCGCGAACGATCCGGTGAGGATCTTGATCCCGTCCGCGCCTGTGTCGATGGCCCCGTCGACGCTCGCGGCCGCCATCGCCGCGCTCTTCAGCTCCGGCAAGCGCGAGCGGATGTAGAACGGACTTCCGCCTTCCGGCACCAGATAGGCGCCCGTGGTCATGATCGTGGGCCCGGGGATCTCGCCGCTCGTGACACGCCGCCGCAGCGCCAGCGTGGTCTGCGGACCCGAGCCGGTGTCCAGCGCGTGGACGACACCATAGGAGGTCAGCATCGCGCGGAGCGCGCCAGCGAGGCGCTCGGCCGGCGCCGTCGCGGCGTCGTTCCACACGGGCTCCAGGAAATGCACGTGGTTGTTCCAGAAGCCCGCGAGCACCGCGCCGCCCGCGCAATCGATCACCGTGGCGCCCGGCGGCACGCGCACGTCCGACCGCGGGCCGACGGTGGTGATGACACCGCCCTCGACGATCACGGCGCCGTCCGGGATCGCCGCCGCGTCGGGTGATGGCTGGACGCGTCCTCCGACGAGCGCGATGGACGTCTGACGCTCGGGTGAGCCTGCGGGCGTGACGGCGCGCGCCGCGGCGACGATGGCAAGCGCGAGCCAGGCGCCGAGACGCCTCACGATGCGAGCTTCGCGGCGACGTCGGCGGGGAGCGGAAGCGCACGCAGCGGCTCGCCCGGCGCGGCGGGCCGGCCCACCCACGCGCGGACCTCGAAGCCCGTGGCGCACGCGCGGTCACCGACGCTGACCGCGTACTCCACGCGGAACATCTTCTCCTTCACCCACGCGACGGTCGCCGTGACCGTGATCGTGTCGCCCCAGCGCACCGGGGCGGTGAAGCGCGAGCCGCATTCGACGATCGGCACGCCCACGATGCCGCGCTCGGGGAAGAGCGTGGGCCACGGCAGGCCGATCCCGTCGAACAGCGCCGCGCACGCGATGTCGTACCACTCGAAGAACGTCGGATAGAACGCGATGCCCGCGGGATCGGAGTCGCTCCAGCGGACCTGGATGTCGACGCTCCGGCTCGCCACCTCAGGCGATGCGGCGGCCGCGATCCGGCGGCGGGACGGTGAGGCCGAGATCGCGAATCACCTGCCCGACCTCGTCCACGTACATCGTGCGCACCTCGTCGTTGTCCCACTTCTTGATGCCCCACTCGATCGCCTGGCGGCTCGCCGCCGAGCCGGAGTGGCCGAACATGTCGAGCGCGCGCGGGTACCAGCGGTCGACGAGCGCCTGCGCCTCGGCCGCGCTGCCGTAGTACTCCGCATCGCTCACCATCCGGCGCATCCCATTCACGCCGATCGCGATGTGGAGCTGCTCCTCGTGCAGCATGAGCGGGATCGCGCGCGCGAGCGGCGCGTAGCTGCCCTCCTCGAAGTTGCGGAGCTGGAAGTCGCCCACGCGGTCGATCAGCGTCATGAACGCGAGCAGGTCGCCCCAGCTCTCGAGCGGCTCGTTGAACGCGTCCATCTTGGCCTCGCCCAGGCGCATCGCCATGACCTGCGCGACGACGGCCTTGCCCGGCGCGCCGAAGTCGTCCAGCACGCGGCAGACCTGCATCCCGTGGCGCATCTCGTCGGCGATGACCCGCGCGAGCGCCCAGCGGTCGTCGAGCGTCGGCGCGCGGTCGAGGTAGTCGCGGAAGGTGAGCACCGACATGATCTCGGACGACGCCTGCGCGTGGAGGATCTTCACGAGCATGTCGGCGTAGCCGGCGGGCAGCTCGGACGGCGACTCGAACTTCCGCGTGCCGCGGAAGGCGCCCCACGTGATCTCCCGCCCGATCGGCAGCCGCTCGGCGCGCCGGCCGCGCGCCGCGGACGACGCCTGGCTCACGATCGCCTCGCTCGATACGCGAACCGTGCGGTCTTCCAGTCGTCGGCGATGCGCTCGCTGCGGTGACTGATGCCTTCGAAGCGCGCCTGCCCGTCCGCGTGCGCCGGCCACAGCGCGTCGAGCGACTCGAACTGCGCGAGATAGCCGACCGCGTACTCCGCGGGCTCGGCCATCGCCATCTCGCCGTCGACGTACTTCCAGTACGCCTCGTGAGGCGCGATCCAGAACCCTTCCGACGTCTCCTCGGTGAACAGGCGCGGCGCCTGGCCCGGCGGGAGCGGACAGAGGAAGAAGCGCGCGGTGAAGCGGATCGGACTCCGCGGCGGCGTCGTGAAGTGCGAGAGGTAGCGCAGCGCGCGGAGGTCGACGTGCCACGCACGCCGCGCGAGCGTGTCGACGAACGCGGCGCCGTCCATCACCTCGCGGCGGCACGCGTCGATCGCGTCCTGCGCCACGTCGATGTGCCGGCCCTTGCCGTCGCACGCGAGCAGCACGCCGGTCTCCTCCAGGAGCTCGCGCGCGGCGGTGATCCAGTACGCGATCGGCGCGACGCCGTCGGTGAAGCATCGCGCGCACTCGTCCGCCGTGACCCCGCGCACGTGCGCGACGGCGCGCGGCTCGCCGTCGGCCGGATCGACCTTCCCTCCGGGAAACGCGTAGTAGCCGCCGAGGAACTTCATCCCGCGGTTGCGCCGGATCATGTAGACCTCGACGCCCGCGGCCGTGGCGGCATCGCGTACGAGCACCACCGATGCGGCAGGTCTCGGAACGGCTGGTGCGGTCACGAAGGCGATTCTAGCGTGCGGGCGCCGCCGCCCGCGCCGAAGCGGCGGCGCATGGTGCCTACAGGTTGATGAGCTGCGCGACCTTCTCCCGGTGGTACGTCGCGTCGCCGAACGTGAACTCCGACGACTTCGCCCGCTTGAAGTAGAGGTGCAGGTCGTGCTCCCACGTGAAGCCGATGCCGCCGTGGAGCTGGATCCCCGCGCCCGCCACCTTGCGGTACGCGTCGGACGTGTAGGCCTTCGCCATCGAGCTCGCCAGCGCCGCCTCGGGGACGTTCTCGTCCACCGCCCACGCCGCGTAGTACGTCAGCGACTTCGCGTTCTCGACGTCCACGAGCATGTCCGCCGCGCGATGCTTCACGCCCTGGTACGAGCCGATCGGCTTGCCGAACGCGATGCGGATCTTCGCGTACTCGGTCGTCATGTCGAGGACCTTCTGCGCGCCGCCGCACATCTCGGCGCACAGCGCGACCGTCGCGCGCTGGACCACGCGCTCGAGCGGCGCCCAGCCGCCGTCCTTCGCGCCGAGCAGCGTCGCCGGCGTGTCCTCGAGCTTGACCTCGCAGAGCTTGCGGGTCTGGTCCATCGTGGGCAGGAGCTTCGTCGTGAGGCCCTTGGCGCCGCGCGGGACGAGGAAGAGGCTCACACCGTCCTCCGCGCGCTTGCCTTCGGACGTCCGCGCGACCACCACCAGCACGTCCGCGACGTGCGCGTCCGGCACGAAGAGCTTCGTGCCGGTGAGCGTGAACCCGCCGCCGGCCGCGCGCGCCGTGGTGGTCACGCCGGGGGCGTCCCAGCGCGCGCTCGGCTCCGTCCACGCGAGCGTCGCCTTCGCGGTGCCGTCGGAGATCTTGCCGAGCCACTCCTTCTTCTGGTCGCTCGAGCCGGCTTCGAGGATCGCGAGCCCGCCCAGCAGCGTGGAGAGGAACGGCCCGGGCATGACCGCGCGCCCCATCTCTTCCATCAAGACCGTCAGGTCGACGAAGCCGAGACCGGTGCCGCCGAACTCTTCCGGATAGACCAGCCCGAGCCAGCCCTGCTCGCCGAGCTTCTTCCAGAACTCGTCGGTGACGCCCGCCGGCTCCGCCATGCGCGCGCGCACGAACTCGGACTTGCACTCGTTCTCGAGGAACTTCCGCGCGGTCGCGCGGAGCATCTCCTGCTCCGGGCTGAATCCAAAGTCCATACGCGCCCCTATTTCGGCAGGCCGAGCACGCGCTCGCCGATGATGTTCTTCTGGATCTCCGTCGTGCCGCCCTCGATCGAGTTCGCGCGCGAGCGGAGGAACGTGTACTGCCACGTGCCGCCGTCGAGCGCCCAGTCGGTGCCCTGCATCAGCTGCGAGTAGGGCCCTTCGATCTCCATCGCGAGCTCCTGCAGGCGCTGGTGCGTCTCGACCCACACCATCTTCCCCGCGGACGCTTCGGGACCCGGCATCTCACCCTTCAGGAGCTTGGTGATCGCGCGCGCGCCCGTGTACTTCAGCGACTCGGTGTCGATCCAGAGCTGCGCGATCTTCTGCCGCATGACCGGATCCTTCGTCACCGTGCGCCCGCTCTTCTCCATCTTCCGCGCCAGCTCGATCAGGCTCTCGAGCGTGATGCGCAGCCGCACCTGCAGGCCGAAGCCGAGCGCGAGACGCTCGTACATCAGCGTCGTGAGCCCGACCTGCCAGCCCCCGTTGACCTCACCGAGCACCTGCGACTCGTGCACGCGCACGTTGTCGAAGAAGACCTCGTTGAACTCCGGGTCGCCGGTGATCTGCTTGAGCGGCTTCACCGTCACGCCGGGCGTCTTCATGTCGAGGAGGAAGTACGTGATGCCCTTGTGCTTCGGCGCGTCGGGGTCCGTGCGCGCGAGCAGCATCATCCAGTCGGCGATGTGCGCGAGCGACGTCCACACCTTCTGGCCGTTGATGACGTAGTGATCGCCGTCCTTCACCGCGCGGGTCTGCAGTCCCGCGAGGTCGGAGCCGGAGTTCGGCTCGGAGTAGCCCTGGCACCAGATCTCCTCGCACGAGAGGATCTTCGCGGGATAGCGCTTCTTCTGCGCCTCGGTGCCGTACGCGATGATCGTGGGCCCGGCCATGCCGACCCCGAGGATGTTGAGCATCGGGGGCGCCTTCGCGACGGCCATCTCCTCGTGCAGGATCAGCTCTTCCATGAACGTCAGGCCCTGGCCGCCGGCCTCCTTCGGCCACGTGAGCCCGATGAAGCCGGCGTCGTGGAGCGTGTGCTGCCACCGCCGGAGGAACTCGTAGGCTTCGGGTCGAGGCACGTCGGAGGACCCGATCTTGCGCTGCCAGTCGGCCGGAATGTTGGCCTTGAGCCACGAGCGGACACGCTCGCGAAACGCTTCCTGATCGGGCGTCAATGTGAAGTCCACAGAGTCCTCCTGGCCCCACTGAACGGTGGTTCATTGTAGGGACCGCGCGCGAATCAAGTCAAGGCATATACTCCGCGAATCGTGCTCTCCATCAGCGCGACCCGTTTGACCCGCCGCCTCACCGAGCTCTCCCGCTTCGGCGGGTTGCCGGGCGGCGGCGTGACCCGCCACTGCTGGGGATCCGCCTACGAAGAGGCGCGCGCGTGGCTGCTCGGTGAGATGCGGGCCGCGGGCCTCACGACGTGGGTCGACGGGGCGGGCAACGTCTTCGGGGCCATCGGCGCCGACCGCTTCAGCGCCGAGCGGCCGATCGTGCTCACCGGCTCTCACATCGACACGGTGCCGGAGGGCGGGACGCTCGACGGCGCGCTCGGGGTGATCGCCGGGCTCGAGTGTCTGCAGACGATCGTCGAGGCGAAGGCCACGCCGCGGCGGCCGCTCGCGGTGGCGGCGTGGAGCGACGAGGAAGGACGCTACGGGAGCCTCTTCGGCTCGCGGGCCTTCTGCAAGGGCATCGATCCGGCGCAGATGCCGGAGATGGCGGCCGTCGACGGCGAGAAGCTCGTCGACGTCATGCGCCGCGCGGGCTTCGATCCCGCGCGCGTCCCCGAAGCGAAGGCGCCGGCCGGCGCGGTGGCGTCGTACGTCGAGCTGCACATCGAGCAGGGCCCGCGGCTCGAGGAAGCGGGCGTCGAGATCGGCATCGTGCAGGCGA
Source organism: Candidatus Rokuibacteriota bacterium (assembly GCA_016866775.1). Classification (GTDB taxonomy): domain Bacteria; phylum Methylomirabilota; class Methylomirabilia; order Rokubacteriales; family CSP1-6; genus VGLJ01. Next base: position 76,915 of record VGLJ01000003.1, on the reverse strand, counting down.
TCGTCGGCGTGCGCCGCTCGCGCTTCATCTTTCACGGACAGGCCGATCACGCGGGGACGACGCCCATGCCGCGGCGGCGCGACGCGTTCCTCGGCGCCGCCGAGTACGCGCTCCGCGCCCGCGAGCACGTCGTCACGCGCGGCAGCGACGTCAGCGTGACGAACATCGGCGTCGTCTACGTCCATCCCGGCGCGTCCAACATCGTCCCCGGGCGCGTGGAGCTGGTGCACGAGATGCGCGATCCCGATCCCGCCGTGCTCGAGCGCCTCTGGAACGAGTGCCGCGACATCGCGGAGCGCATCGCCGGCGAGCGTCAGCTTCGGGTCGAGATCCGGCCGACGTCGGCGACGGTCCCCGCGCCGTGCTCGCCGAACGTGCAGAGCGCGATCGAGGCGGTGTGCGGCAAGCTCGGCTTCAGCACGCAGCGGATGTACTCGGCGGCGGGCCACGACGCCCAGAACCTCGCGGCCGTGACGGAGGCGGGCATGATCTTCATTCCCTCGGTCGGCGGCAAGAGCCATCGCACCGACGAGACGAGCGATCCCCGCGCGATCGAGCGGGGCACCAACGTCCTGCTCCACACGCTCCTGACCATCGGCGCCTAGGATCGGCGTGGGCCCCTTCGCCTGGGACGGCCCGATGTCCACGGTCGTCGCCGCCTCCGACATGGCGCGCGACGTCCTCGCGCTCTACGGCCTGATCACGTGGATCTGCGTCGCCATCGGCACGCTCGTCTTCGCGGTGCTCGGCTACGTGCTCGTCAGGTTCCGCGAGCGGCCCGGCGCGCCGCTGCCGGCACAGAGCCACGGCCGCCCGTGGCTCGAGATCGCGTGGACGCTCGGACCGGCGATCGTGCTGCTGGTCATCGCGGTGCCGACCATCCAGGTGATCTTCCGCACGCAGACGCTGGCGACGCCGCGCGACGCGCTCGAGGTCGTCGTGCGCGGCTACCAGTGGTGGTGGGAGTTCTCGTATCCGTCGCTCGGCGTCGTCACCGCCAACGAGCTCGTGGTGCCCGCGGGACGCCGCGTGGTCTTCCGCCTCGAGGGCCCGGACGTGATTCACAGCTTCTGGGTGCCGAAGTTCGGCGGCAAGCGGGACGTGGTGCCGGGCCGCGCGAACACGATGACGCTGATGCCGTCGTCCGCCGGCGACTTCTGGGGGCAGTGCGCGGAGTTCTGCGGCGCCTCGCACGCGAACATGGGCATGCGCGTGGTCGTGCACGCGCCCGAGCGCTTCGACGCGTGGGTGAGGGCGCAGCGCGCGCCCGCCGTCGAGCCCGCCGGTGAGCCCGCGACCACGGGCAAGGCGCTCTTCGCCGCGAGCGCGTGCGTCGGCTGCCACACGGTCCGCGGCGTGTCCGCGGGCACCCTCGGCCCCGATCTGACGCACTTCGGCTCGCGCACGACGCTCGGCGCCGGCATGCTGCCGAACACGCCGCAGAATCTCGTCGCGTGGGTGCGCGACGCGCCGGCGCTCAAGCCCGGCGCCAAGATGCCTCCGTTCCGGCTCACCGACGAGCAGGCGCGCGCGCTCGCCGCGTACCTCCTCGCGCTGCAGTGATGGCGACGCGCATCGACACGCACCCCCATCCGGTCGCGGCGCACGCCGAGGCGACCGGCCTCGTCGCGTGGCTCACGACCGTCGATCACAAGCGGATCGGGATCCTCTACGGCGTCACGGCCTTCGTGTTCCTGCTCGTGGGCGGGCTCGAAGCGCTGCTGATCCGCCTGCAGCTGGCGCTGCCGCACCAGCGCATCGTGGGCGCCGAGTTCTACAACGCGCTGTTCACCATGCACGGCACGACGATGATCTTCCTCGCCGTCATGCCGCTGAACGCGATGTTCTTCAACTACATGATCCCGCTGATGATCGGCGCGCGCGACGTCGCGTTCCCGCGGCTGAACGCGTTCTCGTACTGGGTCTACCTGTCGGGCGGCATCTTCATCAACCTGAGCTTCCTCGTCGGGACGCCGCCCGACGGCGGCTGGTTCGGCTACGCGAACCTGACGACGCGGCCGTTCAGCCCGGGCCCGAGCATCGACTTCTGGGTGATCGGCTTGCAGGTCCTCGGCGTCTCGTCGGTGGTGGCGAGCGTCAACTTCGCCGTGACCATCATGAACATGCGCGCGCCGGGCATGACGCTGATGCGGATGCCGCTCTTCGTCTGGATGAGCCTGATCGTGCAGTTCCTCGTCGTGCTCGCGTTTCCGATCATCACCGTCGGGCTGATCTTCCTGATGATGGACCGGTTCTTCGGCACGCACTTCTTCGACGTGGCCGCGGGTGCGGATCTCCACCTCTGGCAGCACGTCTTCTGGGCCTTCGGCCACCCGGAGGTCTACATCCTCATCCTGCCCGCGTTCGGCATCGTGTCGGAGGTCATCCCGACCTTCGCGCGCAAGCCGCTCTTCGGCGCGCCGGTCATGATCTACTCCGGCATCCTCATCGCCTTCCTCGGCTTCGGCGTGTGGAGCCACCACATGTTCGCGTCGGGGATGGGGCCGGTCGCCGACGCCGCGTTCTCGATCGCGACCATGCTCATCGCGATCCCGACCGGCATCAAGATCTTCAACTGGCTCGCGACGCTCTGGGGCGGGCGGATCCACGTCACGACCGCCTTCCGCTTCGCCGCGGGCATCCTCGGTGTCTTCACCATCGGCGGCCTCTCCGGCGTCATGCACGCGTCGCCGCCCGTCGATCTCCAGCAAACCGACAGCTACTTCGTCGTCGCGCACATGCACTACGTGCTGATCGGCGGCACGCTCTTCGGGATCTTCGCCGGGCTCTACTACTGGTGGCCGAAGATGACGGGGCGGCTGCTCGACGAGCGGCTCGGCCGGATCAACTTCTGGACGATGTTCCTCGGCTTCAACGTCGCGTTCTTCCCGCAGCACTTCCTCGGCGCGCTCGGCATGCCGCGGCGGATCTACACCTACCCTGCCGACGCGGGGTGGACGCTGTGGAACTTCGTCTCGACGGCGGGCGCGTTCGTGCTGGGGCTCGGCGTCGCGCTCTTCCTCGTCAACGCGGCGCTGACCATGCGCCGCGGCGCGCGCGCCGCCGGCGATCCGTGGGACGGCCGCACGCTCGAGTGGCGGACCTCCTCGCCGCCGCCGGTGCACGACTTCGACCAGATTCCGCCGGTCTACAGCCGCGACACGTTCTGGCGCGAGAAGTACGGCGACCGCCACGGGCGCAAGCCCGTTCCGCGCCCGCCGATGCCGGAGCCGCACGGGATCCACCTCCCGGCGCCGTCGTTCTGGCCGATCGTCGCCGCCGTCGGCATCCTCGCGGCCGCCGTCGGCGCGCTCACGCATCTGGCGCTCGTCGTGGCCGGCGCCGCGGTCACGGTCGTCGCGATCTTCGCGTTCGCGCTCGAGCACCATGGCAATCCCGCGCACGCCCACCAGGTGGGCGAGCTGGCCGTGGACCACCGCAAGCTGGCGATGTGGACGTTCCTCGGCTCCGAGTGCTTCTTCTTCGGCACGCTCATCGCGACGTACCTCGCGTACAAGGGACGCAACGTGGTGGGACCGCATCCGCACGAGATCCTCAACCTGCCGCTGACGACGCTGAGCACGTTCGACCTGCTCATGTCGTCGCTGCTGATGGTGCTGGCGCTCGCGGCGGCGCAGCGGGGGGATCGCACGCAGACGCGGCTCTGGCTCGCGGGGACCGTGCTCTTCGGCGTGATCTTCCTCGGCTTCCAGGCGTGGGAGTTCACGGAGTTCGTCCACGAGGGGCTCACGCTCCGGACGAACCTCTTCGGCTCCACGTTCTTCACGCTCACGGGCTTTCACGGCGGGCACGTCGCCATCGGGGTGACGTGGCTCACCACGCTGCTGATCCTCGACCTGCGCGGCCGCCTCACGGTCGCCGACGCGCTGAAGGTCGAGGTCGCCGGCCTCTACTGGCACTTCGTGGACATCGTATGGATCGCGATCTTCACCCTCGTGTACCTGATCCCGTAGTCGCCGAAGCCGAGGCCCACTCCGGGGGCCACGCCGGCGTCGCCATCTACGTGAAGGTGGCGGTGATCCTCACGGTGATCACCGCGCTCGAGTTCGCGGTGCTCTACATCCGCGCGCTCACGCCGATCGTGGTGCCGCTGCTGCTCGTGATGTCCGCCGGCAAGTTCGCGCTCGTGGTGCTGTTCTTCATGCACCTGCGCTACGACTCCCGCGTGCTGTCGCTCGTCTTCGTGGGCCCGCTCCTGATCGCGATCGGCATCGTCGTCGCCCTGACGACGTTGACGGGCGCATTCCTCGTGTACGGGCGATGACCAGTCACCGCGGACGTCGCCGGAGGGGATGCGGGGGGTGCGTCTCGCACACCCCCGATTCCAGATGACGATTCACCTCGACGTCGTGATCGGCGTCGGCGTGCTCGCCGGCGCGTGGGCGGGCGCGTGGGCCACGCGCGGGGCTCGGCCGCGCGGGGCGGAGATCGCCGCACTCGCGCTCGCGCTCGTCGCGCTGCTCGGCATGCTCAACGGGCCGATGCACGACCTGAGCGATCGGGTCCTCTTCAGCGCGCACATGGCGCAGCACCTCGTGCTGACGCTCGTCGTGCCGCCGCTGGTGCTGCTCGCGGTCCCCGGCTGGATGATCGACGGTCTCCTGCGCGCGGCGCGTCTCGACACGCTCGTGCGCGCGCTCACGCGTCCCGTGCCCGCGCTCGCGCTCTACACCATCGCGCTCGTCACCTGGCATCTCCCCGCCGCGTACACGCGGGCGCTCGAGGTCCACGGCTGGCACATCGTCCAGCACCTGACGTTGATGGCGGCGGCCACGCTCGCGTGGTGGCCTGTCCTCGGGCGCTCGAGCCTGGCGCCGCGGCTCCCATACGCCGCGCAGATCCTCCATCTCTTCGCGTTCGGGATGCCCATGACGGCGGTCGCCGCGATGATCACGGGCTCGGAGGCGCTGCTCTACCCCTTCTACGCGGAGGCGCCGCGGCTCGTCGGGCTCACGCCGTTCGACGATCAGCGGCTCGGCGGCGTGCTCATGTGGGTACCCGCCGCCGTGGTCCCGCTCATCGCGTTCACCGCCGTCTTCTTCAGGTGGGTCGCGGCCGAGCGCGACGAGGACGTCGCGGTGCGCGATCCCGACGAGCGTCCCGCGCTTCGGTGACGCGGATGCGGTGTGGCATCTGTGTTGCAGTTGTCCCCGCCCTGAAGGAGACGCTCCATGAACGGCCCGGACAACGACGGCGTGAAGGTGCAATTCGTTCCCGTGGGACGCCAGCGCCGGGAATGGATGTGGAAAGCGCGTGATGGCAGCGACACCATCACGATCTCGGGCCAGCGCTTCGACTCCCTCAGGGACGCCGTCCGCGACGCGCGCACGCAGTTCTGGGGCCTCGCCGACGACGGCGACGACGACGGTCCGGCCGTCGCCTGACGCCCCTGTTCAGCCATTCCTTGGCAAGTCTTACAAGGCCATCGGCTATGATGGCTCCTCGGCATGAACATCTGCGTCGTCGGCACGGGCTACGTTGGACTCGTGACGGGCGCCGTCTTCGCTGACCTCGGCAACGACGTCGTCTGCGTCGACAACCTGCCGGACAAGATCGCGGCGCTCGAGGCCGGACGCATGCCCATCTACGAGCCCGGCCTGGAGGAGATGGTCGCCCGCAACGTCGCCGACCGCCGCCTGTCGTTCACGACCGACCTCCCCGCGGCCGTCCGCCGCTCGGTGATCGTGTTCATCACGGTCGGGACCCCGCCCGGCGCCGACGGCCAGACCGACCTCACCGCCGTCGAGACCGTCGCGCGCGGCATCGCCGAGGCGATGGAGAGCTACACGGTCATCGTGACCAAGTCGACGGTGCCGGTCGGCACGGGCGAGTTCGTGCGCGAGGTGATCGAGCGGCATCAGCCCCGGCCCGTGCGCTTCGACGTCGTCTCGAACCCCGAGTTCCTGCGCGAGGGCTCGGCCATCGAAGACACCCTGCGGCCCGACCGCATCGTCATCGGCGCGCCGACGCAGCAGGTCGCGATGTCGCTCCTCGAGCTCTACGCGCCGCTCGAGCGCCCGATGATCATCACCGACGTGCCGTCGGCCGAGATGATCAAGTACGCGTCCAACGCCCTGCTCGCGACGAAGATCTCGTTCATGAACGCCGTCGCGAACATCTGCGAGCTGGCCGGCGCCGACGTCACGCAGGTCATGAAGGGCGTGGGACTCGACTCGCGCATCGGCGCCGCGTTCCTCCAGGCGGGCCTCGGCTACGGCGGGAGCTGCTTCCCGAAGGACACCGAGTCGCTCGTCCACACCGCGGGCGCGCTCGGCTACGACTTCGCGCTGCTGCGCGCGGTCATCGACATCAACCGCGACCGCGCGCGCCACTTCGTGCGGATGATCGCCGACACGCTCGGCGCGATGCACACGCGCACCATCGCGGTGCTGGGTCTCGCCTTCAAGCCGAACACGGACGACATGCGCGAGGCCAAGAGCCTCGAGATCGTGACCCAGCTGCTGGAAGCGGGCGCGACCGTGCGCGCCTATGATCCCGTCGCGATGGACAACGCGCGCAAGATCCTGCCGGCGGTGGTCGAGTACGCGGAGTCGCCGTACGCCGCGGCCGAGGACGCGGACGCGGTGGCGCTCGTGACCGAGTGGAACGAGTTCAAGTTCCTCAACCTCGAGCGCCTGCGCTCGGTGATGCGCCAGCCCGTCGTCTTCGACGGGCGCAACATCTGGGAGCCCGAGCGCATGCGCCGCCTCGGGTTCGCGTACCACTCCATCGGCCGCCGTCCGGCCCACCCCGCCTGACGGCGAGGGCGCGCCGATGCGAATCCTGCTCACGGGCGGCGCGGGGTTCATCGGCTCCCATCTCGCCGGCTTCCTCCTCGCCCGCGGCTGCGACGTCGTGTGCATGGACAACTTCATCACGGGCTCGCCGGAGAACATCGCGCCGCTCCGCGCGCACCGCGGCTTCGCGTTCGTTCAGCAGGACGTCACGTCCCACATCGCGATCGACGGGCCGCTGGACTGGGTCCTGCACCTCGCGAGCCCGGCGTCGCCCCGCGATTACCTCGAGTTCCCGATCCAGACGCTCAAGGTCGGCGCGCTCGGCACCCACAACGCGCTCGGCGTCGCGAAGGCGAAGCGCGCGTCGTTCTTCCTCGCGTCCACGTCCGAGGTGTACGGCGACCCGCTCGTCCACCCGCAGCGCGAGGAGTACTGGGGCAACGTGAACCCGGTGGGCCCGCGCGGGGTCTACGACGAAGCGAAGCGCTTCGCCGAGGCGATGACGATGGCGTATCACCGCACGCACGGCGTGTCGACGCGGATCGTGCGGATCTTCAATTGTCACGGTCCGCAGATGCGGCTCAACGACGGCCGCGCGATCCCGGCGTTCATGACGCAGGCGCTTCGTGGCGAGCCGGTCACGGTCTTCGGGGACGGCTCGCAGACCCGATCGTTTCAATACGTCGACGATCTCATCGACGGCATCTGGCGGCTGATGAACTCGCAGATCACCGAACCCGTGAACGTCGGGAACCCGCAGGAGATGACGCTCCTCGACCTCGCCAAGCGCATCATCCGCCTCGCCGCGAGCCGGAGCGAGATCGTCTTCCAGCCGCTTCCGGTGGATGATCCGAAAGTGCGGCAGCCGGACATCACGCGCGCGCGCACGGTCCTCGGCTGGGAGCCCCGCGTCGAGACCGACGAGGGCCTGCGTCGCACGCTCGCGTGGTTCCGAACGAAGGTCTGAGAGAGGGGTTGGATTCCATGATCGACGACGAGCTCAAAGCGATCCTCGTGTGCCCGGCGTGCAAGGGCGATCTGCGCTTCGAGGAGCAGCGGATCATCTGCCCCGCGTGCCGGAAGGCGTATCCGATTCGCGACGGCATCCCGGTGATGCTGATCAACGAGGCCGAGAGCTGGATCGGCCCCTAGACGGAGCCCAGGCGGTCATTCTCGCGGGGGGCGAAGGCACGCGCCTTCGCCCGCTCACCCTTTCGCGAGCCAAGCCCGTCGTTCCGTTGTTGAACCGCCCGCTGCTCGCGTACCAGCTCGCGCTGCTCCGGCGTCACGGTGTCGCCGACGTCGTCCTCGCGTGCTCCTACCGCGTGGAGGACGTGCGCGCGGCGCTCGGCGACGGCGCCGCGCTCGGAACACGGCTGCGCTACGTCGTCGAAGACGTTCCGCGGGGCACGGGCGGCGGCGTCCGCAACGCGGCCGACCTCGCGCACGGGGTGGTGTGCGTCCTGAACGGCGACGTCCTCACGGATGTCGACCTCACCGCGATGCGGCGCTTTCACGACGCGCGCCGCTCGCGTGTCACGCTCTTCCTCCGCACGGTCGAGGATCCGCGGCCCTACGGCCTCGTCGAGTGCGCCGACGACGGCCGCATCCTGGCCTTCCGCGAGAAGCCCGAATCGCTGGAAGGGATCACCGCCCGCACGATCAACGGCGGCGTCTACCTGATCGACGCCGCGCTGCTCGCGCGCATCCCCGCCGATCGGCCCGTGTCGATCGAGCGCGAGTTCTTTCCCGCCGTCGTCGCCGACGACACGCCGTGCTTCGGCTGGATCGCCGAGCCCTACTGGCGCGACATCGGCGCGCCCGCCGCGTATCGCGAGGCGCAGGTCGATCTGCTCGACGGTCGCGTCGCCTCCCCGTTGGCCCCGCCGGGCGACGCGAAGGATGGGAGCTGGCTCGCGGACGGCGTGCAGGCCGGGCGCGACGCGCGCGTCGAGGCACCATCGGTGATCGGCAGCGGCGTCGAGCTCGGCGAGGGCGCGGTCGTCGGCCCCCACGCGGTCCTCGGCGCCCGCTGCCGCATCGGCGCCGGCGCGCGCGTGCGCGGGACGGTGCTCTGGGACGACGTCACGGTGGGCGCCGGCGCGATCCTCCGCGACTGTGTGGTGGCATCCGGCGCGCGCATCGGCGCGCACGCCGAGGTCGGCCCCGGGGTGACGCTCGAGGCCGGCGCGATCGTGGCCGAGAGATCGCGACTCGGGTGACGGACCCAAGCCTCGGGCCTGTTAAACTGGGTTGATGGCCCTGTCCCGGATCCGCAACTTCTCGATCGTCGCCCACATCGACCACGGCAAGTCGACGCTCGCCGATCGCCTGCTGTCGCTCACCGGCACCATGGATGCGAAGAAAGCCGTCGACCAGGTGCTCGACTCGATGGACCTCGAGCGCGAGCGTGGGATCACGATCAAGGCGCACACGGTGCGCCTGCTCTACCGGGCGCGCGACGGCCACGAGTACACGCTGAACCTCATCGACACGCCGGGGCACGTCGACTTCTCGTACGAGGTCTCGCGCGCGCTCGCCGCGTGCGAGGGCGCGATCCTCATCGTCGACGCCGCGCAGGGCATCGAGGCCCAGACGCTCGCGAACTTCTACCTCGCCTCGGACGCCGGCCTCACGATCATCCCGGTGATCAACAAGATCGATCTGCCCGCGGCCGACGTGGAGGGCACGCGGCTCGCGATCACCGAGACGCTCGACCTCGACGGCGACGAAGCGCTCGCCATCTCCGCCAAGCACGGCACCGGCGTCCCGGAAGTGCTCGAGGCGATCGTGGCGCGGATCCCGCCGCCCAAAGGTGAGCCGGACGCGCCGCTGAAGGCGCTGGTCTTCGACTCGTTCTACGACTCCTACCAGGGCGTCGTCGTCTACATCCGGGTCACCGACGGGCGCGTGCGCGAGGGCATGCGCGTCCTGTTCATGTCGAACGGCGCGAGCTACCAGGTCCAGCAGGTCGGCGTGTTCTCCCCCGACATGCGTCCGGTCGACGAGCTGTCCGCCGGCCAGGTCGGCTACATCACCGCCGCGATCAAGCGCGTCGCGGACGCCAAGGTCGGCGACACGATCACCGAGCAGGCGCGGCCGGCGACGGCGGCCTTTCCCGGCTATCGCGACGCCAAGCCGATGGTGTTCGCCGGTCTCTACCCGATCGAGGACACGGACTTCGAGGTCCTGCGCGACGCGCTCGAGAAGCTCCGGCTCAACGACCCCGCGTTCACCTACGAGCCGGAGACCTCACTCGCGCTCGGCTACGGCTTCCGCTGCGGCTTCCTCGGCATGCTCCACATGGAGATCGTGCAGGAGCGGCTCGAGCGCGAGTTCGACCTCTCGCTGATCGTCACGGCGCCGAGCGTGCAGTACCGCGTGCTGACGACCGCGGGCGAGCTCCTCGAGATCGACAACCCGTCGAAGCTCCCCACGCCGGACAAGATCGAGGAGATGGAGGAGCCGTACGTCACGTCCTCGATCTACGTGCCCACGGAGTTCATGACGTCGATCTACAAGCTCGCGCAGGAGAAGCGGGGCGAGCACAAGTCGCTGGAGTACATCGGCAAGCGCGTCCACATCCGGTTCGACTTCCCGCTCTCCGAGATCGTCGTCGACTTCTACGACAAGCTGAAGTCGATCTCGAAGGGCTACGCGTCGTTCGACTACGAGCTGTCGGACTTCCGGGCGTCCGACCTCGTGAAGCTCGACATCCTGCTGAACGGCGACCCGGTCGACGCGCTCAGCATCATCGTCCACCGCGACAAGGCGTACGAGCGGGGCAAGGCCCTCGTGGAGAAGCTCCGCGGCGTGATCCCGCGTCAGATGTACGAGGTGGCGATCCAGGCGGCCATCGGCAGCCGCGTGATCGCGCGCGAGACCGTGAAGGCCATGGGCAAGAACGTCACCGCCAAGTGCTACGGCGGCGACATCACGCGCAAGCGCAAGCTGCTCGAGAAGCAGAAGGAAGGCAAGAAGCGCATGAAGCAGGTCGGGCGAGTGGAGGTGCCCCAGGAGGCCTTCCTCACGGTGCTGAAGACTTGACGGACGAACGCAAGGTCGGCATGGACGCGCCCGCGGTCGTCGGCACGACCCCGACCGACGGCGTGGTTCCCGCTGCGCCCGCGAAGCCCCGGCACAAGTCGCTCATCCGGGAGTACGGCGAAGCGATCGCGATCGCGATCCTGCTCGCGCTGGTCATCCGGACGCTGGTCGTGCAGGCGTTCACCATCCCGTCGGGCTCGATGATGGACACGCTGCTGGTCGGCGACTACATCCTCGTGAACAAGTTCCTCTACGGGCCCGAGGTGCCGTTCACCGACGCGCGCGTGCCGGGCCTGCGCGATCCGCAGCGCGGCGACATCATCGTCTTCAAGTACCCGCAGGACGAGAAGCGCGACTTCATCAAGCGCATCGTCGCCGGGCCGGGCGAGACCGTGCAGATCCGCGGGTCGCAGGTGTTCGTCGACGGACGTCCGCTCCGGGAGGCGTACGTCAAGCGGCCGGACCCGCCGCCGCCGCCGGGCGGGCAGACCTATTGCGGGTACGCGTACGGCTGCGAGCCGACGGTCGTCCCCGCGAGCTCGTACTTCGTGATGGGCGACAACCGCGACAACTCGCAGGACAGCCGGTACTGGGGCTTCGTGAAGCGCGACAAGATCAAGGGCAAGGCGTTCCTCATCTACTGGTCGTGGGACAGCGACCGTCACTGGCTGCGTTGGTGGCGCCTCGCCAACTACATTCCGTGAACCCGGAGGGGGACTTCGTCCCCCTTCCGGCGGTCGTCGCGCGCCGTGCGGCGCGCTCCTCCCTGCCTCCCCCTGAGGAAGGATTGCGCGGGCAACGCCCGCGCTCGGACACGCTCGGGCTGTATGTGCACGTGCCGTTCTGTACGAAAAAGTGCTACTTCTGCTCGTTCAATACCGCGCCCATGGACGAGGGATCCATGCGGCGCTATCTCGATGCGCTGCATCGAGAGATCGACCTCGTCGCCGCCGCGCCGTGGGCATCACGCACTCGGCTCGAGAGCGCGTTCTTCGGCGGCGGAACCCCTTCATTGCTGAGCGGGGCGGAGCTCAACGGCATTCTCGATCACGTGCGCGAGCGCCTCGCGCTCGCGGAGGGCTTCGAGGTCACCGTCGAGAGCAATCCCGAGAGCCTCGATCTTGAAAAGCTGCGTCGGTACCGCGCGAGCGGGGTGAATCGGATCAGCCTCGGCGTGCAGGCGATGGACGACGCGATCCTGCCCGCGATCGGGAGACTGCACGACGCGCACGGCTCGCGGCACGCCTTCGCCTTGTGTCGCGAGGCGGGGTTCGACAACGTCAGCGTCGACCTCGTGTACGGCCTGCCCGGGCTCGATCTCGAGGGATGGACGCGCGCGATCCGCGCGGTCCTCGACTGGGAGCCCGACCACCTCTCCGCGTACGGCCTCACGCTCGACGACGGCAGCCTCTGGGGCGCGACCGGCGTGCGCGGCTTGCCGCCCGAAGAGGCCGTCGTCGCGCAGTACTGGGCGCTCGCGCACGAGGCGCGCGACCGCGGCCTCGAGCATTACGAGATCTCGAACTACGCGCGCCCCGCGCGCCGCTCGCGTCACAACCAGATCTACTGGCGCCGCGGCGAGTACCTGGCACTCGGCCCCGGCGCGTGCGGCTTCGTCGGCGACGTGCGCTACGCGAACGTCAAGCCCATCGCCCGGTACGCCGCGCTCCTCGAGGGCGGCGCGTTGCCGATCGAGCGCGCCGAACACCTCACGGCCGACCAGGCTCTGGCCGAGCGGCTCTTCCTCGGCCTGCGCACCGCCGACGGCGTGGCGCGGGAGACGCTCGACGAGCGCGTGGATGCCACGCCCGCGCTTCGCGGGCGGGTGGACGAGTGGCTCGGGGAAGGCCTGATGGAGCGTCGTGGCGCGCGCGTCCGCCTCACGGAGCGCGGCTTCCTCGTCTCGGACGCGCTGTTCGTCGATCTGCTATAGAATCGTAGTGCGACACACATGGATGCGCGTCATCGAGAAGTCCTGGTCGCCGTCATCCGGGAGTACGTGGACACCGCGGAGCCCGTCGGCTCCCGCGCGCTGAGCAGGCGGTACTTCCCGTCGCTGTCGCCCGCCACGATCCGCAACGTGATGTCGGACCTCGAGGAGCTCGGCTATCTCGCCCAGCCCCACACGAGCGCCGGCCGGGTGCCGACGGACAAGGCGTATCGCTTCTACGTCGAGTCGTTCCCGCCGCCCAGCGGGGCGACGGCACCGCGCGCCGACACCCTGCCCGCGCGCCGCTCGGGCATCGACGGCTTCATGGAGCGCGCGTCCGCGCACCTGTCGAACGCCACGCGGCTCACCGGCCTCCTGCTCGCGCCGCCGCTCTCGCACACGCGCATCGCCCGCGTCGATCTCATCCCGCTCGAGGGTGACCGCGCGCTCGCGGTGGTCGTGACGGATGCCGGCTGGCTGACGGTGCGCGCGGTCACGGTCGACCCGCCGCTGCGGGAGTCGGACGTCCGCGAGGTCGGCCGAGAGCTCACGCGGCGCTTCCGCGACCGCACGGTCGCCGAGATCATGGAGTCGGCGCGCCGGCGCGATCCGCTGGATCCGCTCACGGCGCGCGCGGGCGGCGTGCTGGACCAGGTGTATGCGCTGCTGAGCGGCCGCACGCTCTACGTGAGCGGCGCCATGAACATCCTCGATCATCCCGAGTTCGGCGACCTCGAGTCGACGCGCGCCCTGCTCCGGATGTTCGAGCAGAAGCAGCGGCTCGCCGAGCTGCTCGCGTCGATGGCCGAAGAGCAGGGCGTGCGGGTGACGATCGGCGAGGAGAACCCCGTCGCGGAGATGCGCGACTGCACGGTGATCACCGCGTCGTACATGTACCGCGACCAGGTGCTCGGCATCCTCGGGGTCGTGGGGCCGCGCCGCCTGCCCTATCCCGAGATCATGTCGGTGGTCGACGAGACGGCGCGCCACGTCACCGACGCGCTCTCCCGCGTCCGCCAGGATCTCTACCTGCCGTCCTGACCGCGAAGCGGTTGCTATAATTTCCCTCATGGAATCCGGCGACGATCGCACCGCCATGGACGGCCGCGGGACGGAAGCTCCCGGCGGCACGCCCGAGATCGACGAGCTCCGCCGCGAGCTCGCCGAGAAGAACGACCGTCTGCTCCGTGCGCTGGCCGAGGCGGACAACACCCGGCGGCGCGCGCAGCGCGACCGCGAGGACGCCGTCCGCTTCGCCGCCGAGACCCTCGTGCGCGACGTCATCCCCGTCATCGACAACCTCGACCGTGCGCTCGACGCCGCGCGCGCGGCGGGCGAGTCCTCGGCGATCGTCGACGGCGTGGACCTGATCCGCCGCGAGTTCCTGAAGGTCCTCGAGCGCCACGGCGTCACCCGCTACTCGGCCCTCGGCGAGCGCTTCGATCCGAATCACCACGAAGCGATCGCGCGCGTGGTGAGCCTCGACAAGGAGCCCGACACGGTCGTGGGCGAGACCGTGCCCGGCTACTCGCTGCGTGGACGCGTGCTGCGCCCGGCCCAGGTGGCCGTCGCGGCGGCGCCCGACGAGGACGCGGCCTAGCTCGTGGCCACCGACTACTACGAGGTGCTGGGCGTCGGGCGCGAAGCCAGTGACGCCGAGCTCAAGCGCGCCTATCGCCAGCTCGCGATGCAGTACCACCCCGACAAGAACGCCGGGGACAAGGCCGCCGAGGAACGCTTCAAGCAGATCAGCGAGGCGTACGCCGTGCTCTCGGATGCCGACAAGCGCGCGCACTACGACCGCTTCGGCGTGGCGCCGGGCGCGGGCGGCGGGTTCGACGGCGGCGGCTTCGGCACGCTCTTCGAGGACATCTTCGAGAACTTCTTCGCGGGCGGCGGCCGCGCGCGGCGGCCGCGCGCGGCGCGCGGCGACGATCTCCAGTACGAGCTGAAGATCACGCTGGAGGAAGCGGCCACCGGCATCGAGACGAAAGTGCAGGTCCCGCGTCTCGAAGCGTGCGAGACCTGCCGCGGCACCGGCGGTGAGCCCGGCTCGACGCGCACGACGTGCGAGACCTGCCGCGGCCAGGGCCAGGTGCGCTTCAGCCAGGGCTTCCTCACCGTCGCGCGCACGTGCCCGAAGTGCCAGGGCGAGGGCGAGATCAACAAGAGCCCGTGCAAGACGTGCCGCGGCGAAGGGCGCCAGCGCTCCGAGCGGCTGCTCGGCATCAAGATCCCCGCCGGCATCGAGGACGGCATGCAGCTCCGCCTCAGCGGCGAAGGCTCGGCCGGCGTGCACGGCGGGCCGCACGGCGATCTCTACGTGCTCGTGCGCATCCGCGATCACGCGATCTTCACGCGGCACGGCGTCGACCTCGTCTGCGACGTGCCGGTCTCGTTCCCGCAGCTCGCGCTCGGCGCCGACGTCGACGTTCCGGTCCTCGCCGGCTCCGAGACGCTGAAGATCCCGGCGGGCACGCAGCCTCAGCAGGTGCTCCGGCTCCGCGGCAAGGGCCTGCCGCACCTGCGCGGCCGCGGCCACGGCGACGCGTGCTATCGCCTCGTCCTCGAAGTGCCGCAGAAGCTCAACGCGAAGCAGCGCGAAGCGCTCGACGCGTACGACAAGGCGTCGAGCGGGCAGCGCGGGCCTCTCCTCACCTCCTTCCTGGAGCGGATGAAAAAGATTCTGGAGTAGCGGTGCGCGCCCTCGCCCGCTACTGGGAGCTCACGCTGACGGCGCCGGCCGGCGCCACCGAAGGTCTCACGAACTTTCTCTGGGAAACGGGCGCGCTGGGCGTCGTCGAGGAAGAGCGCCCCGGCGAGCCGCCGGAGCTGCGCGCGTTCTTTCCCGAGACGATGCCGCCCGCGATCCTCACCGAGCACGTCACCGCGTATACCGACGGACTCGCCGCGCTCGGCTTCGGTGCGATCGGGCGCCCGCGCGTGGTCTCGCTCGAGGACAGCGGGTGGGCCGACGCGTGGCGTGAGCACTTCCGCCCCATCGCCGTCGGCCGGCGCTTCGTGATCGCGCCGCCCTGGGAGCTCGCCACGCTGGACGCGACGTCCCGGAGCGGGCGCGTCGTGCTCGTGATCGAGCCCGGGCGGGCCTTCGGCACCGGGCACCACGGCAGCACGGCGGGCTGTCTCGAAGCGATCGAGCGTGTCGTCGAGCGGGAGACGCCGTCTCACGCGGTGGATCTCGGCACCGGCTCCGGCATCCTCGCGATCGCGCTCGCGCGCGTCGGGGTGAGCGCGGTGCTCGCGATCGACGAAGACCCGGATGCGATCGCCGCCGCGGCCGCGAACGCCGTGCGCAACGACGTCGCCGGGCGCGTTTCGTGTCGAGTCGACGACGCGGCGACGATGGACGTCGCGCCGGCGCCGGGCGCCGTCCCCGCGCCGCTCGTCGTCGCGAACCTGATCACCGCCGCGCATCGGAGCCTCGCCTCACGCTACGCGCGTTACGTCACCGCGGGAGGCGCATTGATCCTCGGCGGCATCCTCGACGCCGAAGCGGAGGAGGTCGAGCGGATGCTCGCCGCGGACGCCTGGCGCCGGCGGGACACGATCACGCGCGAGGGATGGAGCACGCTCGTGCTGGAGCCGGGCGATCGGTGATCGCTCGGGGCCTCGCGTGACGATGCGGCGCTTCACGATCGCACCCGAGCGGCGGCGCGGCGATCACGTCACGTTCGATCGCGAGGAGAGCCGCCACCTGGCGCGCGTGCTGCGCCTGAAGCCCGGCGACACCGTCGTCGCCGTCGACGGGAGCGGCCGCGACTTCACCGTGCGGCTCGAGCAGGTCGCCGTCGAAGCCACGGGCACGATCGTCGGCGTGGCCACGCGTGACACCGAGTCGCCGTTTCCGGTGACGCTGATCCAGGGCCTGCCGAAGGGCGACAAGATGGAGGCGATCATCCGCGCGGCGACGGAGCTCGGCGTCGCGCGCGTCGCGCCGGCGATCACCGCGCGCACCGTCGTGCGGCTCGAAGCCGCGCGCGCGGCGACGCGTCTGACCCGCTGGCAGCGCGTGGCGCGCGAGGCCGCGAAGCAGTGCGGACGCGCGCGACTTCCCGAGATCGACGCGGTGCGCCCGCTCGCGGACTGGATCACCGAGCCGGCGCCGGCGTCGATGCTCCGGCTGTGCCTCTGGGAGCAGGAAGGCGCGCCGCTCGGACAGGGCCTGGCGAACGCGGACGTCCCGCGCGGCGCGATGGTGATCGTCGGCCCCGAGGGAGGGCTCACGCGCGACGAGGTCGACGCCGCGCGCCGCGCCGGCTGGCGCATCGCCGGCTTCGGTCCGCGCATTCTCCGCACGGAGACGGCGGGGCCGGCGATCGTCGCGGCGCTCCAGTTCGCGTACGGCGACCTGAAATGAGCTGGGAGCACTTCGACGTCGAGGCGGATGTCGGCGTGCACGCGTGGGGTCCCTCGCGCGCCGAGGCGTTCGCGCGTGCGGCGGAAGGCGTGTTCGCGCTCGTCGTCCCGCCGGCGGCCGTCGCCGCGACCGAAACACGCGAGGCCCGCGCGCAGGGCGCCTCGCCCGAGGCGCTGCTCGTCAACTGGCTCAACGAGTGCCTGTACGTGCACGAGATCGAAGGCTTCGCGGTCGCGCGCGTGGAGGTCGACACGTGCCGCGACGATCTCGTCCACGGCCTGCTCCATGGCGAGCCGCTCGATCCGGCCCGGCATCCGCTGGGAACGATCGTCAAGGCCGTGACCCACCACCACGTCGAGGTGGCCGAGCGCGACGGGCGCGTCGACGTGCGCGTGGTCGTCGATGTGTAAATGAGACGGCTCACGTCCGAACGTGTCTCATTCGCGCATCGCCGCCGGGCCGTCGACGGCGCAGGCTCGTTGTAAGCTCTCGAATCACAACGATCCGCCGGTCTGGCACCGGCGTTGCCTGAGAGATCGCGGGATGGATTATCAGCGGACGATCCGGAAGGCCGTCAGCCTCGACGGCATCGGCCTTCACTCCGGCAAGCCCGTCCGGCTGATGCTGAGCCCGGCGCCGGCGGACACGGGCCTCGTGTTCCGCGTCTCGGCGCCCGGCACGCTCTGCGTCGAGAGCGAGCCGATTCCCGCCGCACCCGAGAGCGTCGTCGATTCGCACTACGCGACCACGCTCGGCCGCGGCGCCGTCCGCATCCAGACCGTGGAGCACCTGCTGGCGGCCGCGGCCGGTCTCGGGATCGACAACCTGGACATCCGGCTCGACGCGACCGAAGTGCCGGCGATGGATGGCAGCGCCAAGCCGTTCGTCGCGCTGCTGCTCTCCGCGGGCCGCACGCGCCTCAACGCGCGCCGCCGGCCGGTCACCGTCCCCTACCCGATCCGCGTCGGGACCGAGAGCCGCTGGCTGCAGATCGTGCCCGCCGACCGCCTGCGCATCAGCTACACGCTCGACAACGATCACCCGGCGATCGGCACGCAGGCGCTCTCGTGGACCGCGACGGAGCGCTCGTTCATCCAGGACTTCGCGCCCGCGCGGACGTACGGGTTCCTGAAGGATCTGGGTGCCATCCGCAAGCGCGGCCTCGCGCAGGGCGTGTCGCTCGACAACACGATCGGCGTGGGCAACGGCGGCGTGCTGAACGGCCTGCGCTATCGCGACGAGTTCGTCCGCCACAAGGTGCTCGACCTCGTCGGCGATCTCGGGCTGCTCGGGCGGCCGGTGCTCGGCCATGTCGTCGCCCGCAACGCCGGCCACGCGCTGAACTACGAGCTGGTGGTCGCGATCCAGCGCGCGCTGGGCCTCGAGCGCCGCCCGGCGACGGTGACGGTGCTGCGTCCGGCGACGGTGGACGAGCGGCTGCAGCGCGCCCCCTCCCCGGCCTCGATCTAGCCGGAAAACAACGCGTCTTTTCCTCCCGAGAAGCGCCGGCCCGATGACGGCCGCGTTCTATAATCGCCGTCTATGCCGCTCCTGAGCGAGGCGAGCCGGCGCAAGCGGAACCTCGTGGTCATCACGGGGTTCCTCCTGCTGCTGGGTGTGGCCAGCGCCTTCGACCTCGGCGTGCGCGCGCCGGACATTCCGGTCGCCTCGAACGTCGCGATCATCGCGCTGCTCAACCTGAACCTGATCGTCTTCCTGCTGCTGCTCGTCCTGCTGTTCCGGAACCTCCTGAAGCTCTGGTCCGAGCGCCGCCACAAGGTGCTCGGCTCGAAGTTCAAGCTGAAGCTCGTCATCTCGTTCGTGCTGCTCGCGGTGACGCCGGCGATCCTCATCTTCATCATCGCGTCGAACTTCATCGGGCGGTCGATCGAGGGCTGGTTCAAGCCGCAGGTGGAGCGGCCGCTCGACCAGGCGCTGGCGGTGGCGCAGACGTACTACCGCAGCCTCGAGGTCGCGGCGCTGCGGCAGGCGCACCAGGTCGCGCGCGTGATCGATCGCGACGGGCTCCTGGCTCCCGCGCGCCGCGACGCGCTGCTCGCCTATCTGGCGGAGCACCAGGACCTCGTCGGCCTCTCGGCGATCACGGTGCTCGCGCGCGACCAGCGCGAGCTCGCGCACGTGAAGGATCCGGTGCTCGGCGACCAGCCGCTGCGCCGCGTCGGCGAGATCCAGGTCAGGCAAGGGCTGGGCGGTCAGGAGACGACGTCCGTGCGCGAGCTGCCCTCGGGCGACCTCGTCGAGGCCGTCGCGCCGGTGTGGGCGATACGCGACGGGCGCCGCGAGGTCGTGGCGGTCGTCGTCGTGGGCACCCACGTCACCGAGCGCCTCGAGGCGAAGGTGCGCGCGATCTCGCAGGCCTTCAAGGACTACAAGCAGATCCGGCTGATGAAGAACCCGATCAAGGGCAGCTACATCCTGCTCTTCCTGCTGCTCACGCTCATCGTCGTGTTCTCGTTCACGTGGTTCGGGCTCCACCTGGCGCGCGGGATCACCGACCCGATCGCCGAGCTGGCCGAGGGCACGCGCGAGGTCGCGGCGGGCAACCTCCGCTACAAGGTGCAGGCGCGCGCCGAGGACGAGATCGGCGTGCTCGTCCAGTCCTTCAACCGCATGACCGACGACCTGTCCGAGTCGAAGCGCCGGCTGGAGACCGCGTACCTCGAGCTGCAGGACAAGCACACGGAACTGGAGGAGCGGCGGCACTACATCGAGACGGTGCTCGAGGCGATCACGACCGGCGTCGTCTCGTTCGATCTGGACGGCCGCGTGACCACGATCAACCGCGCGGCCGCGCGGATGTTCGGCCTCGACGACGCCGCGAGCGTCGGCAAGCCCGTGGAGACCGTGTTCGCCAGGAGCGAGGTCACCGACGTGGCGATGCTCGTCGAGCGCACGCGCCGGCTCCGCACCGGCGTCGTCGAGCGCGAGCTGACGCTCAGGCGCGACGGCGCCTCCGTGACCCTGGTCGCGATGGCGACCGCGCTCCGCGGCCCCGACGGCGACTACGCCGGCGCCGTCGTGGTCTTCGACGACCTCACCGAGCTCTTGAAGGCGCAGCGCCTCTCCGCGTGGCGCGAGGTCGCCCAGCGCATCGCGCACGAGATCAAGAACCCGCTCACGCCCATCCAGCTCTCCGCGCAGCGGCTGCGCCGCCGCCTCGGCGAGACGCCGGGCGAGCGCGCGCTGGTCCAGGAGTGCACGGAGACGATCGTCCAGGAAGTCGACGCGCTCAAGCGCCTCGTGGACGAGTTCTCGCGCTTCGCGCGCATGCCCGCGCACACGCCGCGGCCCACGGACGTCCGGCCCATCGTCGACGGCGTCGCCGCGCTCTATCGCGACTCGCATCCGGCGCTGACGCTGGTGACCCGCCACCCGGAGGACCTGCCCCTGCTCGACGTCGACCCGGATCATCTCAGGCGCGCGGTGCAGAACCTCGTCGACAACGCGGTGGCCGCGGTGCGGGGCACGGGCGACGTCGAGGTCGAGACCGCGCTGGTCGACGAGGGACGCCGGGCGCGCATCACCGTGAGCGACCGCGGCCCGGGCATCCCCGCCGGCGAGCGGGAGAAGCTCTTCGCGCCCTACTACTCGACGAAGGCGTCAGGCATGGGCCTCGGCTTGGCCATCGTGCAGGAAATCGTCGCCGAGCACGCCGGGACCCTCCGGCTGGAGGACAATGTTCCGCATGGCAGCCGCTTCGTCATCGAGATCCCGGTGGCGCCGGCGCCGAGTCCGGCGCCCGTGAGCGCCTGAATGGCCGGGGAGCACATCCTCATCGTCGACGACGAGCCCGCGATCCGGACGTCGCTGCGCGGCGTGCTGGAAGACGAGGGCTATCGCGTGACCGCGGTGGCGAGCGGCGCCGACGCGCTCGCCGCGCTCGCCGACGACGGGCACGACCTGGTGTTCCTCGACATCTTGATGCCGGGGATGGACGGGCTCGAGACGCTCACCGAGATCAAGCGCCTGAGACCGGACGCGACGGTCGTGATGATCTCCGGCCACGCCACCATCGAGACCGCCGTGAAGGCCACGCGGCTCGGCGCCTACGACTTCATCGAGAAGCCGCTGTCGCTGGAGAAGACGCTGCTGAGCGCCAGCCGCGCGCTCGAGCACGGGCGCCTGGAGCAGGAGAACGCCGCGCTGCGCGCGCGCCTCTCCTCGCGCGCGGAGATCATCGGCGAGACGGCCGTCATGCGCGCGCTTCGCGACCAGATCGCCACCGCCGCGCCATCGAGCGGCCGCGTGCTCGTGCACGGCGAGAACGGCAGCGGCAAGGAGCTGGTGGCGCGCGCCATCCACGCGCTGTCGGCGCGGCGCCACCGGGCGTTCGTCGAGATCAACTGCGCCGCCATCCCCGACGAGCTCATCGAGTCCGAGCTGTTCGGCCACGAGAAGGGCGCGTTCACCGGCGCGGTGGCGCGCCGGCGCGGCCGGTTCGAGCAGGCGGACGGCGGCACGCTGTTCCTCGACGAGATCGGCGACATGAGCGTGCGCACGCAGGCCAAGGTCCTCCGGTCGCTGGAGGAGCAGGCGTTCGAGCGTGTCGGCGGCAAGGAGACGATCAAGGTCGACGTCCGCGTGATCGCGGCGTCGAATCGCGACCTCGCCGCCCTCATCGGCGAGGGGCGCTTCCGCGAGGACCTCTACTACCGGCTCAACGTCATCCCGATCGAGGTGCCGCCGCTCCGCGCGCACAAGGATGACATACCCTTGCTCATCGAGCACTTCATCGCGCTGTTCTGTCACGAGAACGGCAAGCCCGTGAAGCGCCTCGACGGCGAGGCACTCGCGTATTTTCTTTCCTACGATTGGCCCGGCAACGTGCGCGAGCTCCGAAACATGGTAGAACGCCTCGTGATCATGGCGCCGCGCGCGACGATCGGCCCTGAAGATCTGCCGCCGCCCCTTCGTCCGAAGGACGTGGGAGAGATGGCGGCCGCGGCCGGCGAGCGCTCGCTCCGGGAGGCGCGCGACAACTTCGAGCGGGCGTTCATCCTCGCGGAGCTGCGCGTGCACGACTGGAACATGACGCGGACGGCCGAGCGGCTGGGCATCGAGCGGAGCCACCTCTACCGGAAGCTGAAGGCGTACGGGATCGTCCCTCCGAAGTAGCCATGACGAGCGGCGTGCCTCATTCCGTCCTCGCCGCCCTGGCGGAGCCCGTGATGCTCACGGACGCGCAGGGCACGATCACGTGGGCCAATCCCGCGGGCGTCCGGGGCTTCGGCTGGGACAAGGTCATCGGGGTCCCGCTCGCGCAGCGGATGCTCCGCTGGCCGATGACGAAGGGCGACGGCGTCCCGCTCAGCGCGGAGGAAGATCCGATCGCGCTGGCGCTCGCCACGCGGCGGCACGTGCTCGACCCCCGGTTCACCGTCGAGCTCGCGCCCGGCCACTCGGAGTGGTTCACCATCAACACCGTGCCGCTGCTGGACGACGGCCGCGTCGCCGGCACGGCGAGCGTCGTCCACGACGTCACGGCGACGGTGCAGCTCGAAACCGAGCTCGAAGCGGCGCGCGAGACCGCCGAGGAAGCCAACCGGCTCAAGGACGAGTTCATCGCCGCGCTCTCGCACGAGCTCCGCACGCCGCTGCAGCCGATCCTCGGCTGGACCGAGGTGCTGCGGCGTCACGGGCGGCTCGACGACGTCACCACGCAGGCGCTCGACGCGATCCGCCGCAACATCCGCCAGCAGGTGCGGCTCGTCGACGATCTCCTCGACCTCTCGCGCCTCGTCGTGACGCTGCCGCCGGCGCCCGTCCCCATGTGAGGAGACGGCGCGCGCGTGCAGCAGATCGGCTCGCACCTCCTCGCCAACGCGGTGAAGTTCACGCCGCCGGGCGGCCGGATCGCGGTGCACCTGACGGCGCGGGATCGCGAGGCGCTGCTCGAAGTGGAGGACTCCGGCGACGGCATCGCGCCTGAAGACCTCGCGGTGATCTTCGAGGCGTTCCGCCAGGGCGGAACGTCGCGCCGGCGCGGCGGCCTCGGGATCGGCCTCGACCTGGTGAAGCGCCTGACCGAGCTCCACGGCGGCACCGTGGAAGCCTTCTCGGAAGGCCCCGGCTACGGCGCGCGCTTCGTCGTGCGCCTGCCGCTCGCCGCGCCGCCCGCGCCGCCGCCGCGCCGCGTCCCGACCACCACGCGGCTCGACGGCCGCACCGTGCTCGTGGTGGAGGACAACGGCGACACGCGGCAGGTGCTGAAGTTCATGCTCGAGATCGAGGGCGCGCAGGTCGAAGCGGTAGAAACCGGCGTGGAGGCGGTCGCGCGCGCGGAGACGTTCCGGCCGCAGATCGTGCTGTGCGACATCGGCCTGCCGGACATCGACGGGCTCGAGGTCGCGCGCCGCATGCGCGGCCGCGCCTGGTTCAGCGACACCCGCATGATCGCGCTGACCGGCTACGGCCAGCCGGAGGACATCGGCCACGCGCTCGAGGCGGGCTTCGAAGCGCACCTGACGAAGCCGATCAACCTCGACCAGCTCCTCGCGCTCTTGAGCGCGCATTGATTCGACTTGGGGGGCCGCCTCCAGCGGCCCCCCAAGCCCCCCAAACGCTCCGGGCCCGGAGTGAATCCGGGCCCTCCGCGAGTGCCGGGCCCGCGGAGTGGATCACCACCGGAAGCCGACGCGCGCTCCGTAGGTCGTGAAGTCGTCGTTGTCGCCGGTCAGCACGCTGTGACGCACTTCCGCGCCGACGAAGAACCGCTCGGTCAGCAGATAGTCGAGGCCCACGCCCAATGTCGCGCTCGCGCGAACCGTCCCCTCCCCGCGCGGGACGTCGCGCGCCCGCAGCTCCGGGGGAAGCGGCGCGATGCCGCACACGAAATCCCCGCCGCCAAGCGACGCGCCCTTCGTCTGGCACAGCAGCACGTTGAAGCCGGCGCCGGCGGAGAGCCACGGCTGCAGCCGGCCGAGACTTTCGACGCGGTACTTGAACCCGAGCAGGACCTGGAGCGTGGTGATCTCGATCGTGGTGCCGGTCACCGCCGCCGCCGGCGCCCCGACGGCCGTGAGAGGCGAGGTGCTCGTGACGTTGCCCTCCGTCTTGCTGTAGCCCACCAGGAGCTCCCCGAGCAGCGCCTGTCCGAAGAGAGGATCCTTGGACAGGAGCGGGATCGCGAGCGAGCCGGCGATGGAGAAGTCGTCGTCGGTGCCGAAGGGCCCCGTGCTGCCGCCGAGGATCAAGGTGAACTCGCCGCCGAGCGGCTCCTTGTCAGCAGCCCAGGCCGGAGCGGTGAGCATCGCGATGGAGGAGCGCCAGCAGGACGACAGTGAACGCGCGTGTGGTCATTGGCGGGATCCTTTCTGTGTGCGAGAGTTCGCGGCCCGCGGCGGGGATGCACGCGATGTGCCGCGGCTGGTTGCGCGGTAAGGCGTCGATTCGAGTGACGTCTCTACGTCGACTCCGCTCCCGCTGCTGCGGAGAGGCCGCCCCACGTGGGGCGCAGCGGTCTCGGTGTGGAACGGTGCGTTTCCGTCTCGCGGCCTCGAGCCCCGCCGCCCGCGCCTACCAAGGATCGAGCACTACCAACGATCGAGTATTGACGCGACCCGATTCCCCATGTATGGTGGGGTCCGCAGCAACGTTCTTCCTTTAAGTGGGCCCCGCGAGGCCCGTAAGGAGAGCACGATGAGCCCCAGCCCGCCCGCACGTCCGCGCGAGAAGGCCCAGGTCCTCGACGAAGCCGCCTTCGACCGCGCGCTCACCCGCATCGCGCACGAGATCCTCGAGAAGAACGACGGCGCCAAGGAGCTCGCGTTCGTCGGGCTCCGCACGCGCGGCGTCGACATCGCGCGACGGCTCGCGGAAAAGATCGTGCGCATCGACGGCTCCACCGTCCCCGTCGGCACGCTCGACATCACGCTCTACCGCGACGACCTCGATCTCCGCGGCACGCCGGTGATCCGCGGGACCGAGATCCCCTTCTCCATCAAGGGCAAGACGGTCGTCCTCGTCGACGACGTGCTCTTCACCGGCCGCACCGTCCGCGCGGCGCTCGACGCGCTGATCGACCTCGGCCGGCCCCGGAGCATCCAGCTCGCGACGCTGATCGATCGGGGCCACCGCGAGCTGCCGATCCGGCCCGACTACGTGGGCAAGAACCTGCCGACCTCGCGCAAGGAGAGCGTCGCCGTGCGGATGAAGGAGCACGACGGCGAAGACCGTGTGGTGATCGTGGAAGAGGAGGGCTAGCCGTGGCCTGGACCCGCAAGGATCTCCTCACCATGCGCGATCTCGACGCCGCCGAGATCACGCTCCTCGTCGACAGCGCGGCCTCGCTCGAGGAGATCGCCTCGCGCGAGATCAAGAAGGTTCCCGCGCTGCGCGGCAAGACGATCGTCAACCTCTTCTACGAGAACTCGACGCGCACGCGCACCTCGTTCGAGATCGCCGGCAAGTGGCTCTCCGCCGACGTCATCAACTTCTCCGCGAGCGGGTCCAGCGCGGCGAAGGGCGAGAGCTTCCTCGACACGGCGAAGAACATCGAGGCCATGAGCCCCGACGTGGTCGTCGTGCGGCACTCGTCGTCCGGCGCCTCGGAGATCCTCGCGCGAGCCATGCGCTGCTCGATCGTCAACGCGGGCGACGGGTGCCACGAGCATCCGACGCAGGCGCTGCTCGACCTGCTGACGATCCGCGAGAGGAAGGGCCACCTCGAAGGGCTGCAGGTGGCCATCGTCGGCGACATCGCGCACTCGCGGGTGGCGCGGTCGAACATCCACGCGATGCGAAAGCTCGGGATGACCGTCACCGTGGCGGGCCCGCCCACGCTCATCCCGCCGTTCGTCGGCGAGCTCGGCGTGAAGGTGAGCCACCGGCTCGAGGACGCGATCCGCGACGTCGACGTGATCATGATGCTGCGCCTGCAGCAGGAGCGGATGACCGGCGGGCTGATCCCGTCGCTCCGCGAATACTCGCGCTACTGGGGCCTCACGCTCGACAAGCTCGCCGCGCACGCGCGACCGGACGTGCTGATCATGCATCCGGGTCCGGTGAACCGCGGGGTGGAGCTCTCTCCGGAAGTCGCGGACGGACCCTACTCGGTGATCCTCGACCAGGTGGCCAAAGGCGTGGCGGTGCGGATGGCGGTCCTGGTGCTGCTGGCGGGCAGCAAGGCGGCGCAGGCATGAAGACGACGACGATCCTCAAGGGCGGCCGCGTGATCGATCCGGCGAACGGCGTCGACGGCGTGCAGGACGTGGTCATCGTCGACGGGCGCATCGAGCGTGTCGGCGGCGCGGGGCCCATGCCGAAGGGCGCCGACGTGATCGACGTCGCCGGCAAGGTCGTGTGCCCCGGTTTCATCGACATCCACGTGCATCTCCGCGAGCCCGGCTTCGAGTACAAGGAGACGGTCGCGAGCGGCACGCGCGCGGCGGCGGCCGGCGGCTTCACGGCCGTCGCGTGCATGGCGAACACGCAGCCCGTCAACGACAACCGATCGATCACGGACTACATCCTCGCGAAGGCGCGCAGCGAAGGCGTCGTGCGCGTCTATCCGATCGGCGCGGTGAGCCGCGGGCTCGAAGGCAAGGTGCTGTCCGAGATGGCGGAGCTCGCCGAAGCGGGGTGCGTCGCGTTCTCCGACGACGGCAAGTGCGTGATGGACGCCAACCTCTACCGGCGCGCGATGGAGTACACGCTGCCCTTCGGCACGCCGGTGATCAGCCACGCGGAGGACTGCTCGCTCGCGCACGGCGCGGCGATGCACGAGGGCGTGGTCTCGACGGAGCTCGGCATCCCCGGCGCGCCCGCCGCGGCCGAAGACGTGATGGTCGCGCGCGACATCCTGCTCGCGGAGATGACGGGCGCGCACGTGCACATCGCGCATCTCTCGACGGCGACGGCGGTCCGGCTCGTGCGCGAGGCGAAAGCGCGCGGGGTCCGCGTCACCGCGGAGGCGACGCCCCATCACCTCGTGCTGACCGACGAGGCGGTGCGCTCGTTCGACGGCAACACGAAGATGAATCCGCCGCTGCGCGGCACGCGCGACGCCGACGCGGTGCTCGAGGGGCTGATCGACGGCACGATCGACTGCATCGCGACGGACCACGCGCCGCACGCGACCTCCGAGAAGGAAGGCGAGTTCGACCACGCGGCGTTCGGCATCGTCGGACTCGAGACCGCGGTCGCCGTGCTCCTCGACCGCCTGGTGCGTCCCGGGACGCTCGCGCTGCCCACGCTGGTCGCGCGACTCAGCGCCGATCCGGCGCGCCTGCTGAACCTGCCGGGCGGCAGCCTGGCGCCCGGCGCCGCCGCGGACGTCACCGTGCTCGATCTCGACGCGCGCGTGACCGTGGATCCGAAACAGTTCCGCTCGAAGAGCCGCAACACGCCGTTCGCCGGCTGGCAGCTCACCGGCGCGCCGGTCATGACGATCGTCGGCGGCGCCGTGGTGAAAGTGTGACCCCGGCGGTTCTCGTCCTGCGCGACGGCCGCGTGTTCCGCGGCCGCGCCCTCGGCGCCGAGGGAGAAACGTCAGGAGAAGTCATCTTCAATACGGCCATGACCGGCTATCAGGAAATCCTGACGGATCCCTCGTACCGGGGGCAGATCGTCACGATGACGTACCCGCTGATCGGGAATTACGGGCTGAACGTCGAGGACGTCGAGTCGCGCCGGCCGTGGGTCAACGGGTTCATCGTGAAGGAGGCCTCGCCCACGCCGTCGAGCTGGCGCGGCCGCACCGGCCTCGACGCGTATCTGAAAACGCACGGCATCGTCGGTATCCAGGGCATCGACACGCGCGCGCTCACGCGCCACCTCCGCGACCACGGCGCGCAGGACGGTGTCATCAACTCGACGGGCGAGGACGTCGCGCGTCTGCAGGAACGCGCGCGCGCGCTCCCGGGTTTGGTGGGCAGAGACCTGGTGCGGGAAGTGACGGTCGACGCGCCGTTCACGTGGCGCGAAGGCGCGTGGGATCTCGCGCGCGGCTATCAGCCTGCGCCGCCCGGAGAGTGCAAGGTCGTGGCCTTCGATGCGGGCATCAAGCTGAACATCCTGCGGCAGCTCGCGGCGACGGGCTGCGACGTCACGGTCGTGCCCGCGGCGACGCCCGCCGCCGCCGTCATGGAGATGAAGCCGGACGGCGTGTTCCTCTCGAACGGCCCGGGTGATCCCGAAGCGGTGCCGTACCTCGTCGACTCCGTGCGCGAGCTCGTCGGCACGGTCCCGGTGTTCGGCATCTGCCTCGGACACCAGATCCTCGGGCTCGCCGCCGGCGGCCGGACGTACAAGCTGCCGTTCGGCCATCACGGCGCGAATCACCCGGTGAAGGACCTCGCGACGGGCAAGGTGGAGATCACGTCGCAGAACCACGGATTTGCCGTGGACCCCGACTCCGTGGCTGGAAAGGGATGGGAGCCGAGCCACGTGAACCTGAACGACAGCACGTGCGAGGGGCTGCGTCATCGCGAGCTGCCGGTGTTCTCGGTGCAGTACCACCCCGAGGCGTCGCCGGGCCCGCACGACGCGAACTACCTGTTCCATCGCTTCAGGGAGCTGATGAAGCGATCCAAGGGGAGCTGATCGAACTCATGCCCAAGTACCTGATCTCGTATCGGAAGACGGAAACCGCCGGCCAGAAGCCGGAGTGGACGTCGTTCACGACCGTCAGCGAGGTATCGATCGAGGCGCACGCGGTGCGCGAGCGCGTGAACAAGCGCATGAGCGTGCTCGGCGAGCAGCTCTGGGGCAACGGCGAGGTCGTCTGGGTCGGCGAAGGCCGCCTCGACGACGTCCTCTACCAGCGTGAGGAAGCTGCGCCCGAAATCTCCATCGTCTACGGTCTTGTCGAAGAGTGATCCCGTCTCATCCGGCGCGCGTAACGCGGGGTGAAGCTCTCAACGCGATCGTGGCTCAGATTGGTCGCGATATGGGCTACCAGACGACGTGCGGCCACGAGTTCACGTTCCCAGAACTCGCTCGTGCTCGCGGCGTCAGCCGGTACAAACCGGACTGCGTCTGGTTTGCCGGCGAGCAGTGCGACCAGAACGCCATAGCGATCATCGAGATCGATGATGGCCCGTCACGAAAGCATCGGGTTGGCGGCGTGGCGCTGGCCAATATCGTTGCGCTGCGTAGCGGTCGGCAGTCGCGACACCGCCGGTCGAACTCCACCGACGCTATCTCGGCGACAAGTGGCAGCTCGACGCGCTGGTTGTTTCAACGTTCGATCCGCCGACGATCGTGAGCCGAGTTCTTCAATTCGTGACGAGAACACTTGAGGACAGAGAGGCCGAAGCCAATGCTCGTCAAGGTTGAGGCGTATCACGATGGGCGGTTCTGGTGCGCCCGCGGCATCAGAGCAGATCTTTTCACACAGGGCAAAACTCTTGATCAGCTCCTCAAGAATCTACGGGAAGCGGCTTCACTTCACTTCGAAGACAAGCTCAAGCGGAACGAGAGTCTCACGCTGCTGCTGATTTCCGAGACCGAGGTGCGGCGGGGCAAGGCTGCCGCAGGTTAGTGGGAGACGTCTCGATGGGACCGTCGATACCGCCGTGCTGGCGGAGCTTGCAATCAAAGATGTGGTCAAGAGCTATGACCAGTGCATGAGCAGCACCGGTGTTGTTATCGCAGGATTTGGAGACAATGAGTACTACCCAGGATTCATCGAGTACCGCTGTTACGGCCTTCTGCTGGGAAAGTTTCTGCACCGACAAACTGACTCTCAGCGCGCCGAGGTCGGCCGCGTTTCGTATATCAAGCCGTTTGCAACCACCGACATGGTACGGACCTTCCTAATGGGCTTCAGCCCAGATGTATTGGGAAAAGTCGAGGAAGAATCAGACAAGGCTCTCCGTGCGCTTGCAGAGAGAGTCAAGACGGAACTCGGCGTGGCGAATATTCCGAATCTCGACCAACACGTCGCCGACATCGGCGCCGAATGTCGCAGTAACTGGACATCCGCCGCATGGGATGCCCACTTTCGCCCACTTACTCGTGTCGTCGGTTCACTCCCGGTCGATGAAATGGCGGCCCTCGCTGAGACGCTCATCATGCTGCAGTCCTTGAAGGAAAAGGTGACGCAGCCGACGGAGTCGGTCGGTGGCCCGATCGATGTCGCGGTCATCAGTAAGGGTGATGGGTTCATCTGGATCAAGCGGAAGCACTACTTCGACGCGACGCTGAATCCGCGCTTTTTCGAACGTCAGAAAGGAAAGCTGACGTGACCGAGAAGCCGAAGAACGCCCGTCTTTCTTATGATGACATTTTCGAGGAGTTTTCGCACCGGAGTGTTTCAGCCGATGATCTTTACGTCCGCAACACTGCCGACGATCGGCTCGCTACGCGCACGGATATCGATCGACGATATGCAGCCCTTCTCGAGTCGTTCTATTCACGTCCGCAAATGGGAACGCGGACGACGAAAGACTCTCTAAGGCAGGCCCCGCGTGCCTAAGCGCACCGACCTCCGGAAGATCCTGATCGTCGGCTCGGGGCCGATCGTCATCGGGCAGGCGTGCGAGTTCGACTACTCGGGCACGCAGGCCTGCAAGGCGCTGCGGGAGGAAGGGTTCGAGGTCGTGCTCGTGAACTCGAATCCCGCCACGATCATGACCGATCCGGAGACGGCGGAGCGCACCTACATCGAGCCGCTCACGCCCGAGTTCGTGGCGCGCGTGATCGAGCGGGAGCGGCCGCAGGCGCTGCTGCCGACGCTCGGCGGGCAGACGGGATTGAACGTCGCGGTGTCGCTCGCGGACGACGGCGTGCTCGACCGGTTCGGCGTCGAGCTCATCGGCGCGAAGCTGCCCGCGATCAAGAAGGCCGAGGACCGCGAGCTGTTCAAGGCCGCGATGCGGAAGATCGGGCTCCACCTTCCCCGCTCCGCCACCGTGAAGAGCCTCGAGGAAGCGCGCGCGATCGTCGCGAAGATCGGCTACCCGGCGATCATCCGGCCGTCGTTCACGCTCGGCGGCACGGGCGGCTCGATCGCCTACAACCCCGAGGAGCTCGACGAGGCGATCCGCTGGGGCCTCCAGCAGTCGCCGGTCGGCACCGTGCTCGTCGAGGAGTCGGTGATCGGCTGGAAGGAGTTCGAGCTCGAGGTGATGCGCGACCTCGCCGACAACGTCGTCATCATCTGCTCGATCGAGAACGTCGACCCGATGGGCGTGCACACCGGCGACTCGGTGACCGTGGCGCCCGCGCAGACGCTGACCGACAAGGAATACCAGCTCATGCGCGACGCCGCGATCGCGATCATCCGCGAGATCGGCGTCGAGACCGGCGGCTCGAACATCCAGTTCGCCGTCAACCCGGACGACGGCCGGCTGGTCGTGATCGAGA
The DNA here is from genome assembly GCA_016866775.1 of Candidatus Rokuibacteriota bacterium. GTDB lineage: Bacteria > Methylomirabilota > Methylomirabilia > Rokubacteriales > CSP1-6 > VGLJ01. The sequence continues at coordinate 45,474 of VGLJ01000003.1, read as the reverse complement.
TGAACCCGCGCGTGTCCCGCTCGTCCGCGCTCGCGTCGAAGGCGACCGGGTTCCCGATCGCCAAGATCGCGGCGAAGCTGGCCGTGGGCTACACCCTCGACGAGATCCGCAACGACATCACGCGCGAGACGCCGGCCTCGTTCGAGCCGGTGCTGGACTACTGCGTGGTCAAGATGCCGCGCTGGGCGTTCGAGAAGTTCCCCGAGGCCGATCCCACGCTCACCACGCAGATGAAGTCCGTCGGCGAGGCGATGGCGATCGGGCGCACGTTCAAGGAAGCGCTGCAGAAGGCGATCCGCTCGCTCGAGCAGGACCGCTGGGCGCTCGCGCTCGACCGGCCCGCGAGCGAGGACGAGCTGCGCCGGCTCCTGCGCGTGCCCACGCCCGAGCGGCTGTTCGCGGTCGGTGACGCCTATCGCGCCGGGTTCTCGACGACCGAGATCCACCAGCTCACGAAGATCGACCCGTGGTTCCTCGAAAACCTGCGCGAGATCGTCGCGTTCGAGACGGACATCGCGCGCGCGGGGCTGGGCGACGGCGAGATGCTGCGCGCCGCCAAGCAGCTCGGGTTCGCGGACCGGCGCATCGCCCAGCTCACCGGCACGACCGAGGCCGACGTGCGCGCGGCGCGCCGGCACCACGGCATCCGCGCCGCGTTCAAGACCGTCGACACGTGCGCGGCGGAGTTCGTCGCGCACACGCCGTACCTCTACTCGACCTACGAGGAAGAGGACGAGGCGCCCGCGACCGACCGGCGGAAGGTCGTGATCCTCGGCTCGGGCCCGAACCGCATCGGCCAGGGCATCGAGTTCGACTACTGCTGCGTCCACGCCGCGTTCGCGCTGCGCGAGCTCGGCGTGGAAGCGATCATGGTGAACTGCAACCCCGAGACGGTGTCCACCGACTACGACACGTCCGACCGGCTCTACTTCGAGCCGCTCACGCTCGAGGACGTGCTGAACATCGTCGAGAAGGAGCGGCCGCTCGGCGTGATCGTGCAGTTCGGCGGCCAGACGCCGCTGAAGCTCGCGGTGCCCCTCCAGACGCTCGGCGTGCCCATCCTCGGCACCTCGCCGGACGCGATCGACCGCGCCGAGGACCGCGAGCGCTTCAACGCGCTCATCCAGGAGCTCGGGCTCAAGCAGGCGGCGGGCGCCACCGCGCGCTCGCTCGAGGAAGCGCAGACGATCGCGGCGTCGATCGGCTATCCCGTCGTCGTGCGCCCCTCCTACGTGCTCGGCGGCCGCGCCATGCGGATCGTCTACGACGACCAGGACCTCCGGGAGTACATGCGCGAGGCCGTGCGCGTGTCGCCCGAGCATCCCGTCCTCATCGACAAGTTCCTGGAAGAGGCGCTGGAGATCGACGCCGACGCGGTGAGCGACGGCGAGCGCGTGGTCGTCGGCGGCGTCATGGAGCACATCGAGAAGGCCGGCATCCACTCGGGCGACGCGGCGTGCGCGCTGCCGCCCTACTCGCTCGGCGACGACCAGGTGAAGGCGCTGCGCGCCCAGACCCGCGCGCTCGCGGGCGCGCTCGGCGTGGTCGGTCTCATCAACGTGCAGTTCGCGATCCGCAACGACGCGGTCTACGTGCTCGAGGTGAATCCCCGCGCGTCGCGCACGGTGCCGTTCGTCTCGAAGGCGATCGGCGTGCCGCTCGCGAAGGTGGCGACGCGCGCGATGCTCGGCCACTCGCTCGCGTCCATCGCGCACGTCGAGGAGCGCGAACTCGGCCACATCGCGGTCAAGGAGTCGGTCTTCCCGTTCATCAAGTTCCCCGGCGTCGACGTGGTGCTCGGACCCGAGATGAAGTCGACCGGCGAAGTGATGGGCATCGACCGCGACTTCCGGCAGGCGTACCTGAAGTCGCAGATCGCCGCCAGCTCCGTGCTGCCGACCACGGGCAAGGTGTTCGTCTCGGTGAAGAACCGGGACAAGCGCGTCGTCATGTCGCTCGCCCGGCGGCTCGTCGAGATGGGCTTCTCGCTCGTGGCCACGGCGGGCACCGCGCGTGTGCTGGAGCGCCACGGCATGCAGGTCCAGCAGGTCTACAAGGTCCTCGAGGGCAACCGGCCCAACGTCGTCGACCTCATCAAGCAAGGGGAGATCGTGCTCGTCATCAACACGCCCGAGGACGGCCGCGCGCGCCAGGACTCGGCGACGCTGCGGCGCGCCGCGCTCGCGCAGAACATCCCCTACTACCTCACGGTGGACGGGATCCAGGCGGCGATCGGCGCGATCGAGGCGCTGCTGAAGGGCGAGCAGGGCGTGCGCAGCCTGCAGGAGTACCACGCTGAGCTCTGAGGCGTCCTCCCGGCTCTTCGTCGCCCTCGACGTCGAGACGCTGGCGGAGGCCGACGCGCTGCTCGATCGGCTGGGCGAGAACGCTCCGGGCGTGAAAATCGGCACCCAGCTCTTCACCGCGGCCGGGCCGGCGGCGGTGGAGCGTGCGCACAAGCGCGGGTGCCGCGTGTTCCTCGATCTCAAGTACCACGACATCCCGAACACGGTCGCGGGCGCCGTGCGCGAAGCCACGCGGCTCGGCGTCTTCATGCTGGACGTGCACGCGTCCGGGGGCGTGGCGATGATGCGCGCCGCCGCGGAGGCGGCGACGAAGGCCGCGCGCGACTTCGCGGTCGCGCGGCCGATCGTGCTCGGCGTGACCGTGCTGACGAGCCTCGATCGCAGGGCGCTCACGGACGAGGTCGGCGTGGCGGCGAGCGTCGAGGCGCACGTGCTGCGTCTCGCCGAGCGCGCACGCGAGGCCGGCCTCGACGGCTGCGTCGCGTCGCCGCGCGAGATCGGCCTGCTGCGCGGCGCGCTCGGCCCCACGTGGGTCATCGTCACGCCAGGTGTGCGGCCGGGGGGTGCGGGGGGCCCGGGCGAGGCCCCCCGCCCCATCGACGACCAGCGGCGGGTGGCCACGCCGGCGTCCGCCATTCGCGCCGGCGCCGACTATCTCGTCGTCGGCCGCCCGATCACCGCCGCACCCGATCCGTCCACCGCGATCCACGCCATCGTCGAGGAGATGAGGACCGCATGACGGAGAAAGAGACCCTCGCGCTGTACGAGAAGACCGGGGCGCTGATGCGCGGACACTTCCGCCTCACGTCGGGGCTCCACTCCGACGTCTACCTGCAGTCGGCGCTCGTGCTCCAGTATCCCGAGCACGCGGAGGCGCTCGGGCGCGGGCTCGCCGACGCATTCCGTGACGCCGGCGCCCGCACGGTGCTGGCGCCGGCGATCGGCGGAATCCTCGTGGCGCACGAGGTCGCGCGCGCGCTCGGGATACGCGCTCTGTTCACCGAGCGCGAGCAGAACGTGATGACGCTGCGCCGCGGCTTCACGCTCGAGCGCGACGAGCCGTGTCTCGTCGTCGAGGACGTGATCACGACCGGCGGGTCCACGCGCGAGGTCGTCCGGTGCGTGGAAGGGCTCGGCGGGCGCGTGCTCGGCGTCGGCTCGCTCATCGATCGGAGCGGCGGCACCGCCGCGTTCCCGGTGAAGCGCGTGGCGCTCGCGACCGTGACCGCGTCGACGTTCAAGCCCGAGGAATGTCCGCTGTGCAAGGCGGGCGGCACGGCCATCAAGCCCGGCAGCCGCGTCTGATCGACGCCGAGCTCGCCGCCTTCGCGATCGTGGCGACGGTCGTCACCGTCCTTCCGGGCGTGGACATGGCGCTGGTCGCGCGCACCGTGCTCGCGCGCGGGCGCCGCGCCGGCTACGTGATGAGCGCCGGCATCTGCACCAGCCTCTGGGTGCACGCCGTCGCGTCGGCGCTGGGGCTCTCCGCCATCCTGATGACGTCGGCCACGCTGTTCTCGGCCGTGAAGCTGGTGGGCGCGCTCTACCTGCTCGCGCTCGGGCTGGCGTCGCTGCGGAGCGCGTTCCGCGGCACGGCCGACGCGCCCGATGGCGCGCCCGTCGTGACCGCACGTGACGCGCGCCGCGCGTTCCTCCAGGGCCTGCTCTCGAATCTCCTGAATCCGAAGGTCGCGATCTTCTACCTGACGCTGCTCCCGCAGTTCGTCCGGCCGGGCGATCCGGTGCTCGCGCGCTCGCTGCTGCTCGCCGGGATCCACGTGATGATCGGGCTCGCGTGGCTCGCGCTCTACACGTACTTCCTGGGGCGCCTGACCGCGATGCTGCGGCGACGGCGCGTGCGCCGCGCGCTCGACGGCGTGACGGGAACGCTGCTGATCGGCCTCGGCGCGCGCCTCGCCTGGGACCGACGCTAGCGCTTGCCCAGAAGCTCCCGCGCGGCCGCCGCGACCTTGTCGGGCTCGAAGCCGAACTTCTGCTGCAGCGCTTTCAGCGGCGCCGAGGCGCCGAACGTCCGCATGCCGATGACGCGGCCGGCGCTGCCGACGTAGCGCTCCCACCCGAAGGTCGACGCCTGCTCGATCGCGAGGCGCGCCGTCACCGCGGGCGGGAGCACGCTGTCGCGGTACGCCTGCGTCTGGCGCTCGAAGATCTCCCACGACGGCATCGACACCACGCGCGAGCGAATGCCCTCGGCGATCAGCTTGCCGTGCGCTTCCGCGGCGAGACTCAGCTCGCTGCCGGACGCGATGAGGATCACCTCGGGATTGCCGCCCGGCGGATCGGCGAGCACGTAGGCCCCGCGCGCGACGCCCGTGGCCGGCGCGTACGTGCGCCGGTCCAGCGTGGGCAACGGGTGGCGTGACAGCGCGAACACGGCCGGCTCGTGGCGAAGCTGCATCACGTAGCGGTACGCCTCCACGACCTCGTTGGCGTCGCCGGGGCGCAGCGTGACGAGCCCGGGGATGGCGCGCAGCGACGCCAGGTGCTCCACCGGCTGGTGAGTCGGGCCGTCCTCGCCGTCGCTCATCGCGTCGTGCGTGAACACGAAGATGGTCGGCAGCTCCATCAGCGCCGACAGGCGGATGGCCGGGCGCGCGTAGTCGCTGAAGATGAAGAACGTCGCGCCGTACGCGCGCAGCTTCGACAGCGAGAGGCCGTTGACGATCGCGGCCATCCCGTGCTCGCGGACGCCGAAGTGCAGGTTCTTGCCGCCGTGGCTCCCGGCCTGGAAGTGTCCGGCGCCCTCGTAGGTCAGCAACGTCTTGTTCGACGGCCCGAGATCCGCCGAGCCTCCCAGGAGCCAGGGAATGTTCTGCGCGAGCACGTTGAGCACCTTGCCCGACGCATCGCGGCCGGCGACACCCTTCGCGTCCGCCGGGAACTCGGGGAGGTTCGCATCCCATCCCGCGGGCAAGTCGCGACGCTGCATCTGCTCGATCTCGGTCGCGAGCTCCGGGTGCTTCGTCCGGTACGACGCGAAGAGCGTCGTCCACGCGCTGCGCGCGGCCGCGCCGCGCCTGCCGATCCCGGCGGCGAAGTGCTCGCGCACGCCGTCGGGCACGAGGAACTGCGCGTCCTCCGGCCATCCGTACGCCTTCTTGGTGAGCTTGACTTCCTCGGGGCCGAGCGGCTCGCCGTGCGCCGCCGCCGTGCCCTGCTTGTGCGGGGAGCCGTAGCCGATGTGGCTGTCGAGGATGATGATGGTCGGACGCGCCTTCGTCTCGCGGAAGACCGCGAGCGCCCGCTCGATGCGGTCGAGATCGTTGGCGTCGGCCACGCGCAGGACGTTCCACCCGTACGCGAGAAAGCGGACCGCCACGTCTTCGGTGAACGTCAGATTCGTCTGTCCTTCGATCGTGATGCGGTTGTTGTCGAAGATCCAGCAGAGGTTGTCGAGGCCGAGGTGGCCGGCCAGCGAGGCCGCTTCGGACGCGACGCCCTCCATCAGGCAGCCGTCGCCGCACACGGCGTAGATGTCGTAGTCGAAGATCTCGAAGCCCGGCTTGTTGTAGCGATCGGCGAGCCACTTCCGCGCGATGGCCATGCCCACGCTCGTCGCGATGCCCTGCCCCAGGGGGCCCGTCGTGGTCTCGACCCCGGAGACCCAGTGGTACTCGGGATGCCCCGGCGCCTTGCTGTCGATCTGGCGGAAGTTCCGGACGGCGTCCAGCGACACCGACACCTGGCCGAGCCGCTCGTACTCGGCGTTCACCGCGCGCGTCTGCGTGAGATGCAGCACGGACCAGAGCAGCATCGAGGCGTGGCCGTTCGAGAGGACGAACCGATCGCGGTTCGGCCAGATCGGGTCCTCGGGGTCGAAGCGCATCACGCGGTTCCAGATCGTGTACACGAGCGGCGCGAGCGCCATCGGCGTGCCCGGGTGCCCGGACTTCGCGCGCTCGACCGCGTCGATCGAGAGCGTGCGGATGGTGTTGACCGCCAGCAGGTCGAGCTCGGCGTTGGTCATCGGGGTGTCCTCGGTTGGTGCCAGCCGCCGGCCGGCAGGATTCTCGCGTCGACTTCCTTCGGGCCCCACGAGCCCGCATCGTAATCGTAGACGGGCGTGTTCCGCTTCAGCACGGGATCGACGATGCGCCACGCCTCCTCGACGTAGTCTTCGCGCGCGAAGAGCGTCGCGTCGCCGCGCATCGCGTCGCCGAGCACGCGCTCGTACGCGTCCATCTCCCCGGCGTGCGGAAGCCGCGTGGCCAGCATCTCCGCGATCTGAGTCCCGGTCTCGTCGCCCGGCGTGATGACGTTCGCGCCGATCGCGATCGTGACGTCGGGGCTGATCCGGAGCCGGACGTAGTTCGGCGCGAGGTCGAACCCGTGAAACATCGTGGGCGGCTTGCGAAACCGCGCGACGACCTCCGTGCACGTCACCGGCAGGTTCTTGCCGGCCCGGATGTAGAACGGCACGCCCTGCCACCGCCAGGAGTCGATGGAGAGCCGCAGCGCGGCGAACGTCTCCACCCGCGAGTCCGGCGCCACGCCCTTCTCGGCGCGATACGCGCGGAACTGGCCGCGGACCAGGTCGTCCACGTCGAGCGGCGGGATCGCCTTGAGGACCTTCACCTTCTCGTCGCGGACCGCTTCGCTGGAGGTCCCGACGGGAGGCTCCATGGCCAGATTGCTCAGGACCTGGAAGAGGTGGTTCTGCACGACGTCGCGGACCGCGCCGGTGCCGTCGTAGAAGGCGCCGCGGCCCTGCACGCCGAACGCCTCCGCCATCGTGATCTGCACGCTCTCGACGTGATCGCGATTCCAGAGCGGCTCGAGGAAGCCGTTCGCGAAGCGGAAGAAGAGCATGTGGTGCACCGGCTGCTTGCCGAGATAGTGGTCGATGCGGAAGATCGACGGCTCGTCGAAGGCGCCGAGCAGCACCTGGTTGAGCGCGCGCGCGGACACGAGGTCGCGGCCGAACGGCTTCTCGACGATGACCCGCGCGCCGCCGGTACAGTCCGCCCGCCGCAGCTGCTCCACGACCACCGTGAACATCACGGGCGGGATCGCGAGGTAGTACGCCGGATGCCGCGCCGGGCCGATCTCCCGCCGGATCGCCTGGAACGTCGCGGGGTCGTTGTAGTCGCCGTCGATGTAGCGCAGCTGACGGCTCAGGGTCTCGAACGCCGCCGCGTCGAGTCCCCCGTGCGTCTCGACGCTCTCGCGGGCGCGCGCCCGGAGCCGATCGAGATTCCATCCGCTCTTCGCCACGCCGATCACGGGCACGTCGAGATGGCCGCGCTTCGCCATGGCCTGCAGCGCCGGAAAGATCTTCTTGTACGCGAGGTCCCCGGTCGCGCCGAAGAAGACGAGCGCGTCGGAGCGGACGTCGCTCACCGGCGGCTCACGTCTTCGACGCCTCGTAGATGCTCCGGATGGAGGCGTCCAGCGCCGCGTTGTACTCGGCGTCGGATTGCTGGGCGGACAGCCCCTCGACCAGCGCGCGGGAAAAGCTCGCGGCGACACCATGATTCCTCTTGAGCCGCACGTTGGCGTCTTCGCGGGAATAGCCGCCCGACAACGCGACGACCCGCACGATCTTGGGATGCTTCACGAGCTCGGCATACAGGTCGTCCTCGTCCGGCAGCGTGAGCTTGAGCATGACGGGCTGCCCCGTCGGCAGCGCCTCGAGCGCCTCCAGGATGGCCGTCTTGAGCAGCCCCTCGGCCTTCGCCTTGTCGGGGCAGCGGATGTCGACTTCCGGCTCGACGATCGGCACGAGCCCCTTGGCGAGGATCTGTCGCGCCACGTCGAACTGCTGGCTGACGATGTCCTCGATGCCCGCGGCGTCGGCCTGCGTGATGACGGAGCGCATCTTGGTGCCGAAGATGCGCTTCGCGTTGGCGCGATCGAGCAGCGCGGCGAGGTCGGGCATCGGCCGCATCAGCTGGACGCCGTCCTTCTCCGCGACCAGCCCCTTGTCCACTTTCAGGAACGGCACGACCCGCTTGACCTGCCACAGGTAGTCGGCGGTCGGCTGGCCCGCGATGTCCCGATCCATCGTGTTCTCGAAGAGGATGGCGCCGAGGATCCGCTCGCCGGTGAACGCCGGGCTGGTGATGATCCGCGTGCGCATCTGGTGGATGAGGTCGTACATCCCCTGCTCGTCCTTCCACGCGCCGTCCTTGATGCCGTACTGCCGCAGCGCCCCGGGCGTGCTGCCGCCGCTCTGGTCCAGCGCCGCGATGAACCCCGGCTGGGACTTCACCTTCTGCAGCTGTGCCGCGTGGTCGCTCATCTCGTCACCTCGCTTGCCGCATGTGGTCGATCATGCCTCAGGTTTCCCCGGCGCCGCTAACTAACGCCCGCGGAGCGAGCGCAGGCGCGCGGCGTCGCGAACGAGGTCGCGCGCCTCGGTCGGCGTCAATCCTACGCTCCCGAACCGCATCCGCTCGTAGGCGAGCGTGAGCCGCGTCAGCGTGCTCGACGCCTCGGGGAGCGCATCCGCCACCCGCGCGTTGAACTCGCGCGCGGTCTCGTGCGGCGCCGGGCGCAGCCCGCGGCGCGCGAGCCACCGGAGCGCACGCGCGTAGAAGTCGGGGAGCGGCGCGCGCGGCCCGGCGTGCGTGGCGTGGCGGCGCCGCACGGCCCAGACGATCATCGCGGCCGCTCCCACGGCGAGCGCGACCTCGACGACGAGCGTACGCGTCGGCCGCGCGATCGGTGAGCGGGAGGAGAGCGGCCACGACCACGCGATCCGGCGCACGGCGCCCGCCGTGTCGAGCTGATCCTGGCGGCTCCATCCGACGACGTAGCGGTACCAGCTCATCCGCAGGCCGTCGATGTAGAGCGTCATCGTGGAGAGCGGCGCGGCGGGCGCGGCGCCGCGCGGCGACGGATCGAGCGTGGCCCACGCGCCGTCGATGTGCGCTTCGACCCACGAATGCGCGTCGCGCATCCGCACGACCCAGTAGCCGCCCCAGGGATTCCACTCACCGCGCTGGAAGCCGTTCACGACGCGCGCGGGGATGCCCAGCGAGCGCAGCATGACCGCGAGCGCGGAGGCGAAGTACTCGCAGTTCCCCGCCTTGCGGACGAAGAGGAACTCGTCGAGCGGTTCCAGCGTCGTCCGCCGCTCGAGGTCGAGCGAGTAGCGCAGCTCGCGCGAGAGCCACGCGGTCACCCGCGCCGCGCGCTCGGCGTCGGACGCCGCCGTGGCGGTGATCCGGCGCGCGAGCTCGGGAATGCGCGGAGGCAGCGGCGGAAGCTGGAGATAGCGTCCGCGCGCGACGGGTCCGAGACGTTCCGTCACGCGCGCGCCGACCGCCGACTCGACGGTGTACGTGAGCCGCGCGCGGGCGGCGGGCACGCTGAGCGCGCCCGTGTCGTCGATCCGGATCGCCCCGTCGACGCGGACGTGCACGGGCGGCGCGAGCACGAAGATCGTCTCGGTCCCGAGCGGCTCGAGGAAGATCTCCTGCGTGAGCAGCAGGGCGCGCCCGTCCACGCGCCCGATCCCGACCGGCGCGCCGTCGACCGCGCGGATGAACGTCTGCCGCCGCGGCGTCGCGATCCACACGCGCCCGTCGAAGCGGTCGAGCGTCACGCCGCGCCAGCGGATGCCCGGCTCCCACGCCGGCGGGACGGGACCACCGGGCAGGCGCACGCGCATCGCCACCGCGTCGTCGGTCTCGAGCGCGCCGAACGCGCCCAGCTCCACGCGGTCCGTGAAGCCGGTGAGCGCCTTCGAGGAGCGGCCGCCGAAGGGCAGGGCCGCCTCGACGCGCGGGATCACGACGAAGAGGAGCGTCGTCAGGCCGAGGGTGCCGAGGACGGCGGCGGCCATGACGATCGTCACGCCCGCGCCGAGCGGGCGGACGGGAAGCCCGGCCGCTTCCGCTTCGGTGAGGAGGTGGAAGAGGACCAGCATCACGATCGCCGCCGCGAGATACGTGACGAACAGCGGGAGGAACGCGAGGCCGAACGCGACGCCGGACGCGGCCGCGAGCATGGAGAACGAGAGGAAGCCCGCGGCGCGCAGCTCGCGCGTCACGCGCCACGTGACGAGCCGGAGGAGCAGCAGCACGCACACGAGGCGTGCGAACGTGTCGAGGAAGGTCTCGGCGAACCACGCGAGGTCGGCGGCGGCCAGCAGCGCCAGCGAGATCGACGCGATCTTGTCGCCGCGCGACGTCAGCCACGCGCGCGGCCCCAGCGTGTCGCGCAGCCACCACGTCGCGGCCAGCGCGACGAGGAAGGCGGCGAGGCCGGGAGGGCCGAGGAGATCGCCGGCGCCGAGCGCGAGACCGCCGAGCCCGATGACCACGTAGACCGAGAGCCGGAACGCGCGATCGAGCGGCATGTCAGCCGAGGTCGATCGTTAGACATGGGGGGCTCGGGGCGCCCTCCAAGCCCCCCACGCTCCGCGGCCCGGCCAAGCCGTGCCGCTCCGCGGGTGCCACTGGTTGATAGAGCGCGAGCGCCGTGAGGATGCGCCGCGCCTGCGCGGCGCCCTGGCCGAGCGGGACGTCGACGCCGGCGCCGACGACGCCCACGCGCGCGCCGCGGCTCAGCAGCACGCCGGCGACCGCGGCGGCTTCCGCGAGCGCCTGCTCGAGCCGCGCGGGATCGCGCGCGCCGTCGCCGCGGAGCACGAGGTAGGCATCCTGCGCCGTCTCGGCTTCCAGCTCGCGGACGGTCAGCGTGCCCGTGCGCGCGGTGACGCGCCAGTGGATGAGGCGCGGATCGTCGCCGCTCTGATAGTCGCGGAGGTCGTGGAGACCGTGCCCGCGTCCGCGACGCCGCGCGGGCGCCGACCCGAGGCCCGTCGCCTGGCGGAGGAGCGCCGCCGGTGCCAGAACGCGGCGCGGATAGACGAGGACGTCGTCACCGCCCGTGGGCTGCGACGCCTTGACGAACAACCCGAACGGAAACCGTGTCGCGACCCGCACGCCGCCGACACGCTGCCGCCCGCGGCGCGGGAACGTCTCGTGCCAGCTCACCGCGCGCTCTTCGCCGGGGCCGAGACGCTCGAGATACGCCAGGCGCGCGCGCGCGTCCCCGCGATCGAGGCCGATCGAGAACGACGGCCGGCGGCGCTTGGTGTTCCGGACGTGCGCCGTCATCGTGCACGGCGTCTCGGCGTAGATCTCGTCGGGCGGGCGGATCCGGAGACGCACCCCGCGGACGGATTGCTCGGACAGCACGCCCGACACGATGATCAGCCCGAGCACCATCGCCTCGAGGAGATAAAGGAGGTTGTTGCCGGTGTTCATCGCGGTGACGCCGAGGCCGACGGTGACCGCGAGGCACCACCAGCCCTCGCGCGTGGGCCGCGTCGTCCGCCGCGGCTTCCAGCGCACGAGCGGCCACAACCCTTGACCGCTCACGCGGTCAATCGTCATCGCGGGACGGCGACGTCCTGGACGATCGCGCTGACGACCGCCTGGGCGTCCTCGCCGCTGCGCGCGATCACGCGATGGGCGAGCGCGGGCACCGCGAGGCGCTTGACGTCGTCGGGAATCACGTAGTCGCGGGCTTCGGTGAGCGCCGCCGCGCGCGCCGCGGCGACGAGCGCGCGCGCGCCGCGCGGGCTGACGCCGAGGACGAGCCGCGAGGACTCGCGCGTGCTCGAGACGAGTGTCATCACGTAGTCGAGGACGAGATCCGCCACGCGGACGGTGTCCGCGAGCGCCTGCAGCCGCCGGACGTCGTCGAGCCCGAGCGCGGGCGCGAGCGTGTCGGGCGTCGCCGCCGCGCCGCGGAGGATCGCCTTCTCGTCCTCGAGGTCCGGATAGCCGATCCGCACGCGGAGCAGGAAGCGATCGAGCTGCGACTCGGGCAGCGGATACGTGCCCTCGTACTCGCGCGGGTTCTGCGTGGCGAGCACCATGAACGGCGACGGGAGCGCGTGCGTCGTGTGATCGAGCGAGACCTGCGCCTCGTTCATCGCCTCGAGCAGGCTCGACTGGGTCTTCGGCGTGGTGCGGTTGATCTCGTCGGCGAGCACGACGTGCGCGAACAGCGGCCCCTGCTTGAAGCTGAACTCGCCGCGCGCGGCGTCCCAGACGGACACGCCGATCACGTCGGACGGCAGCATGTCGGCGGTGAACTGGATGCGCGCGAAGGTTCCGCTGATCGAGCGCGCGAGCGCCGCGGCGAGCGTGGTCTTCCCCACCCCGGGCACGTCCTCGATGAGCAGGTGGCCCCGCGAGAGCAGGCCGATGACGGCGAGCCGGACGACGTCCGGCTTGCCCACGATGCAGCGGGCGACGTTCTTCTCGAGGCTCTGGATCAGGTCGAGGTCGTCGGGCACTCAGTACTCCGGCGGCGCGTACACGGTGAGGAAGAAGAGCGGCTCCCGCCCCGGGTTCCTCACGTGGTGACGTGCGCCGGCCGGGATCATCACGAGCCCGCCGGGACCGGTCCGGCGCTGCTCGTCTCCGACCGTCACGATCGCCTCACCGTCGATGACGTAGACGATCTGGTCGGCCTGGTGCGTCTCCGTGGGGCCGGCCTCCTGGCCGGACCCGATGGTCATGACCGCGGTCTGGCTCCGCTTCGTCTGCTGGAGCACGCGGAAGAACTCGCCGCGGTGCTGCGTGACGTCGACGATGTCCATGTTATCGGCTGTTTCCGCTCACCACTCCAACTCACCGGGTCGCCAACCAGTATGTCAGAACTCCCAGCGATAACGCGAGCCACCAGAGCACGATCAGCGCGCGCATCCACGCCTTGTAGCCCGTGAAGCGCAAGGCCCTGGGAACGAAGGGCGTTCCCGCCACGAGGACCACGTAGGCGCCGAGCGCCAGGGCGACGGTCCCGATGACGACGTGGGCGGCCGCCGCCGTGGTCACCCGGTTGCCGAGGAGGAAGATCCCCGGCCCCCAGTTGGCGTGATAGGCGGGCGCCATCCAGATCGCGGTCATGACGAGCGTGACCACGAGGACCGACGCCTGGCAGAGGCCGTGGGCCAGGAATCGGGAGCGCCGCGCCAGCCCGAGGCCGGTCAGGAGCGCCACACCGAGCACCAGCTGGACGACCAGGTTGAGGTCGGCGCCGAACGTGGACGGCCGGCCGAGGAAGCCCTCACCCAGCATTGGCGTGAAGCTCTACGGCCGCGCGGCGCCCGACGGATGCCTCACGGGATCAGCACGCGGCTACGGACGAGGATGATCGCGAGCCATACGAGCTGCGCGCCCACGAAGATCGCGAGGCCGCGCTCCGCGCCGGCCGTCAGCCGGACGCGGTAATGCCACCAGCCGACGACGACCGCAAAGAGCACGAACCAGCCCGCCTCGTAGTCCGTGATCAGCCGGTACTTCGCCGCCGTGCCGGCCGCGAAGCTCCACAGCACGTACGCGCCGAGCCATTGCGCGACGATCGTGACCTGGATCGAGAGCCGGGAGCCGGACTTCCCGAAGAAGCGCGCGGTCGCGACGCCGAGCGCGCCGAGGAGAATGAACGCGCCGAGGGTCAGGAGCGCCCATCGCGTCACGTGGGCGCGAGTCTATCAGAGGGACGGCGGCGGGGACGAGGCGGCGTGCGGGAGCGAGACGACGACGGACGTGCCGAGGCCCTGCACGCTGTCGATGGTAAGCGTTCCACCGTGCCGCGTGACGATGCCGTGCGCCACCGCGAGGCCGAGACCGCGCGTCTTCGGGCCCTTGGTCGTCAGGAACGGCTCGAGCGCGCGGCGGCGCACGTCTTCGGTCATGCCGACGCCGGTGTCGGAGACCGCGCAGTGCACGCCGCCGGGATCGCTCCACGTCCGGAGCGTGAGCACGCCGCCCGCGGGCATCGCCTCGACGGCGTTCGCGACGAGGTTCATGAACACCTGGCGCAGCGCCGGGCCGCTCGCCACCGTCGGCAAGAGCTCGCCCCGATCGACGCGCAGGTGGATGGTGTTGCCGTGCGTCTGCGGCTCGTCGCGCCAGCGCGGCGCGCTGAGCTCGACGACGTCGTCGACGATCTCGTTGAGGTCGAGGGGCGCCATCGCCGGGATGGGCTGCGTACGGCAGAACGACGTGAGGGACCGCACCACGTCGGCGGCGTCGCGCACCGCGCGCTCCGCCGAGTGCAGCCGCGACGCCGGACGCTCGGCCATCCCGTGCATCAGCGCGAGCTGGATGTTGCCCAGCGCGACCATCAGGATGTTGTTGAGGTGGTGGGCGACGCCGGCCGCGACGCCACCGATGGCGTCGAGCCGTTCCGCCTCGACCGACGAGCGCTCGTCGAACACGGCCGTGGCGCCTCTCTACTTCACCACGATGAGCCGCGGCCCGCCCGCGGAGCCCCGGGGCACGAGCATGCGCATCGTCGTGCCGCGCCCCGGCGCGGTCTCGACGGTGATGGTTCCACCGTGGGCCTTGAGCGTCGTCAGCGCGAGGAAGAGCCCGAGGCCGGCCCCGCGCTCGTTGGACTTCGTCGTGTAGAAGGGCTCGAAGATCCGCGCGGCGTGCTCGGGATCCATCCCGGCGCCGGTGTCCGCCACGACCACCTCGACCTTGTCGTCGTCGAGCGTCGTCGTCACGGTCAGCGTCCCGCCGTCAGCCATCGCGGCGAGCGCGTTGTCGATCAGGTGATGGAAGACGTGGAGGAGCTGATCGCCGTCTCCGAGGATGACGGGCGCGGGCTCGCTGAAGTCGACGTGGAGACCGATCCCCCGCGTCCCGAGCATCGGACGCACGCGCTCGAGCGCGTGCACCGCCAGCGAGTTGATCGCCACCGGCTCACGCCGCGGCTCGGAGCGCGAGCGATCGAGGAGCCCCCGCGTCATGGTGCTCGCGCGGAGCACTTCGTGCTCGATCTTCTCGAGCTTCCCCGCCGCGACCGGATCCACGCTCGCGCCGCGGCGCAAGAGCTGCGTCTGGCCGAGGATCACGGAGAGGCGGTTGTTGAGCTCGTGCGTGATGCCGGCGGTCATCTCGGCGATGGCCGTCGCATCCGTCGATCGCGCGCACGGCTCGGCCCGACGACGGCGCCGCCGGCACGGCGTTGCTCCACCCTTGCTCAGGATCATCACTCGTCTCCTCGCCGCGGGCCCGAGCTGCGCCACGCGGCCACCCGAGGTATCGCACGACCTGTGCCATGTCGAACGTCCCGAAAATCCAGGCTTTTCCCCGCTGGATCCTCGCCGCCTCTGGCGCCGGCGCCAGGGGTCAGGAGTGATCGCCATGGCGGTAGCTCCTACCGTCCGTTCGTGAAGCTGACCTCGAGTCGCACCATCGCCTGGCCCAGCGAGAACTCCTGCGGCTGCGCCTGGACCACGGTGCCGTCGTCGAGGAGATACGACGCCCTGCCCGCCACACGGAACGGCAGCCGGAACGTCCCCGCGAACGTGCCGGACGCGCGCGTGCCCGCCATGGGCCCGTTCTGAAGACCGCCGGCCAGGAACTTCCCGGCGATCGAGCCGACCGGCTGGTGCTTCGTGAAGGCGGGCGACAGGTCGATCGTGCCGTTCATGGTGCCCTTCATCACGACGATCTCGGGCGAGTCGGCGTTGTTCCAGTCCTGGACGACGACGTCGAAGTCGCCGCCCGCGGGGCCGACGCCCGTCGCGTCGTCGGCGTGACCGGTCGCGCGCACGACGATCGTGCACGCGGCGAGGTTGAGCTGCTGCACGAGCCACGTGGGACACAGCGCGGTCCCCGGGGCGATCTCGCCGGTGAGCGTGGCCGTCGAGGATTTGAAGGCACCGCCCTTGCCGGTGACCTTCACCGCTTCGGTCACCTCGTAGAGCACGGCGTCGACGGCGTGCGCGGGCGCGCCGGCACCGAGGACACCAACCAGGAGCGCGGCGAGGCATGCGAGGGGTCGCAGGGTCATGACGAGTCTCCTTTCACGAGTGCGCTGCGGGGTCACACCAGGACTTCCGTGCGCTCGGAGACGAACGAGCGCGGCAACCTGACGCGCATCGTCGTGCCCTGGCCCGGGGTGCTCTCGACGGCAACGGTGCCGCCGTGACTTTTCAGGATGCCGAGGGTCACCGAGAGGCCGAGACCGGTGCCCTCGCCTTCGGCCTTCGTCGTGTAGAACGGCTCGAAGATCCGGCTCGCCTGCTCGGCGTCCATGCCGTGGCCGGTGTCGGTCACGGCGAGCTCGAGGTCGTCGTCGACGGGCGCCGTCGCGACCGTCAGCGTGCCCATCCGGCCCATGGCGTCGAGGGCGTTGCCGAGGAGGTTGATGAGGACCTGCGTCAGCTGGTCGCCGTCGCCGAGGATCGTCGGCGCGTGCTCGGCGAGGCGCGTCTGCACCACGATCTCGCGGCCGCGCAGCTTCGAGTGGATCAGCTCGAGCGCGCGCGGGACCAGCGCGTTGACCGACACGGGGTCGTGCTTCGGCTCGCGGCGACGCGAGAAGTCGAGCAGGCCGCGCGTGATCTTGGCGGCGCGGAGCGCCTCCTCCTCGATCTTCTCGAGCTTCTGGCCGGCGACCGACGCGGCGTCGGTCCTCGTGCGCAGCATCTGCGCGTGGGCGAGGATCACGGTCAGCGGGTTGTTCAGCTCGTGCGCCACGCCGGCGGCGAGCTCGCCGATGGCGGCCAGCTTCGCCGACTGCACCAGCTGCTGCTGCGTCCGCTGCAGCGCGTTCATCTGGTCCTGCAGGTCCTGGTAGAGGCGCGCGTTCTTCAGCCCGACCGCGGTCCGCACCATCAGCGTGTCGAGCAGCTCGATCTCGCGCGGCTCGAAGACCTGCGCGGACACCTTCTCGCCGACCGCCAGCACCGCGGTGAGCTCGCCGTCGAGGAAGAGCGGGACCAGCACGGCGACGCGCGCGGCCTCGAACTCCATCGCGAGCGGATACATGCTGTCGTCGGTGAGCGCGCGCTCCGCGATCTCTTCCACCGTCAGCGGCTGCGCGGTGAGCGTCAGCCAGTGCACGAGCTTGGGCTCGATGGCGTTCGCGCCGGGCGCGGGCACCTCGAGCGAGGGCGACACGCTCTGGGCCGAGCGCGTGAAGGACGTCGGGTCGCGCCCCTCGCGCAGGTACATCGTCGCGTGGAGGACCGGGACGCGGCGCACCAGGCCGTCCGTCAGCGTGCGGCCGAGACGCTCGGCGTCGAGGATGGCGGCGAGGTCGCGGCTGAGCGCGGTCAGCGCCTCGCGCACGCCGTGCTCGCGCGCGAACATCACCTGCTCGATGGCGCGCTCCGCCCGGCAGGGGAACGGCAGCGCGGCCGCGAACACCACGACCAGCACGGCGCCCGAGGTCGCCGTCGAGATGTGGCCCGGCTCGACGCCGACGCGCGCCACGACGAACAGCGCGGCGACCGTGACCGGCGCGAGGCCGAGCGCCATCAGAGCGTAGAGCAGCACGCGCTTGCCGAACAGGCCGACGTCCCACAGGCGGTAGCGGACGATCGCGATCCCGAGCGCCATCGCGAAGACCGCGTTGGTCGGGATCCCGAGCGGGTAGAGCCGCTCCCACCCGAGGATGAAGCGGAGGAAGTCGACCGCGCCGCCCGCGAGGCTCACGACGACGCCGACGATCACGAGGCGCGTCCGGTTGAGACGGAAGCTCGACACCGACGTCCGCTGCGCGCGCACGAGCCGTACGAGGCCGAGCACGAGGTAGGTCTGGAAGTAGACGAAGAACGGCGCGTAGAGCGGCCCCGAGCGCGGCACGTAGCCCCAGTACGTCGTCGAGACGCCCGCGAGGAAGAGCTGCGTCGGGCTGGCGGCGAGGAACGCGACCGCGATGCCGTACGCCACGATCAGCGTCTTTCGCTGGCGCCGCACCTCGAGGAACGCGAGAACGTAGTGATAGAAGATCGCCGGCAGCGGGATCACGCCGAGGTGGACGACGTACTCCCACAGGAGTGCTGCATCCGGGTCGGAGGCCGAGCGAAGCCCGAACACGCCGACGTTCCAGACCGCGAGGGCGAGCACCACGCCCGCGAACGCGAAATGCCGCCGGTGGCGGCGGTCGCCCGCGAGCGCGCTGCCGAGCAGGAGGAGATTGAGCGCGAGCGCGAAGAGCGGAAGCAGCTTGTGGACGACCATCACGGCGCGGTCCAGAACCCCAGGTAGGGATAGCGCTCGCGGGTGCGCTGGCGCCACATCTCTTCCGCGAGGATCGAGAAGACGAGGATGTCCCAGCGCTGGCCCTGATAGCGGTGCGCGGCGCGCAGCACGCCCTCCGGCTGGAAGCCGTTGCGCTTCAGCGCGTTCGCGCTGAGCACGTTGTAGCTGTAGGCCTTCGCCTCCACGCGCGAGAGCCCGAGCACGTCGAGCCCGTACGCCAGGAGCAGGCGCGAGGCCTCGACGCCCCAGCCCCTCCGCAGCGACTCGCCGGTCGTCACGACGGTCTCGAGGAACGCGATGCCGGCGCCGAGCTGGATGCCGTAGAGCCGCACGAAGCCGACGGGATGGCCGGGCGTCGCGAGCGGCTCGACGAGCAGCGTGAGCGAGGTCGGCGACCCGAGGATCTCGCGAACGACGCTCGCGTGGTACGGGCCGAGGTGGCGGCACTGATACGGGAGCTCGCTTCCCACCATCTCCTCGAGGCAGCGATCCTCGGCCCAGCGGCCGAAGAGCGCGAGCTCGTCCCGCGTCGGGCGGCGAAGGCCGATCCGGGCGGTGCGCGCAAGGAGCGGAGCCTCCTCCGGAAGCCGCGGCGCTTCGACGTCGGCGACGTGGCGCGCGGGCGCCTCGACCGCCGTGACGAACGGAATCTCGTCGACGACGCGCGCGGCGAGGACGGCGTCACGCAGCGAGTCCTCCGCGACGACGGCGAAGCGCGTCTCCGCGCGCTCGGCGGCGGCGGTGCACTGCAGGAGCGCCGCGAGGCCGACCACGTCCGCCGTCTTCGCGTCGCGAAGGTCGACCGTGACGACAGACGCGCCGTCCGCGAGCGCAGCGGCGATCGCCCGGCACAGGCCGGGGGCCATCGCCACCGTCAGATCGCCATGCGCTCGCACGACGCGCGCCGCGCGTCGCCCCTCTTCCGTTCCCGCGCCCTCCGCCGTCTCCTGGCTCATCATCACGGGCGGAGAGAACGGCACGATCCGTGCCGTACCGGAAGTGCGCGAAATCTCGGAACAGGTGAGCGTCGCGCACTCGCGTATGCGGGCGTGCGCGCCAGAGGCCGGGAGACGTCGCCAGAGAAAAATGCCGGAACCGAGAAACTAGACGGAGGCGGGCGCGGGCTCGAGAACGCGCCCGGCGATGCCGAGGCGCCGCATCTTCAGATGCAGCGTCTTGAAGTCGACCTGGAGCATGCGCGCGGCCTCGCTCTTGTTGCCCTCGGTCGAGCGCAGGGCTTCGACGATCGCCTGACGCTCGGCGGCGTCCGCCGCGGCGGCCGCGATCTCGCGCAGGGGCCGGCGCTGGCCGTTCGCGCCGTGCAGCACGGGCTTCGGCGTGACGAGCGGCGCCTCTTCCGGCGACAGCTTCACGTCCGCAGGCTGGATCAGCTCGGAGCCGAGGAGCGCCGCGCGGCGCACGACGTTGCGCAGCTCGCGCACGTTGCCCGGCCAGTTGTGCCTCACGAGCACGTCCATCGCCGCCTCGCTGAACTCGGGCCCGGGACGACCGAGCTCGAGCGCCATGTCGGCGAGGAAGCGCTGGGCCAGGTGCGGGATGTCCTCGTGCCGCTCGCGCAGCGGCGGCAGCGCGATCACGTATTCCGCGAGCCGGTAGTAGAGATCCTCGCGGAAGCGGCCGGCGCGGACTTCCTGCTGGAGCACGACGTTGGACGCGGCGACGATGCGTACGTCCACGTCCACCGCGCGGCTCGCGCCGAGCGGGAACACGCTGCGCTCCTGCAGCGTGCGCAGCAGGCGCGCCTGGATGGTCAGCGGCAGGTTGCCGATCTCGTCGAGGAACAGCGTCCCGCCGTGCGCGAGCTGGAAGTAGGCGTCCTTGCGCTTGTCCGCGCCCGTGAACGCGCCGCGCTCGTGGCCGAACAGCGCGGACTCGACGAGCGTCTCCGGAATCGCGCCGCAGTCGACCGCGATCAGCGGTCCGTTCGCGCGGGTGCTGCAGCGATGGATCGCGCGCGCGACGACTTCCTTGCCGCTGCCGGTCTCGCCGGTGATGACGATCGTGAGCGTGGACGGCGCGATGCGCCGGACCTGCTGCATGATCGCGCGGCTGCTCTCGCTCGGTCCCATGACGTCGCCGAACGCCTCGAGCGCGCTCACGTGCTGGCGAAGGTCTTCGACCTCGCCGCGCAGGGCCTTGCGCTCCATGGCCCGCTGCACCGTCGGGACGAAGTCCTCGACCATGAGCGGCTTCAGCAGGAAGTCGTAGGCGCCGAGGCGCATGGCCGCGACGGCCGTCGAGACGTCGGCGTGACCGGTCACCATGATGACGGCGACTTCGGGCGCGTCGGCGCGGAGCTTGCGGAGCGTGCCCAGGCCGTCGAGCCGGGGCATCTGCACGTCGAGCACGACGATGTCGGGCGTGTCCGCGGCCACCTTCGCCAGCGCTTCCACGCCGTCGCTCGCCATCGTGACGGAAATGCCTTCGGCCTTGAGGAGATCGGCGGCGATGCGCCGGACTTCGTCCTCGTCGTCGACCACCAGGACCTTGGGCACGTGTGTGGACGACATAAGTCTTCCCCGTGTCCTCCCTATCGGCCGAAGCGCGCGGAAGGGTTAGTGCCGGCCGCGTCCGGACGGGGCTGGTCCGTGCAACACATTGACGCGAAAGGCGAAATTGGCTTATCATTTCTTGATGGGTCCCGCCGCTCCTGGGTGTCCCCTCCCATGATTCGCAGCATGACGGGGTTCGGTCGCGCCGATGTCGCCGCCGACCTCTGCTCGATCGGCGTCGAGGCGCGGTCCGTCAACCATCGCCACCTCGACCTCGCGATCCGTCTGCCGCGTCCGCTCGCGAGCCTCGAGCCGCGCGTGCGGCGCGTGCTGTCGCAGCGCCTCGAGCGGGGACGCGTCGATCTCACCGTGCAGCTGGGCCCCGGGACGGGCGCGTCGCTGCAGCGCGTGGCCGTGGACACGGTCCTCGCGCGCGAGTACGCGGACCGCGCACGCGCGCTCGCGGCGGAGCTCGGCGTCACCGCCGACGTCTCGCTCGCCTGGATCCTCGAGCGCTCCGGCGTCGTGCGCCTGGAAGAGCCGGATCTCCCGGACGCCGACGCGCTCTGGCCGACGTGCGAGCTCGCGCTGACGCGCGCGATCGACGCGCTCATCGCGCAGCGCACCGCCGAGGGCGGAGCCCTCACCGCCGAGCTCCGCGCGCTGCGCGCCGAGCTGGCGACGCACGTCGACGCGATGCTCACGCGCGCGCCCGCCGGCGCCGCGCGGCGCGAGGCGCGGCTGCGCGAGCGCATCAAGGCGCTCGTCGAGGGCGCCGGCGTGGACGAGACGCGCGTCCTGACCGAGGTCGCGATCTGGGCGGAGAAGAGCGACGTCGCGGAGGAGCTGGCGAGGCTGCGCTCGCACCTCGAGCAGGTCGGCACGACGCTCGACAAGGGCGGGCCCGTGGGCCGTTCGCTCGACTTCCTGCTCCAGGAGCTGAACCGCGAGGTGAACACCGTCGCGTCCAAGGCCGACGACCTCGAGCTGAGCCAGGTGGCCCTCGCCGCGAAGGGCGTGCTCGAGAAAATGCGGGAGCAAGTCCAGAACCTTGAATGAGCGTTAATCGCCGCGGCACGCTGTTCGTGGTGTCGGCGCCGTCGGGCGCGGGCAAGACCACGCTGTGCCGGGAGCTCAGGAAGAGGGTGCCCGGGCTCGCGTACTCGGTCTCGGTGACGACGCGCGCGCCGCGGCCGGGCGAGCGGAACGGCGTCGACTTCGACTTCACCGACGAGACGCGGTTCCGCCAGATGGTCGAGGCGGGAGAATTCGCGGAGCACGCGATGGTGCACGGTCACCACTACGGCACGCGGGCCGCGACGCTGGAGCGCGCGCTGGCCGGCGGGACCGACATCCTGCTCGACATCGACACGCAGGGCGCCGCGCGCCTGAAGGCGCACACGCCCGAGGCGGTGCTGATCTTCATCGTCGCACCGTCCATGAAGGAGCTGGAGCAGCGGCTGCGCGAGCGCCGCTCGGACGGAGAGACCGAGATCGAGCGGCGCCTCGCGCGCGCCCGGGAGGAGATTCCGCTGTGGCCTCGCTACGATTATCTGGTGGTCAACCGCGACGTGAAGGAGGCGCTCGACCTGCTGGAGGCGATCGTCCTCGCGGAGCGGGCACGGACGCGCCGGCTCAGTCTGCATTTCAACGACCTGGAGGTTCCCAACTGATGGCGTTCCCCTCGCTCGAAGACGCGCTCAACAAGGTCTCCAACCGCTACCTTCTCGTGGTGCTCGCCGCCAAGCGCGCGCGCCAGCTGAACCGCGGCGCGGCCGCGCGCGTGGAGACCAAGCACAAGAAGCCGACGAGCACGTCGATGGAGGAGATCGCGGGCGCGAAGGTCGAGTACCGCGTGAAGGACGAGGTCGAAGCGACGAAGGGCTGATCCCATGCTCGACGGCCGCGAGATCGTGCTCGGCGTCACGGGCTCCATCGCCGCCTACAAGGCGGTGCTGGTGCTGCGCGAGCTCACGGCCGCCGGCGCGCGCGTCACGGTCTGTCTCTCGGGCAACGCGAGGCACTTCGTCGGACCGCTCACGTTCCGCACGCTCTCCGGGCGGCCCGTCCTCGACGACCTCTTCGATCCGCAGAGCGATGCCGCGGTCGAGCACGTCGCCATCGCGGAGCGCGCTCACGCGGTGCTCGTGGCGCCCGCGACCGCGAACGTGCTGGCGAAGGCGGCGCACGGCATCGCCGACGACGCGCTGACCACCCTGCTGCTCGCCGCGCGGTGCCCGGTGCTGATGGCGCCCGCGATGGACGGCGGCATGTGGGACCACCCGGCGGTGACCGAGAACGTCGCGACGCTACGGCGGCGCGGCGTGACCGTGCTCGAGCCCGACTCCGGCGCGCTCGCCTCGGGCCTCTCCGGCAAGGGCCGGCTCCCCGAGCCCGCGGCGATCCTGGAGGCGCTGCGGCGCGTGCTCACGCCGGTGCGCGACCTCGCCGGCGAGCGCGTGCTCGTGACCGCGGGTCCGACGCGCGAGCCGATCGATCCCGTGCGCTACATCTCGAACCGCTCGTCGGGAAAGATGGGCTATCGGCTCGCCGCCGCCGCGTTCCGCCGCGGGGCCGAGGTCGTGCTCGTCTCGGGACCGACCGCGATCGCGCCGCCGTCCGGCGTCACGTTCGTGCCGGTGGAGACGGCGGAGGAGATGCGCGAGGCGGTGCTGCGCCACGCCGGCGCCGCGACGATCGTCGTGAAGGCCGCCGCCGTCGCGGACTACCGGACGAAGGCGCCGTCGGCGACGAAGATCAAGGGCAAGCACGACCTCACGCTCGAGCTGACGCCGAACCCGGACATCCTGCGCGAGGTGGCCGCCACCGCGCGCGGCGCGTTCGTGGTCGGCTTCGCCGCGGAGACGCACGACGTCGCGGCGAACGCGCAGGCGAAGCTCGCGGCGAAGGGCGTCGACCTGCTCGTCGTCAACGACGTGAGCCAGCGCGGGATCGGCTTCGAGGCCGAGGACAACGAGGTCGCGCTGCTCGACCGCTGGGGCGGCCACCGCGCGCTGCCGCGCATGCCGAAGGCCGAGGTCGCGGAGGCGATCCTGAGCCACGTGGTGGCACTCCGCGCCGCGCGGCCCCGCCGGGTCTCGATCTGAGCCATCCCCTCGCGGGCCCGCTCGCCGCGCTCGCGTCCACGCTGCGCCATCATCGCGACCTCGGCGTGACCGAGCTCCCGCTGAGCGGCGAGTACCTGCTCGGCCCCGACGCCGCGCTTGCGGCGCAGGCGCGCGACCTCCAGGGCTGCCGGCGCTGCAAGCTCTGCGAAGGCCGCTCGACGATCGTCTTCGGCTCGGGCAGCCCGCGCGCCGATCTGGTCGTGATCGGTGAAGGCCCGGGCGCGGACGAGGACGCGCAGGGGCTGCCGTTCGTCGGCCGCGCGGGTCAGCTGCTCACGAAGATGCTCGACTCCGTGCAGCTCACGCGCGACGAGGTCTTCATCACGAACACGGTCTTGTGCAGACCGCCGGGCAACCGGAATCCCGAGGCCGACGAGCTCGCCGCGTGCCGTCCGTTCCTCGACGCGAAGCTCGGCGTCATCCAGCCGAAGGTGATCCTCGCGCTCGGCTCCGTCGCGACGCAGGCGCTGCTCCGGACGAAGGAGCCGATCGGCAGGCTGCGCGGGAAGCTGCATCAGCTCGGCGACGCGGTGCTGATCCCGACGTTCCATCCGGCATTCCTGCTGCGCAATCCCGGGCAGGAATACCGCCGCATGGCGTGGGAGGACCTCAAGCTGGCCAAGCGGGAGTACGACGCGCGCCGAAGCCGGTAACATGCGCATCGCCGAGGTCGTGTTCGACGTCCCCGTCCCGCACCCGTTCTCCTATCGCGTCTGCGATGACCTCGCCGTCGCGCCGGGACAGCGCGTCCGTGCGCCCCTGCATGGTGGCGCGCGCGTCGGTCTCGTGATCGCGGTGCGCGACGGCGCCCACGATGTGCGCTTGAAGACCCTCACGGCGGCGGTCGACGACGCGCCCGTCCTCTCGGCGGCGCAGCTCGACCTCGCGCGGTGGATCGCCGCGCAAGGCCTGTCGACGCTGGGCTCGACGTGCGCCGCGCTCCTGCCGCCGCCTGCGGACGCGTCGGCGCGCCGGAGCGACGCCGCCCGCGCGATCGCGCAGCCCGGCGAGCGCGCGGGCGACGCCGACGGCGTGAAGCCACGACTGCTCGTGGGGCACGGGCGCGAGCGGCGGCTGCTCGAGCAGATCGGGCGCGCGAGCGGGTCGAGTCTCGTGCTCGTCCCCGACGTCGATGCGGCGGCGCGCTGGGCCGGGCGGCTCGCGAAAGTCGGACGCGTCGTGCGACTCGACTCCGGCGCGGACGACGGCGAGCGCGCGGAGGCGTGGCGCGCGCTCGCCGAGGGCCGCGCCCGCGTCGCGGTCGGCACGCGCTCGGCGCTGCTGGCGCCGCTCGCGGCGGGCGGCCTGCTCGCGCTGGTCGACGAGCACGAGGCGGCGCACAAGCCGCCCGGAGCGCCGCGCATCCACGCGCGCGACGTCGTGCTCGAGCGCGCGCGGCGCGCCCCGCTCTCCCTCGTGCTGACGTCGGCGACGCCGTCCGTCGAAAGCTGGTGGCGCGCCGACGCGCGGAGGATCGAGCTCGAGAGCGCGGCGCCCGCGCCGTGGCCCGCGGTGAGCGTCGCCGACACGCGCGGCATCCTCAGGCGCGAGCCGATCACGCCGCCGCTGGCGCGCGTGATGCGCGACGCGCTCGGCGCGGGCCGCCGCGTCTTCCTCGGCGTCAGCCGCCTCACCGCGGCGCTGGCGTGCGACGAGTGCGGCGGGATCGTCCGCTGCGAGCAGTGCTCTCTCGCGCTCGCGTACGCGCGCGCCGCCGCCACGCTCACGTGCCGTCTCTGTGCGGCGACGACGCCGCTGCCGGATCTGTGCCCGTCGTGCCGCGGCCGCCGGCTGTCGCCGTTCGGCTGGAGTCCCGAGCGTGTCGAGCACGCCGTGCGCCGGCGCTTCCCGAAGGCGAGCGTCGCTCGCTACGATCCCGACGCGCGCGGCGCGCGCGCGGAGGCGCAGCGGCGCGCGGCCGCGCACGCCGAGGTCGTCGTCGGCACGCGCGGCGCGCTGAAGCTCTTCGGCCCCGCGTCGCTCGGCGCCGCCGGCTTCGTCACGCCCGACCAGCTCTTCCGCCTGCCGGACTTCCGCGCCGGCGAGCGCGCGTTCGCGCAGCTCTGGGCCGCGGCGGAGCGCGTCCGGCCGGACGGCGCGCTCGTCGTGCAGTCGCAGAATCCCGCGCACTACGCGCTGGCCGCGCTCGCCGCGCAGGATCTCCGCGCGTTCTACCGCGAGGAGCTGAAGTTTCGCGCCGAGCTCGGCTATCCGCCGTTCCGCCGGCTGGCGATCGTGACCGTGAGCGGCACGGGGGATGTCGAGCCGCTGCTCGCCGGCGTGACCGCCGCGCTCCGCGGCGCGCCGGGCTTGACCGTGTATCCACCCATCGCGGACCGGAAGGGCCGCGCCCGGCGCATCGTCGTGAAGGGCGGAGACGAGCTTTCAGAGTCTCTGGAGGCGGCGCTGGGCGAGTTCCGGCGGCCGGCCGCCAAGACTCGCGGTATCATGGACGTGGAGGTCGACCCCGTCGAATGGCCGCTCTAAAGGTGCGAAAGTATGGTGATCCTGTCCTCCGTCGGCGCGCGGCGCCGGTGACCGGGATCACCCCTGAGGTCCGCCGGATGGTGGCGGACATGATCGAGACGATGTACGACGAGGTCGGCATCGGCCTCGCGGCGCCGCAGGTCGGCATCTCGCTCCGCCTCATGGTGGTCGGCCACGAGCACGGCCGTGAGGCGCGGGCCATCGTCAACCCGGTCATCACCGAGCAGGGCGGCGAGATCACGTCCGAGGAAGGCTGCCTGTCGCTGCCCGGGATCTTCGCGCCGGTGACGCGCGCGGAGTGGGTGCGGCTCGAGGGACAGGACCTCGACGGTCAGCCGGTCTCGATCCGCGCGCGCGGGCTCACCGCGCGTGTCTTCCAGCACGAGATGGACCACCTCGACGGCATCCTGTTCATCGACCGCCTCGACGCCATGACGCGCGACCGCATCAAGCGCCGCATCAGGAAGGAAGGCTTCCCCGCCGAGTCGAACAAGGCGCTCGCGCTCTAGCGGCGCGCGCGCTGGGCGGCGAGCAGCTCGCCGGCCACGGCCTTGTTGCCGGGATCGAGCTGCAGCACCGCCTGATACTCCTGCACGGCGGCGTCGAGATCGCCCGCCTTCACGAACGCGCGGGCGAGCGAGAGTCGCGCGTCGAGATCCTTCGGCCGCTGGTCGCGGATCGCGCGCCATTCGGTGATCGCCTGGAAGTACTGATCGCGCGCCCAGAGGTGCCGCGCGAAACGCGGGCCGCCCGTCGAGCGCCACCGCCTCACGATATTCCTCCAGCGCGCGATCGGCCTGCCCCCTCGCCTCGAGCGCCGCGGCGAGGGCGAAGCGCGCCTGGGCGTCCTTGCCGTCGGCATCGACGATCGCCCGCCACTCGCGCAGCGCCTGGTCGTGATAGCCGCGCGCGCCGAGATACCAGGCCAGGGCCTTCCGGTACCGCAGCGGTGAGTCGCCGACACGCGCGCGAATCGCGTCCCGGAGCGGGCCGTCCGCGACGAGGAAGGCGTCGCGCGGAGCGTGCGGCGCCGCGGTCGCCGCCGCCCGATACGCGTCGAGCGCGCGCGGATCCCCGCGTGCTCGCAACGCCTCGGCGTACGTGAAGGTGAGCTCCGGATTGGCGGCATCCTGGAGCAACGCCAGCGAGATCTCCTGCACGGCGTCCTCGGCGTTCCCCTCCAGGATGAGCAGGCGCGCGAGCAGCCAGCGCGCGGCGGCGGACTCGACCCTGTTGGCGGGCGTCTCGAGCGCGCTCCTGGCCGCCGCAGTCGCGGGGCGGAGCAGCGCGCGCGTTTCGAGCGCGAGGGCGAGACGCAGGCGCGGCGCTGTCGCCGCCGGCACGAGCGCCGTCCACTCGCCGTCCTTCAGCGCGAGTGGCGCGACCGCGTCGAGCACACGATCGAGCACCGCCGGATCGCGTGCGATCCCGCCGCGTGCGGCGTCGAGCGCGAGGCCGAGAGAGGCCGGGCGCTGCGACAGGGCGAACCGAAAGAGCGACACGTAGAGCGTCGCGTTCTCCGGGGACGCGGCGACCGCACGTCGATGATGGGCCAGCGCGCGGGCGGCATCGTCGCGACTGCCGCTCGAGAGCGCGCGGGCGGCGTAGGCGGCGCCGAGACGCTCATGGTACGTGGGCTCCGCGGGCATCGCGCGCAGTGCCGCTCGCAAGTCGGCGATCGCGCCGTCCACGAGCACGCGCGCCCGGGGAGCGCCGTCGGGGCGAAGGCTCGTCGCGGCACTGTCCCGGAGGCGCTCCAGGCCTCTCGCGGCGAGACCGCGCGGATCAGCGCCGTCGACGGCGACGATCGCCTCGGCGCGCTCCCGCGTCGGCGCCGCCCGATACGCCGCGACGCGCCAATCGACCACCGCGCCGCGCGCGACGGACACGATCACGACGACGCAGAGGAGCAGCGCGAGTCCGAGCGCCACGCGCGCGCGTCGCGGCGAGAGCGCGAACACGCGCTCGGTGGACAGGAGCGTGCTGTCGTGCGGCGCGACGCGGGTGTGCAGCGCGACCGTCGCGATCCCGAGGAGCGTGGCGGCAAGGAAGCCGTTCGCCGGAATACGCAACGGGAACTCGACGAGGGCGTTACATGCCGTCGCGCTTCATGTCGACGCTGTTGAGCACGATCCCGAGGATCCGGCCCTTCACCGCTTCGATGTGATCGACGGTCCGGCGGATGACGGGCTGGGGAATCGCGCCCGACCGCACCACCAGGATCACGCCCTCGCAGAGCGCGGAGAGCGCGAGCGCGTCGGACACGGAGACGACCGGCGGCGAATCGAACAGCCGCAGGTCGAACTCCTTGGTGCCGCTGTCGAGGCATTCCTGCATGCGGTGCGAGCCGACCAGCTCCGCCGGATTCGGCGGGAGCGGCCCGCTCGTCACGACCGAGAGGTTCTTGATGTGGGTGGGCTGCGCCACGGTGCCGAACGTGCCGCCTTCGACGAGCGCCGTCGTGAGCCCGCGCGTGTTCGGCACGCCGAAGAGCCGGTGCAGCGACGGGCGCCGCATGTCGGAGTCGACGAGACAGACCCGCGCGTCCGCCTGGGCCGCCGCGATGCCGAAGTTGGCGACGGTCGTCGTCTTCCCCTCGCCCGGGCTCGCCGACGTGACGAGGATCGTGCGGCACGGCGTGTCGAGGCCGGCGAAGCGAATGTTCGTGCGCAGCGTGCGATAGGCTTCGGCGGCCGGCGAGCGTGGATCGGTTTCGGCGACGAGCGTCTGGCGCGCCGACTCGCGCGTTTTCGCCGCCGGCTTCGCGGGGGGCGTCGGCGTCACGACCGCTTCACCGAGAACACGGGGATCACGCCGATGACCGGATGCCCGGTGAGGCTTTCGACCTGGTCCGGCGTCTTCAGCGTGGTGTCGAAGTACTCCACGGTGAGCGCGACACCCACGCCGACGACGAGCCCCGCGACGATGCTGATCAGGAGATTCTGCATGCGCCTGGGCCGGACGGGCACGCGCGGCATGACGGCCTCTTCGACGACGCGGACGTTGTTCGCCTCCACGCCCCCGGTGACGCCGGTCTCCTTGAGCCGCTTCAGCACGGCCTCGTAGAGCTGCTGGTTCGAGTCGCTGTCGCGCTGGAGGACCGAGTACTGGATCTCCTCCTCGTTGAGCTCCTGACCCTCGCGGCGCAGCTGATTGACGTTGTTGAGCAGCGTCTCTTCCTTGGCGCGCGCGACCTTGGCCTCCGTCTGCAGCGCCCGGATCATCGTCTGGATCTCTTCCCCGAACCGCTGGCGCACCTGGTCGATCTGCGCGTCGACCTTCTGGATCTCCGGATGCTGCCCCTTGTACGTCTTGAGCAGCTTCGACTTCTGGACCTCGAGCTCCGAGGCCTGCGCCTTCAGGTGGCTGATCAGCGCGTTGTCCGCGACCATGCCGAGTCGGCCCGGCCGCCTTGCCGCCGCCACGAAGCGTGCGTTCGACGTCGTCGTCGCAGGCGGAGTCGTCCACGCGCTGTCTCCGCTGATCGCAATCATCGCGCTCGCCATCAAGCTCGGCGACGGCGGACCGGTCTTCTTCCGCCAGACCCGGGTGGGACGCGGCGGCCGGCGCTTCCGGTGTCTGAAGTTCCGGACGATGGTGCGCGGCGCCGAGGAGATGGACGGCGGCTTCACCGTCACCGCGGCCGATCCGCGCGTGACGCGCGTGGGCCGGGTGCTCCGACTCTGGACGCTCGACGAGATTCCGCAAGTGATCAACGTCTTGCGCGGCGAGATGAGCGTCGTGGGCCCCCGGCCCTGGGTGCCCGCGCAGGCGGCCCATTGCTCGGACGCGGACCGTCGCCGATTCGACGTCCGCCCCGGCATGGCTGGATGGGCGTGGATCCACGGACGCAACCAGCTCGACTGGGACGAACGGATCCGCCTCGACGTCTGGTACGTGGATCACTGGTCCTTGTGGCTGGATCTGCGGATCCTCGCCCGCGCATTCGTGGTGCTCTTCAGGCGCGAGGGACTCTACTTCGAGCCGTCGCGTCTGCGACGCGCGCGAAGGATCGCGACGTTTCCGTCGCGCTGACGCCCGGACGAGTCTAGCGGGGAGGACCCGCCAGCCGCAGGAGCGCCTCTCGCCGCACCCGCGCCGCGCGCTCCACCTCGTCGGTCTCCCGCGCGACACGGCCGAGACCACACGCAAGCGCACCAGCGAAGCCGCCGAGCACCAGGGCCCCCACGACCATCAACGTCACCATGATCTCCTCCGGAGAACGGTGCGACCGTCGGTGAGGGCAGCACGCGGCGTTCCAGCCATGCGATCACAGACGCGCGAACGATTCCGGGCGGTTGATCGCCGACCACCCCGATCCGGGCAGGCAGTTCGTTCCGGGTAAGCGGAAGGCTTTTCCCAGTGCGGCGCGCCGTACGATAGGAGCGCCCATGCGGGTCCTCTTCTACGGCACGCCGGCCTTTGCTCTCCCGACGCTCGATGCGCTCCTCCGGCATCACGAGGTGGTGACGGCGATCACCCAGCCGGACCGGCCCGCGCACCGCGGCCAGCGTCTGACCCCGCCACCGGTGAAGGAACGGGCGCTCGCGGCGGGGATCCCGGTCCTGCAGCCGCCTCGCCTCCGCGATCCGGAGTGGCCCGAACGGCTCGTCGCGCTCGGCGCCGATGTCGCCGTCGTCGTGGCGTTCGGCCAGATCCTGCCGAAGCCGGTGCTCGATGCGCCGCGGCGGGGCTCGATCAACGTCCACGCGTCGATCCTTCCGCGCTATCGCGGCGCCGCGCCGATCGCGTGGGCGATCATGCGCGGCGAGACCGAGACGGGGATCACGACGTTCCAGATGGATCCCGGCATGGATACCGGCGACGTGCTCCTGATGGTGCGCACGCCGATCGGACCCGAGGAGACCGCCGGCGACGTCGCGGAACGGCTCTCACGTCTCGGAGCCGACGTGCTGATCGACACGCTCGCACGGCTCGACGCCCTCGTGCCGACACCGCAGCGGCACGAAGACGCCACGCTCGCGCCGCGGCTCAAGAAGACCGACGGCCTCCTCGACTGGACACACCCCGCGCGCGCGCTCGTGAACGTCGTGCGCGGGTGCAATCCGTGGCCCGGCGCGACGACGCGCGCGCCGCGAGGCCGCCAGCTCACGATCTGGCGCGCGCGAGCGGTCGATGCGCCGGCCGCGGCGCCGGGGACGGCCGTACGCCACGGCGACAGTCTCGCGATCGCCGCGGGGAGCGGGGCGGTGGTGCCGCTCGTCGTGCAGCCGGAAAATCGGCGCGAAGTCTCCTGGGACGACTATCTCCGCGGCGCGCGCCTCGAGCCCGGCGCACGGTTCGCGGCCGCATGAGCGAGCCCGCGCGCGTCCGCCCCGCGCACCCGCCGTCGCCCGCGCGCGTCGTCGCCGCGCGCACGCTCCAGCGCGTCGCGGTCGACGACGCGTTCGCCGATCTCGCGCTCGAGGCCGAGATCACCGCGCGCCGACTGACGCCGCGCGACGCCGCGCTGGCGACCGAGCTGGTCTACGGCACCCTGCGCTGGCAGCGCTACCTCGACTGGATCCTGGCGCCGCACTCGCGTCGCGCGCTCGAGACGCTCGACACGCGCGTCCTCGTGCTCGTGCGGATGACCGCCTATCAGCTCGTCTTCCTCGATCGCATTCCGCCCTTCGCCGCGGTCAGCGACGCGGTCTCGCTGGCGAAAGGCCGGGGCAAGCAAGGCACACCGGAGTTCGTCAACGCCGTGCTGCGCTCGTTCACCCGCCGCGGGCCGCGGGAGCGGGAGCCGCGCGCGCCGGACGATCCCCTCGAGGCGCTGGCGGTGCGTCTGTCGTTTCCCACCTGGCTCGCGACACGCTGGGTGCAGCGCTACGGGGGCGACGAAGCCACCGCGCTCATGCGCGCGATGAACGAGCGGCCGCCGATGACGATTCGCGCGAACACGCTCCGCGTGACGCGCGAGGCGCTCGCCGAACGGCTCGCGCGCGAAGAAGGCCTGACGGGGACGCCGACGAGTCACGCGGCGGAAGGCCTCGTCGTGGAGCACGGCGGCGCACCCGCGGCGTGGCGCGCATTCGCGGATGGTGCGTTCGCGGTGCAGGACGAAGCATCCATGCTCGTCGCGCGGCTGCTCGAGGCGCGTCCAGGTGACGTCGTCGCCGACGTCTGCGCGGCGCCGGGCACGAAGACGACGCACCTGGCGCAGCTCATGGAGAACCGTGGCCGGATCCTGGCCTTCGACCCGCAGCCCGCGCGCCTCGCGCGTGTCGCCGAGGCGGCCGCGCGCCTCGGCGTGACGATCGTCGAGACGCGCGAAGGTGTGGTCGAGGCCCTCGCCCCGAGCGTCGCCAACACGTGTGACGCCGTGCTCGTCGACGCTCCGTGCTCGAACCTCGGCGTGCTGCGCCGGAACCCCGAGGTGAAGTGGCGTCGCGACGCGGCGGATCTCACGGCCAGCGCCGCGCGCCAGCGAGCGATCCTCGCCGCTGCGGCGACGATGGTGAAGCCCGGCGGCCGGCTCGTCTACGCGACGTGCTCTCCCGAGCCCGAGGAGAACGAGGCGGTGGTGGCCGCGCTCCGGGAGAGGCGGCCCGACTTCGTCGTCGATCCGCCCGCCTCGTTTCCGCTCCCGCTCGACGACGACGGGGTGCTGCGCTGCCGTCCGGACCGCCACGGCACCGACGCCTTCACGGCCGTGCGGCTCCGGCGGGCGGCGTGAGGTATAACGAAAGCGTGAAGATCGCGCCGTCGATCCTGTCCGCCGACTTCGCGGCGCTCGCCGACGACATCGCGCGCGTCGAGGGGGGCGAGCCCGACCAGCTCCACGTCGACGTGATGGACGGGCGCTTCGTGCCGAACCTGACGATCGGGCCGGTGGTCGTCGACGCGATCCGCAAGCGGACGCGCCTGCCGCTCGACTGTCACCTGATGATCGTCGAGCCCGAGCGCTACGTCGGCGACTTCGTCGCCGCGGGCGCGGACATCGTCACCGTGCACGCCGAAGCGACGCCGCACCTGCAGCGGCTGCTCGCGCAGATCCGCCAGGCCGGCGCGCGGGCGGGCGTGGCGCTGAACCCCGCGACACCGCCCGACGTCCTCGAGTACGTCCTCGACGACCTCGACCTCGTGCTCGTGATGTCGGTGAACCCGGGCTTCGGCGGTCAGGCCTTCATCCCGAGCGCCTACGACAAGATCCGCCGCATCAAGGCGATGCTCGGGTCCCGCCCCGTCGAGCTGTCGGTCGACGGCGGCGTCAAGCTGGAGCACGTCCGGCCGCTGGCCGAGGCGGGAGCCACCATCCTGGTCGCCGGCTCCGCGATCTTCGGCGCGGCGGACCCCGCCGCGGTCGTGCGCGAGATGAAGCAGCCCTTCGCTCGCTGACGGCGGCGGGCGGCGCCGTGAGCCTGTCGCCGCGGAAGCGCGCGCTGTTCGTCGCGGCCCTCGTGGTACTGGCGCTGTCCCCCCTCCTGGCCGCGGTCGGCATCGAGGCGCCCGCGCGTCTCTACTTCTGGTGGCGCTTCGGCGCGCCCGGCAAGACGTACGGCATCTGGCGCAGCGATCCGGAGCTGGGCGGCATCCAGAAGCCGTACGGCTACAACACCACCGGCGAAACTCCCGGGTCGCTCCGAATCATCGCGTACGGCGGATCGACAACCTTCTGACACAACCACGCGAGGCTGCTCGCCGAGGATGGCCGGTCGCTGGAGGGGGAGGTTCGCGCCGGGCGCTACGGAACGTTCACGCGCAACATCGACCAGGCCATGTGGTTCAAGCGCGACCTCGTGTCAAGAACACGTACCTGACCTCCTACTCGCGGCTCGGCGCGGCGACCACCGCTGAGATGGGGGCCGTCGTCATCGACCCGGCGCCCATTCTCGAAGGCGAGCCCGGAGGGCCGATGGTCCTGTTCGGCGATACGGGGGTCCACTACTCGGCGCGCGGCGCGGCCAAGCTCGCGGCGTTCGTTTACGCGAAGCTCTTCGGCGGCGTCTGACGCTGTAAACCCGCGTCCGGTTGACATTTTTCGTCACTCCCGTATAGTAGAGCGTCCCGATGTTCGACGCCCTGAGCACACGACTGCAAAGCGTCTTCGACAAGTTGGGCGGCCACGGCCGCCTGACCGAGGACAACATCCAGGCGGCCCTCCGCGAGGTCCGCGTCGCCCTGCTCGAGGCCGACGTCAACTTCAAGGTGGTGCGCTCGTTCATCGAGCGCGTGAAGACCAAGGCCGTCGGCCAGGACGTGCTGACCTCGCTCACGCCCGGCCACCAGGTCGTGAAGATCGTGCACGACGAGCTGGTCGGGCTCCTGGGCGGCAGCGGGCATCGGCTCGCGACCGCCCCGCATCCGCCGACCGTCATCATGCTGATGGGCCTGCAGGGCTCCGGGAAGACGACGACCGCCGCGAAGCTCGCGCGGATGTACGCCAAGCAGGGTCAGCACCCGCTCCTCGCCGCCGCGGACATCTATCGGCCCGCGGCCATCGACCAGCTCAAGACGCTGGGCGCGCAGCTCAACGTGCCGGTCGTCGGCGACGCGTCGATGAAGCCGCTCGAGATCTGCAGGAAGGCGCGCGAGGAAGCCGCCACGCGCGGGCTCACGCCGCTGATCCTCGACACCGCGGGACGTCTGCACATCGACGAGGCGATGCTCGACGAGGTCAAGGCGATCAAGGCGGAGATCAAGCCGCACCACGTGCTGCTGGTCGTCGACGCCATGACCGGACAGGACGCGGTGACCGTCGCGGAGAAGTTCAACACCGCCGTCGGCATCGACGCGCTCGTCCTCACGAAGATGGACGGCGACGCGCGCGGCGGCGCGGCGCTCTCCGTGCGTGAGGTCACCGGCCGGCCGATCGCGTTCGTCGGCGTCGGCGAGAAGACCGACGCGCTCGAGCCGTTCCATCCCGACCGTCTCGCGTCCCGCATCCTCGGCATGGGCGACGTGCTGTCGCTCGTCGAGAAGGCGCAGGAGGCCGTCGATCAGAAGACGGCCGAGGAGATGGTCCGGAAGCTCCGCGAGAACGCGTTCACGCTCGAGGACTTCCGCCAGCAGCTCAAGCAGGTCCGCCAGATGGGCCCGCTCGATCAGGTGCTCGGCATGATCCCGGGCCTCGGCAAGATGATGAAGGGCGGCGCCGCGGAGCTCGCGGGCGAGCAGAAGGACCTCGACCGGTTCGACGCGATCATCAACTCGATGACGCCGGCCGAGCGGACGCACCCGGAAGTGATCAACGGCAGCCGCCGGCAGCGGATCGCACGCGGCAGCGGAACCAGCGTGTCGGACGTGAACCGGCTCTTGAAGCAGCACGCGCAGCTCAAGAAGATGATGAAACAGCTCAAGGGCATGGAGGGCAAGCTGGGCCGCATGAAGGGCCTGCCGGGCTTTCCGTCGCTGAGGGGGTGACGACGTGGCGGTATCGATTCGACTCCGACGGATGGGCGCCTCCAAGCGTCCGGCGTATCGCGTGGTGGTGGCGGACTCGCGGTCCCCGCGCGACGGCCGGTTCATCGAGGTCATCGGGCACTACAACCCGCTCACGCAGCCGCCGACGGTGAAGATCGATCGGGCGAAGGCGCGCGAGTGGATCGCGAAGGGCGCACAGCCGTCCAACACGGTGAAGCGCCTGATCGAGAACGTCAAAGAAGAGGCACAGGCCAAGTAACAGCAACGAAGCTTGCTGGGGATGAGGAAGTGGAAGTGGCAGTCAGCAGCACGATGCGGGATCTGGTCGAGTACGTGGCCAAGGCGCTCGTGGACGACGTGGACGCGGTGAACGTGACGGAGGTCGCGGCCGCGCGGACGACGGTGATCGAGCTCAGGGTCGCGCAGGGCGATCTCGGCAAGATCATCGGCAAGCAGGGGCGGACGGCCCGCGCGATCCGGACCATCCTGAACGCGAACGCGACGGAGATGGGAAAGCGAGCGGCTCTGGAGATCGTCGAATAGATCTGGTTCTCATCGGGGAAATCACCCGGGCGTACGGACTCAAGGGTGAGGTGCGGGTCACCCCCCTCACCGACGACCCCGACCGGTTCCACCGCCTCGCCGAGTGCGTGCTGTGGGATGCGTCGCGGAACGAACGGGAGACGCGGCGCATCGCCACGGCCCGACGCCACGGCGAGGCGGTGGTGGTGAGCTTCGAAGGATGCGAGAGCGCGGACGCGGCGGCCGCGCTGGCCGGACGGATGATCGCGCTGCCGAAGTCGGAGGCGTTGCCGGCGCCGGAGGGGCGCTTCTATCCGTGGCAGCTCGAGGGCTGCCGCGTGGTGACGGAGGACGGCACGGACGTCGGCCGGGTGACGGGCATCGAGCAGGCGCCGGCGCAGGACCTGTGGATCGTGACCGACGCCACCGGCGCGGAGCGCCTGATCCCGGCGGTACCGGACATCGTGATGGACGTGGACATCGCCGCGCGTCGCGTGGTGATCCGTCCGCCGGAGGGCTTGCTGGAGCTGTAACGCGCGCCATGCGCATCGACGTCGTGACGCTGTTTCCCGGGATCGTGGAGCCCGCGCTCGGAGAGTCGATGATCGGGCGCGCGCGGGCGCGCGGGATCGTTGACATCCGCGTGGTCGATCTCCGAGACTACGCGGACGGCCGGCACCGGATCACCGACGACTATCAGTTCGGCGGTGGCAGCGGGATGGTCCTGAAGCCGGAGCCGCTGGTCGCCGCGGTGAGCGCGCTGCGCACGGAGGTCGCGCGGGTGATCCTGATGGATCCGCGCGGGCCGGTCTTCACGCAGCGGACGGCCGCCACGCTCGCCGCGGAGCGCCACCTGATCCTCCTCGCGGGACGGTACGAAGGCGTGGACGAGCGCGTGGCGGCGCTGACGGGTGCTGCGCTGCTGTCGATCGGGGATTACGTGGTGACGGGCGGCGAGCTGCCCGCGCTGGTGGTGGCGGACGCGGTGACGCGTCTCCTGCCCGGAGCGCTCGGCGGCGAAGAGGCGGCCACGCGGGAGTCGTTCGCGAGCGGGCTGCTCGAGCCGCCGCAGTACACGCGGCCCGAGGAGTTCATGGGCGCGAAGGTGCCCGGGGTGCTGCTCTCGGGCGACCACGCGCGCATCGCGCGATGGCGCAGGCGACAGGCGCTGTGGCTGACGTGGCGGCGGCGGCCGGACCTCCTCGCGGAGGCGGGGCTGACGCCGGACGAGTGGACGCTGGTGGAACGATTCGAACGGGGGCAGACCCCCGACGATCTGGAGGACGACGGTCATGGACGCGATTCGGCTGGTTGAAGCGGGACAGCTCAAGAAGGACCGCCAGGGCTTCGTGCCGGGCGACACCGTCCGCGTGCACGTGAAGGTCATCGAGGGCGAGAAGGAGCGGACGCAGGTCTTCGAGGGCATCGTCATCCGCAAGCGGGGCGAGGGCGGACGCGCGTCCTTCACCGTGCGGCGCATCTCCTACGGCGTCGGCGTCGAGCGGACGTTCCCGCTGCACTCGCCGCGCATCGAGAAGATCGACGTCGTCCGCCACGGCAAGGTACGGCGCTCGAAGCTCTACTACCTGCGGAGTCTCGCGGGGAAGGCGGCGCGCCTGAAGGAGAAGCGCGCGGTGGCCGTGCCTACTTCCGGTACCGCCGAACCCGAATAGCGCGCCAGGCATCCGCGGGCCGGCGGTATAGTGCCGGCCATGGCCCGGCCGTCCGCGCCGTATCGATACGAGGGTCAGGCGTGGCGCGCGGGCCATGCGCGCGTCGCCGGCATCGATGAAGCCGGACGCGGGCCGCTCGCCGGGCCCGTCGTCGCGGCGGCCGTCGTCGTGACGCCCGAGCATCGCATTCGCGGCGTACGCGACTCGAAGCTCCTCCCGCCCGAGCGCCGTGAAGCGCTCTTCGACGAGATCTTCCGGTGCGCGCTCGCCGTCGGCGTCTCGATCGTCGACCACGAGACCATCGACCGCGTGAACATCCTCCAGGCGACGCGCCTCGCGATGCTCGACGCGCTCGCGCGACTGCCGGTCCCGCCGGACTTCGTGATCACGGACTTCGTCGTGCTGCCGAGCGTCCCCTGCCCGCAGAAAAACCTGGTGGACGGCGACGCGCGCTGCGCGAGCGTGGCCGCGGCATCCATCGTGGCGAAGGTGACGCGCGACCGTCTCATGCTCGAGCACGACAGGCAGTTCCCCGAGTACGGCTTCGCGCGGCACAAGGGCTACGCGACGCCGGACCATCTCGCCGCGCTCGACCGCTTCGGCCCCTGCCCGATCCACCGCCGCAGCTTCGCCGGCGTGTGGCGTCAGGGCGAGCTGTTCGTCCTCGAAGATCAAGACTGATCCGTATCCGAATCGAGGCATTCCCAGGCGGCGCGCCGTGCGGTATCAGAACGCGTGGACCCGCGACACGTCCGCGGTGCACGTGCGGAGCGCCGGGCCGCCGACGCGCTCGTCGCGGCCGGGTTGCGTATCGTCGCGCGCAATGTGCAGCTCACCGGCGGAGAGATCGATCTCGTGTGCCGTGACGGCGACGTCTGGGTCTTCGTCGAAGTGAAGGCGCGGCGGCCGGGCTGGGACGAGAGCCCGGGCGCGGCGGTTTCGTGGACCAAGCGGCGGCGCCTCGTGCGCCTCGCGCAGCACTATCTCAAGTGGCGGGGGCTGCGCGACGTGCGCTGCCGCTTCGACGTCGTGGAAGTCACCGACGACGGCCGCACCGCGAGCGTCCGGCACCTCCGGAGCGCCTTCGACGCGGGCCCGGGGTAAACTCGCGGCATGACGGCGAGCGATCGGCGCGCGCAGTTCGACGAGGTCCTCGCGCTGCGGCCGGCGAGCACCGCGCTGCTCGTCGTCGACATGCAGCGCGGCTTCGTCGATCCGGGCGAGGCGATGGAGGTGCCGGCCGCGCGCGAGTCCGTGCCGCGCATCCGCGCGCTCGTCGACGTGTTCCGCGCGAAGGGCCGCCCCGTCGTCTTCACCGAGTTCGTGTACTCCGAGGCGGCGCCGCTGCTCGTCGGCGCGCTGCACCCGGAGCACCGTCGTGCCGCGCCGGGCGCGCCGCGCGGCGTCGGGCGCCCGTCCTCGTCGTGTCACGAAGACGATCCGAGCGTCGTCACGGTCGCCGCGCTCGCGCCGCGGCCCGACGAGCTGGTCGTGCGCAAGCGCTGGTACGACGCGTTCGCGGGCACGCCGCTCGACGGCGCCCTGCGCGCGCGAGGGATCGACACGCTCGTCGTGACCGGGACCATGACCGACATCTGCGTGTTCGCGACGGTGGTCGGCGCCTTCAACCGCGAGTACCGCGTCACGGTGGTCGAGGACGCGGTGACGACGCTCTGGCCCGAGATCCAGCGCGCGACGCTCGACATCATCGGCCGCGCCTACGGCCGCGTGAGCAGCGCCAAGGAAGTCGCCGACGTGGTCGGCGGCTGGTGACAGGAGAGACCATGACCTCGCCGCTTCGCTTCTCCGGTGTGATGCCCGCCAACCTGCTGCCCTTCACGGCGGACCTCGAGATCGACGAGCCCGCGTACCGCCGTCACCTGCGGTGGCTCGCGGACACGCGCGGGGTCACCGGGATCGTCGCGAACGGGCACGCGTCGGAGGTCTCCTCGCTCACGCGCGAGGAGCGCAAGCGGTCACTCGCGATCGCGCTCGACGAGGTCGGCGATCGCTGCCCGCTGGTCGCCGGCGTCTACTCCGATTCGACGCGCGAGGCGGTGGATCTTGCGCGCGACGCCAGGGCCGGCGGCGCCGCGGGCGTGCTCGTGTTCCCGCCGACGCTGTTCATGTGGGGCGCGCAGGTGAAGCCGGACATGGCGCTGCGCCACTTCTCGGAGATCGCGACGGGCGCCGACCTGCCGATCGTGGTGTTCCAGTACCCGCTCGCGTCGGGCATCGGCTACACGCCGGACACGCTCGCCCGGATCGTCGAGATCCCCCACGTGTCCGCCGTGAAGGAGTGGTCGAACGACATCGTCGGCTTCGAGGCGACCCTGCGCGCCGTGCGCGCGACCGGGCGCCCGGTCGCGGTCCTTTCGGCGTTCACGATGTCGCTCATGGCGTCGTTCCTGCTCGGCGCCGACGGCGCGATCTCGGGCATGGGCAGCGTGACGGCCGACCTGCAGGTCGAGCTCTACGAGGCGTGCGCGAAGGGTGACGTGGAGGGCGCCCGCGCGATCAACGACCGGCTGGACCCGCTCGTCCGCGCGTTCTACGCGCCGCCGTTCGTCGACATGCACAACCGGATGAAGGAAGCGCTCGTGATGCTCGGCCGGATCCCCGCGGCGCACGTGCGCCCGCCGTTGACGCCGGTGTCCGCGTCGGACCGCGAGGCGATCCGCCGCGCGCTGGCGTTGTCCAGACTGACGCGCTAGCGCTCCGCGCCCGGCAACCGGACGACGAAGCGCGACCCCTTGCCGATCTCGCTCGCCGCCCAGATGCGCCCGCCGTGCGCTTCCACCAGGTGCCGGCAGATCAGGAGCCCGAGGCCCGAGCCAGGCGTCGCGGTCGCGTTCGCGGCGCTCGTCTGACTGAACCGCTCGAAAAGGAGCGGCGGCTCGCTCGCCGCGATCCCCGGTCCCGAGTCCGTCACCGCGAGCTCGACCTCCGGCCCGCGCGCGGCGACGTCCACGGCGACCGTGCCGCCCCGCCGCGTGAACTTCAGCGCGTTGCCGATGAGGTTCATCAGGACCTGGTCGACGCGCCCGGGATCGGCGACGATGTCGAACGGCTCGGGCGACCGCCGGATCGAGAGATCGATCCCCTTGTTGTGCGCGCTCGGTCCGAACCGCTCGACGACCTCCGCCGCGAGGCCCGCCAGGTCGAAGCGCTGCCGTTCGAGGTTGAGCTTGCCGGCCTCGAGCTTGGAGAGGTCGAGGATCTCGCCGATCAGCCGCACCATCCGGCCACACGACTCCTGGACCTTGCCGAGGAGCTGGCGCTGGCGATCCGTCACCGGGCCGCCGCCGCCCTGCGCGAGCAGGTCCGCGTAGGCGCTCACGACCGTGATCGGGCTCCGCAGATCGTGGACGAGCATGGACGTGAAGTTGGTCCGGAGCTCCTGCACCTCGCGCAGGAGCCGGCGCCGCTCGATCGCGCCGCGCACGCGGATCGCCACGCGCGCGGGCGAGATCGGCTTCGCGAGGTAGTCGACGGCGCCGCTGCTCAGCGCGCGCTCCATGCCTTCGAGCGTCTCGTCGGAGGCGGTGAGCATGATCACCGGGATCTCTCGCGTGCGCGGGTCCTCGCTGAGCCGCTCGAGGACCTCGAATCCCGACATCCCGGGCATGCGGATGTCGAGCAGCACGCAGTCGGGGCGCTGCGTCTGCGCGAGCGTCAGGCCTTCGTGGCCATCGACGGCCTCGAGCACGCGGAACGCCTGTCCCTCGAAGAGCGCGCGCAGCATGTCGCGGACGTAGCGATGGTCGTCGACGACGAGGATGGTCGAGCCGGTGAGCGGGGTGACCGGATCCGCGACGGCGTGCGCGCGGTCGGTCACCGGCGCGTGTCCGGGGTGGCGATGACGGCCGGCGTGACCGGGAGCATGATGCGGAACGTGGTGCCGACACCGGCGACCGTCTGGAAGTCGATGACACCGCCGTGGTCTTCGACGATCTTGTGGGTGACGGCGAGGCCGAGCCCCGTGCCTCGCTGCTTCGTCGTGAAGAACGGGTTGAACACGCGCTCCGCGTCCTCGGGCTTGATGCCCGTGCCCGTGTCGCTCACCTCGATCACGGCCTGCCGGCCGATGGCGCGGCCGGCGCGGAAGCCGTCCGACGACGTGGCCCAGCCGACGCGCAGCGCGAGCGTGCCTCCCGGGCTCATCGCGTCGAGCGCGTTGCCGACCACGTTGATGATCGCGCGATAGAGCGACTCCTCGTCCGCGGGCACCGGCGGCAGATCGCGGGTGTACTCGCGCGTCACGTGCAGCCGGAGGCTCTCGATCTCGTTCGCGAAGAGGTCGACCGCGCGGTCGACCAGCGGCGCCAGGCGGATGCGGGTGAAGGCCGCGGGCGCCGGCCGCGCGAGCTCGAGCAGCCGCTCGAGGATCCCGTTGATGCGCTCGAGCTCGCGGGGAACCACGCGCTGGAAGCGCTCGCGGAAGCTGGGATCGTCGAAGCGCCGCGCGACGTGGCGCGTGAACGTGAGCACCGAGGTCAGCGGGTTCTTGATCTCGTGGGCGAGGCCCGCCGCGAGGCCTCCGAGCGCCGCGAGCCGGTCGGAGCGGCGCAGCCGGCCCTCGAGCTCGCGCACGAGCGTCAGGTCGCGCAGGACCGCCACGACGCCCAGGTCCTTGCCCTCGGCCCCTCGGAGCGGCGCCGTGCTCACCTCGACGGGCAGCGCGACGCCGCTGCGGCGCTTGAGCGCGAGCGACACGCCGGCGATCGGCGCGCGGCTCGCGAGCGTCTCCATCAGCATCTCGCCGATCTCCGGCGTCTGCGCGAACAGCTCCGTGCAGTAGCGTCCCCGCACCTCGCCCGCGAAGAAGCCGGTCAGCATCTCGGCCGCCGGGTTGAGGGTGACGACCCGGCCCTCGAGGTCCACGGTGACGATGCCGTTCGTCAGCGACGCGAGGATGTTCTCCGTGTAGCCCTTCACGTCCTCCAGCTCGTCGAACCGGCGCCGCAGCTCGAGATGCGCCTCCTCGAGCGCGCTCCGCTGCTGGAAGAGCTGGGAGGCCATGTGGTTGAACGCGACGGCGAGCGCGCCGATCTCGTCGAAGCCCGAGGGCTCGATCCGCTGCATGAGCTCGCCGCGCGAGATCGCGGTCGCGCCCTCGGCGAGGCGGCGCACGGGGCGCGAGATCCGCCGCGCGACGAGTGCGGCGGTCACGCCGCCGAGCACGAGCGTGGCGAGCGCCACGCCGAGAAGCTCGAGCCGGGTGGCGCGGATCGCGGCGTCCATCCGCCGCTTGGAGAGCCCGACGCGCACCGTGCCCCAGCGCTGTGTCTCGACGAAGACGGGCACCGCGAAGTCGTACACGGCCTCGCCGGAGCGTGAAAACACCGTTTCCTGCGTCAGCGGCGTGGCGCTCGCGAGCGCGCGCGCGCTCACGGCATCGTCGAGGACGAAGCCGACCCGGTCCTGGTGCCGGCTGTGCGCGGCGACACGGCCCTCGCCGTCGAGGATCATCGCGTAGCGCACATCCTCTTCCGCGGCGACTCGCGCCACGTTCTGCTCGAGCGCGGTGTAGTTGTAGAGCAGGAGCGCGCCGTAAGACATCGCCGCGAGGCTGCGGGAGAGCACGGCCCCGCGACGCTCGAACTCCTCGACGATGCCGGCGCGCTGGCGATGCTCGACGACCAGCAGGACCGCGGTCATGATCACGCCGAGCACGCACACCGTCGCCCAGAGGAACTTGGCCTGCAGCGAGCGGCCCATGACCGAGCTGATCATCGCGGCCGGTCGAGCCAGACCTTGCGGAAGGGGATGTACGGATCGCCGAAGCTCGACACCTCGACGTCGCGCACGTAGGGCTGGAACAGCCGCTCGTAGACGTAGTGCCAGATCGGGAGCACCGGCGCGTCGTCCATGATGAGCTGCTCCGCGCGGCGATAGACCTCCGCGCGCTGCAGCGGCTCGCGCGTCCGGCGTCCTTCCGCGAGCAGCGCGTCCACTGCGGGATTCGCGTACCCGGTGTAGTTCCAGCGGCTCGTCGAGTTGAAGAGCTTCGACAGGAAACTGTCGGGATCGGGCACGTCGGCGAACCACGCGTAGAGGTACCCGGGGAACTTCCGCTCGTTCAGCTGACGGCTGAACGTCGGCCAGTCCGTCTGGTACTGGAACTCCACGCGGATACCGACCGCAGCGAGGTTCTTCCGGATCAGCTCGTGCTCGCGCAGCACGCGGTCGTCCTTCACCGTGGACCAGATCGTCACGGGCGCGAGCCCGCGTCCCTCCGGGAAGCCCGCCTGCGCCCGCAGCGCGCGGGCGCGGGCGGGATCGTACGCGTACCCGCTCAGCTTCGGGTTGTAGGCGAACATCCCGGGCGGCAGGATGCCGCGCGCCGTGAGAACGCGCCCCTGCTGGAGGTCCTCGATGATCTCCTCGCGATCGATCGCGTGCGAGATGGCTTGCCGGACGAGGCGCGAGTCGAGCGGCTTGGCCTTCACGTTGAAGCCGTAGAACCGGACGCGCTGGAGCGAGCGCTTCACGTACACGTGGGTGGGATCGGTGGCGACCCGACGGAACTCCGTCGCGGAGAGGTGCGTCGGCGGCGGCGCGTCCTCGAGCTCGCCGCGCTTGAAGTCGTCGTAGATCGCGTCGGCGCGCTCGCCGGTGTAGATCCGATCCACGATCCGGCCGAGGCGCGGCGGACCGTCGAAGTACTCGGCATTCGCGCCCAGCGTGATCTCGCGGTTCCGCTCCCGCCCGGTGAACTTGAACGGTCCCGTTCCGACGGGCCGACTGCCGAATCCTTCGCGGTGCTGCTCGACCACTTCCCTCG
Organism: Candidatus Rokuibacteriota bacterium; assembly: GCA_016866775.1. Taxonomy (GTDB): domain Bacteria; phylum Methylomirabilota; class Methylomirabilia; order Rokubacteriales; family CSP1-6; genus VGLJ01. The sequence continues at coordinate 700 of VGLJ01000003.1, read as the reverse complement.
GAACGATCTTGGCGTGGCCGACCGCGGCCGCGGAGACGAAGGACCCGGTCGCCTGGCTCAGGACGACCTGGACGGTGTACCGATCGAGCGCCGTGAGCCCCGACACCGTCGGCGCGCGACCCGTCTGAAAGTCAACGGCGCCGCGGATGCTGCTGAAGAGATCGGCGGCCCCCGACTTCACGGCGGGGTCGAGGAGGCGGGTGAAGGAGTAGACGACGTCATCCGCGGTCACCTCGCGGCCGTGGTGGCACTTGACGTCCGGGCGAAGCGTGAAGGTCCACGTCAGCCCGTCGCGCGACGCCTTCCAGTGCTTCGCGAGGGCGGGAACCACGGTCAGCGTCTGATCGAACTGGACGAGGCCGTCGAAGATCTGTTGCGCGACCGAGCGACCGTAGGCGTCGGCGATCCGGGCGGGGTCGAGCGTGACGGGGTCGCCACGCAGGATCCGCCGGTAGGTCGCTCCCTCCGCGGCGTGCCCGACGGCCGGCGCCGCGAGCGGACGGATGGCGTTCGCGCCCGGGAAGCGGGGTGCCCCCGGGCGCGACGACGCCGGACTTCGCACGTGCGTGCGGTCTAGTGCCCCGACCCGCGAGTCCCGCCGGAAAAATCGGCGCGTTCGAGGTAGGGGCCAAGGACAGCGATGAGATCGTGAGCCAGCGGGACCAGTTCACCGACGAACGGCATCTTCTCCCACCGGCCG
>VGLJ01000002.1 GCA_016866775.1 Candidatus Rokuibacteriota bacterium | reverse complement strand
GTCACGGAAGTAGGTCGCCACTACACGCCGTTTTCGGAACAGCGCGGGCGACGGCGGCGCAAGATACGAACGGCGCGGCCGACTCCACCGCGCCGTTCCCCTACCGAACTGCGGAAGTTGGGCTAGCCGCGGCGGGAGGGCCGGCGCCTCGGCGCCCGCCCGGTTATTGGAAGATCTCGTTGAACTTCTTCTTGATCGCCGCCGCGTCCTTCTCGATCTGGTCGTAGTCGACGCCGATCAGCTTGATCTGGCTCAGCGGCGGGTTGCCGTGCGGCGGCTCGACGTCGGAGCGGCCCGCGTAGATCCCTTCGCCCGGGAAGAGCTTCTGCACGGTGTCGCTGAGCATGAACTCCGCGAGCGCCTTGGCGGCATTGGGATGCGGTGAGCCCTTGATGATCGCGGTCGGGGCGGCGATCGCGAACGCGCCGTCGGTCGGGAAGACCGACTGGACCTTGTGGCCCTTGTGCCGGTCGTTCCACGCGTACTGGTCGGCGCCTTCGGCGGCGAGGAGCCGCTCGCCGCGCGTGAGCGTCTCCGACACCTGCTGGTGGCCCTGCACGATCATGATGTCGTTCGCGCGGAGCTTCTGGTAGAAGTCCCAGCCGTACTTCCGCGAGAGCGTGCCGACGATCATGAGCTGGATCGCCGTGTACGACGGGTCCGGCATCACCATCTGGCCCTTGTAGCGAGCGTGCGTGAGGTCGGTCCAGTTCTTCGGGAGCTCGAGGCCCTTGTCGGTGCGCGCCACGATCGCCGCGAGGTTCAGGCGCTGCGCGACGTGGTAGCCCTTCGGGTCCTTGACCTCGGCCGGGACCTTGTCGAAGTTCTTCGGCCGGAACGCGACGAACAGATCGCGCTTGATCATCGCGCCCGCCGCCGCCGGGTCGGAGACGGTCAGCACGTCGGCGACCACGCGCTTGGCGTCGATCTCCTGCATGAACCGCCGCACCACCGCGGAGCCGCCGGAGCGGAAGAGCTCCACGCGGATCCCCGTCTCCTTCTGGAAGAGGTTCGCGATCTTCTGGGCGGTCTCGACCGGGGTCGACGTGTACCAGCTGACCACGCCCTCCTTCTTCGCGGCGGCGAGGTCGACGGTGTCCGGCGTGAACGGCTGCGCGAAGGCCGGCGCGGCGAGCGCCAGCACGAGGAGGCCGATGAGGAGTCGCATCGTCAGTGGTGTCCTCGGTACACGGGCTCGGGCTGCCCGAAGAAGTTCTGGAGCAGGTGATAGAGGATGCGGACGTTCTTCTGCTGCAGGCTCGCGTGCGCGATGCCCGGCATCACGGCGAACTGCTTGTCCGGGTTCGGCAGCCGCGCGAAGAAGTCGAGGAGGTCCTCGACGCTCGCGATGCCGTCGTACTCGCCGCGCAGGATGATCGTGGCCGCGGTGATCTTCTCGGGATCGACGACCGGCAGCTTCGCGCACATGTCGACGTAGGTGCCGGTCGGCACCGAGTCGTCGAGCGCGAGGATCGCGTCCGCCAACGCGGCGACGACGTCGTCGTCCGCCGTGCCCGGATGATCGCGCTCGAAGATGCTGCGCACGAACGCGCGATCGATCGGCCGCCGGTTCTTCGCCTGGTACTCGGGCAAGCGCTTGCGGCGATCGGCCAGCGTCGGGCTCCCGCGTCCGGTCCACACGAACGCGTCGAGGGCGAGCCGCCGCACACGCTCGGGATGCCGCTGGGCGAACAGCGCGGCGCGGAGCGCGCCGGAGGAGATGCCGTACACGAGGAAGTGGTGGACGCCGCGCGTGCGCATGATGTAGGCGCTCGCGGCCGCGACGCCATCGAGGAGCCGTGCACGAAGAGGATGGTGCCGTGCGGGCGCGGGCGAGACCGGCGACGCTTTCTCCCAGAGGAAGAGCCGCACGTCGCCCTTCGTCGTCCAGTGCTCCTGCCCCTTGATCGCCGGCTGGCTCATCGGCGGGCGAGTGTACCGTCCCTCAGACGTCGAACACGCTCGCCGCGTCGGCGTCGAAACGCACGGCCACGGGCTGGCCGATCTCCAGCGCCAGGCCGGGCTCGGCCTGCACGCGAACGCGCGTGCCGTCGTCGAGGGTCACGTAGCAGTCGGTGAGGTTGCCGAGGAACGTCACCTCCGAGACTTTGCCCGGAAGGCCGTCGCCGCCGGCCGGCGCCCCACGGCCGATGGGAACGAGCCTGACGTTCTCGGGACGGATCGCGAGCTGCACCGGCTGCCCGTCGGCCACGCGCGGTGGAAGTGTCAGCGTCAGCGTGTGCGCGCCGCCGACCGCCACCGCGTCCGCGCGCACCACGCGCGCCGGGATCAGGTTCACCAGGCCCATGAAGTCGGCGACGGTGCGGTTCGCGGGATGCGTGTACACCTCGCGCGGGGCGCCGATCTGCATCAGCTCGCCGAGATGCATCACCGCGATCCGGTCGGACAGCGCCATCGCCTCCGACTGGTCGTGCGTGACGTACACGAACGTGATCCCCGTGCGGCGCTGCAGCTCCTTCAGCTCCCAGCGCATGCGCTCGCGCAGCTTCGCGTCGAGGTTCGACAGGGGCTCGTCGAGCAGCAGGATCGACGGCTCGACCACGAGGCTCCGCGCGAGCGCGACGCGCTGCTGCTGGCCGCCGCTGCGCTGCGCCGGGTAGCGCGCCTCGAGGCCACCGAGCGTGACGAGCTCGAGCACGCGCGCGACCCGCGCGCGGATCTCGGACGTCGCGACCTTGCGCACCTCGAGCCCGAACGCGACGTTCTGGTAGACGGTCTTGTGCGGCCACACCGCGTAGTTCTGGAACACCATGCCCATGCCGCGCTGCTCCGGCGGGACGACACTCCCCGGCGTGGAGAGCGTGGCGGTCCCCACGCGGATCGATCCTTCGTCGGGCGACATGAATCCCGCGATCAGGCGCAGCAGCGTGGTCTTGCCGCAGCCGCTCGGACCGAGCAGCGTGACGAACTCGCGGTCGCGCACCTCGAGCGTGAGCGCGCGGACCGCGGTCGTCGCGCCGAAGCGCTTGGTGACCCGCTCGATCCGGATCTCCGCCAATCAATCACATGGGGGGCGCGAGACGCACCCCCCAAGCCCCCGACGCTGCGGGCCCGGAATGAATCCGGTCCCTCCGCGAGTGCTCATTGCGCCACGCTCACGCCGGCGCCGCCGCGCCCGAGGCGGGTCGCGAGCGCGATCGCGGCGGTGATGATCACCATCGTCACGATCGCCAGCGCGGCGACCGGCTTCAGCGCGCCGGTCTCGTAGAGGTTGTAGACGGCGACCGCCAGCGTGATCGAGCCCGAGCTGAAGAGGAGGATCGACGCCGAGAGCTCCTGCAGCGCCGGCACGAACACGAGCAGCCAGCCCGCGAAGAGCCCCGGCCGCGCGAGCGGCAGCGTCACGCTGCGGAACGTGCGGAGCCACCCGGCGCCGGTCACGCGCGCCGTCTCTTCCAGCGACGGATCGATCTGGCGGAACGCCGCGTTCGCCGACCGCACGCCGAGCGGCACGTAGCGCGCGGTATAGGCGAGCAGGATGATCAGCAGCGTCCCGTAGATCGGGATCGGCAACGCCAGCCAGAACTGGATCAGCGCGACGGCGACCACGATGCCGGGTAGCCCGAGCGGGATGAGCGAGACGTAGTCGAGGAGCTTGCGGCCCGGCGCCGTCGTCCGCAGATCGACCCAGCCCACGAGGCTTCCGAGGACGACGGCCAGCGTGGCGGCGCCCGCGGCGAGCATCAGGCTGTTCACGATCGCGCGGCGGGTGACGTCGTACTCGAGCAGCACGAAGCGGTAGTGCTGCAGCGTGAGGTTCTGCCAGAACGTGAGCCCCCACGACTTGCTCACCGACACCGCGAGCAGCGTGAGATACGGCGCCGCCACCGCGATCACGAACACCGCCACGCCGAACGCGAGCACCGCGAAGCGCGCGCGGCCGAGATCGACGAGCTGCGGCCGGCCGCCCTTGCCGCCGACGGTGACGTACGACCGCCGCGCGAGGTAACGGCGTTGCAGGTAGAGCGCCGCCACGGTGATCGCGACGAAGATCAGCGACAGCGCGGACGCGAGGCCGTACTGCGGCGGATAGTCGAAGAGCGCGTAGATGCGTGTGGGCAGGGTGAACACGCGCCCCGGAAGTCCGACGATCGCCTGCGAGCCGAACAGCGCGATGGCGTTCACGAACGCCACGAGCGCGCCGGAGAGCACGGCGGGCGCCACGAGCGGCAGCGTCACCGCGGCCGCCGTGCGCCAGCGGCCGGCGCCGAGGATCTGCGCGGACTCCTCCATCGACGCGTCCACCGACTCGAGCGCGCTCGCCGCCAGCAGGTACACGAAGGGAAACGTGTGCGGCACGGTGACGAGCACGAGGCCCGCCATCGAGAAGACGTTGAACGTGAGCGCCGGCGCGCTGAGGACGTCACGGACGAAGCGGTTCACGAGGCCGGCGTTCGGGCCGAAGAGGTTCACGAACGCGATCGCGGTGAGGAACGGCGGCGTGAGGTACGAGATGACCGCGGTGAAGTGGAGGAAGCGCTTGCCCGGCACGTTCGTCCGGCTGACCGCCCACGCCAGCGGCAGCCCGATCACCACGCTGAGCGCCGCCGTCCACGCGCCGAGCACCAGCGAGTTCCACAGCGCCTGCACGTAGAGCCGTCCGCGCAGCGCTTCGCGGAAGTGCTCGAGGGTCGGCCGGCCGCCGTCGACGACGCTGCCGACGATGAGCGACGCGAGCGGCAGGACGACCAGGATCATCAATGTGGCGGCGGCCACCACGAGGACGACGTGCTCGGCGCGCACGGGGCGCAGTGACGCACACTTGAGCGGGGCGCCGGGGTGCTGGTACCTTTGCGCCATGCTGAGCCGCGAAGACAACGAGCTCCTGACCCGGACGGGTCCCGGCACTCCCATGGGTGAGCTGCTCCGGCGCTACTGGATGCCGGTCGTGCAGTCCAGCGAGCTGCCGCCCGGCGGCAAAGTCAAGCGCGTCCAGATCCTCTGCGAGCGGCTCATCGCGTATCGCTCACCGAGCGGCACGGCCGGCCTCGTCGCGGAGTTCTGTCCGCATCGCGGCGCCTCGCTCTACTTCGGCCGCAACGAAGAGGGCGGGATGCGCTGTCCCTATCACGGCTGGAAGTTCCGGCAGGACGGCCAGTGCGTGGACATGCCGAGCGAGCCCGCGGAGTCGAGCTTCGCCGCGAAGGTCCGCACGACCGCCTATCCGTGCGCCGAAGCCGGCGGGATCGTCTTCGCGTACATGGGACCGGGTGCGCCGCCGCCGCTGCCCGAGTTCGAGTTCATGCGCTATCCGCTGAACCACGTCTTCACGTCCAAGCGCGTGCAGGACTGCAACTGGTTCCAGGCCATGGAAGGCGGCATCGACTCGAGCCACATCTCGTTCCTCCACGCCCCGATCCGTCACGATGCCGCCGACATCACCACCGACATGGACCGCGTGAGCTTCGGCGTGGGCGCGGCCGTCGCGACGGGCGACCGCGCGCCGCGCTTCGACGTCGTCGACACCGACTACGGCGCGCTGATCGGCGCGCGCCGCAACGAGCCCGACGGCCGCTGGCACTGGCGCGTCACGCAGTACTGTCTGCCGTTCTGGACGATGCCGCCCGCGGGCCAGGGCGAGAAGGTGATCCAGTCGCATATTTGGGTCCCGATGGACGACACGCACGTCGTGAACTGGATGGTCACGTGGCACACGGAGCGTCCGCTCACGCCCGAGGAGATCCAGCTCCACGTCGAGGGCAAGGGCGCGCACGTCTGCGACTACGCGCCCGAGACGCCCGAGCCCTACGGCGACGTCCGCACCGCCGCCAACCGCGACAACGACTACTTCATGGACTGGGACGTCCACCGCACGACGATGTACTGCGGCATCCCCGGCTTCGGCGTGCAGGACCAGGCGGTGCAGGAGAGCCAGGGTGGACCGGGCGGCATCGTCGACCGCTCCGTCGAGCGGCTCGGCACGAGCGACACCGCGATCATCCACGTGCGCAAGCTGCTGATGACCGCCGCGCGCGCGCTGCGCGAGAAGGGCACGCCCGCGCCCGGCGTCGATCGGCCGGCGTCGTTCTGCGTGCGCTCCACGTCGATCGTGCTGCCCCCCGGCGCGCCGTGGGCCGACGCGGTGCAGCCGCTCGTCGCGCCGCGACCGAATCAGTCCCTCACGCCCGCCTGAGCCCATGCCCGGGCGCATGAGCGGGCGCGTCGCCATCGTCACCGGTGGCGGCGGCGGCATCGGGGAAGCGACCGCGCGGCTCTTCGCCGAGGAAGGCGCCGCGGTCACGCTCGTCGACACCGACCGAGCCGCCGTCGAGCGCGCGGCCGCCGGCATCCTCGCCTCCGTGCACGGCGGTGGCGTCCTCGAGATCACCGCCGACCTCGCGCAGGAATCCGAAGCGGTGCGCGTCGTCGACGAGACCGTCGCGCGCTTCGGCGCGCTCCACACGCTCGTGAACGTCGCCGGCGTGCGGTTCTACACGCCGCTCGCCGAGGCGGAGGCGAAGGAGTGGGAGCACATCCTCGGCGTCAACGTGCTCGCCGCTGCGTTCTGTTCGAAAGCGGCGCTCCCGCACCTGCGCGTGACGGGCAGCGGCACGATCGTGAACGTCTCGTCGGTCTTCGGGGTGATGGGCCGCGTGGGGATGGGCCAGTACGACACGACGAAGGCCGCGATCCTCGGCTTCACGCGCGCGCTCGCGGTGGAGGAAGCGCCGCACGGCATCCGCGTGAACGCCGTCTGCCCCGGCGGCACGCTCACGCCGTACCACGTGCGGCGCGCGGCCGAGCGCGGCGTCACCGAGGCGGAGCTGCGCGCCTCGCGCACCGCGGACAACGGCCTCTTCGGCCGCTGGGCCGAGCCGCGCGAGGTCGCCTACCCGATCCTCTTCCTCGCGTGCGCGGAGTCGTCGTTCATCACCGGCGCGACCCTGATGGTCGACGCCGGTAAATCGATCATCTGAGCTCGCGGGCTCCCGGGCGCTGAAGCGCCCGCCCGCTCGGGCCCCCGACTATGTCCGTAGGGCTGCCATGACTCTGTCGGGCGACATCGGGAGCGAGCGCAGGCGCTTGCCCGTGAGCACGAAGATCGCGTTGCCGATCGCCGGGGCCACCGGCGGCAGGCCGACCTCGCCGATCCCGCCCGGCGCGTTGTTGGTGCTCACCACGCGCACGTTGATCTCGGGCGCCTCGCTCATCCGCAGCAGCGGGTAGTCGTGGAAGTCGGAGTTCTTCACGACGCCGTCCTCGATGACGACGCGCTCCCGCAGCGCCGCGCTCACGCCGAAGGTCGTCGCGCCCTCGATCTGCGCCACGATGTTGTCCGGCTGGATCGCCACACCCGGGTCGACGACCGACCACACCTCGTGCACCCGGATCACGCCCGTCTTCTTGTCGAGTGACACCTCGGCGATGCTCGCGATGTACGACCGCCACGTGTCGGAGAACGCGATGCCGAGCGCGCGGCCGGCCGGCCGCTTGCGGTCCCACTCCGCCCAGTCCGCCACGCGCCGGATCACCGCGCCCGCGCGCGGGTTGTGCGCGAGCAGGCGCAGCCGGAACTGCAGCGGATCGATGCGCTGGCCGCGCGCGATCTCGTCGACGAACGACTCGATCGCGAACTTCGTGTAGCCGGGACCGACCGAGCGCCACAGCCCGACGTCGAGCCCGCGCTCCTCGCGCAGGTACTCCTGGAGCTGGTTGCCGACCGCGTACGACAGCTCGTAGCCCTCGATGACCGGCGTGTCCGCGCCCTTCAACGCCTCGAACAGGCGCGGATTGAACCGCGCGTAGATCGACGCGCCGACGATCCGGTGATGCCAGGCGGAGAGGTTGCCGTTCTCGTCGAGCCCCGCGCGGAGGTACTGCGCCACGAGCGGACGGTACTTCGTGTGCTTCACGTCCTCCTCGCGCGCCCAGATCACCTTCACCGGCTTGCCGACGGCCTTCGACAGCATCACGGCGTCGAGGACGAAGTCGTTCTCGAGCCGCCGCCCGAAGCCGCCGCCGATCAGCTGCGGATGGATCGTCACCTTCTCCGGCGGAATCTTGAGCGCGCCGGCCACCGCGAGCTGGTTGATGCTGGGCGCCTGCGTCGGCACCCACACCTCGGCCGTGTCCGCCGTGACGCGCGCCACCGCGTTCATCGGCTCCATCGTCGCGTGGTAGACGTGGTCGCTCACGTACGCCGCCTCGAACGTGCGCGCGGCGGTGCCGAGCGCGCGCGGCGCGTTGCCCTGCTCGTGCGCGACGACGCCTTTCTTGCTGAGCGATGCGGCCACGCCGGCGTAGTCGCCGCGCACGCGCTCGCTGTCGTAGCCGGCGGCCTTGCCCTTCTTCCAGGTGACCTTGAGCGCGGCTTTGCCTTTCTGCACCGCTTCGTAGCCCGAGCCGACGACACCGACGCCCCACGGCAGCGGCACGACGGCGCCGACACCGGGCACCTGCTTCGCGGCGCCGTCGTCGACGCGGTCCGGCGCGTCGCCCTGCGACGGGCCGCGGAGGACGGTCGCGATGACCATGTCCGGGACCTCGGCGTCGATGCCGAACTTCGCGCGCCCCATCACCTTGTCCGGCAGCTCGACGCGCGGCAGGCTCTTGCCGATGAGCCGGAACTGGTCGGACTTCTTCAAGTCGGCGGCGGTGACGTTCGGCAGTTGCGCGGGGACCTTCGCGAACTTCGTGACGTCGCCGTAGCCGATGCGCCGTGCCGAGGGCGCGTGCACGACCACGTGCGGCTCGGTCGTCAGCTCGGCGACCGGCACCTTCCACTCGGCGGCGACCGCGTCGAGCAGCACGCGGCGCGCCTGCGCGCCGGCAAGACGCAGCGGCATCCAGAAGCCCGGCGTCGAGCGGCTCGCGCCAGTTACTTGAAGTCCGCCGAAGCCCGGGTTGCCGTACGCGCGGTTCATCGGCGCCGGCACGACCTTCACCTTGGCCCAGTCCGCGTCGAGCTCTTCGGCGACGATGACGGGCATGCCGGTCATCGAGCCCTGGCCCATCTCCACGGACGGCGCCACGATCGTGACGGTGCCGTCGGGAGCGATCGTGACCCACACGTTCGCCTTCAGCGGACCGCCTTGCGCGCGCGCGCTCCGCGGCAGGCGGAGATCGACCGTGAAGCCCAGTGTCAGGCCGGCCGTGCCGGCGAGGAAGTGGCGGCGCGAGAGTTTCGTGGCCATGGCGACACCGCCTTTGAACATGGGGCCACGCAGCCGGAGGACCCCAACCCCCCCGCCGCGCGCTGGATCGCGCGCACGATGCGGCCGTGCGTGCCGCAGCGGCAGAGGTTGCCGTTCATGTGCTGGACGATCTGCGCCTTCGTCGGGCGCGGCGTCTCGCGCAGCAGCGCGGCCGCCTGCATGATCTGTCCCGACTGGCAGTAGCCGCACTGGAGCACCTGCTCCTCGATCCACGCGCGCTGCAGCGGGTGATTACCGTCGGGCAAGAGGCCCTCGATCGTCGTGACCTTCTTGCCCTCGACGGCGGCCATCCTGACCTGGCACGCGCGCGCGGCCTTGCCGTCGATGTGCACGGTGCAGGCGCCGCACTGGGCCATGCCGCAGCCGAACTTCGTGCCGGTGAGCTTCAGCTTCTCGCGGAGCACCCAGAGCAGGGTCTCGTCGGGGGCGGCGGCGACGTCGACCTGCGAGCCGTTCACGGAAAGCTTCATGGGCTGGCCTCCTGTACGGCGCGTGCTGTCGATTGGCGCGCCGCGGATACGTCAGCCGAAGAGGCGCACGACGAGCGTGGGGATGTCTCCCGGCGCCGCCGCGATCGCCGCGGCACCGTGCGCGCGCAGCTCCGCTTCCGTGCCGTAGCCGTAGGTGACGCCGATCACGCGGATGCCGTTGCTCCGCGCGCCGATCGCGTCGTGCTCGCGGTCGCCGATCATGACGACGCGGGCCGGGTCGAGACGCTCTTCGACGAGCGCATGCGCGATCAGGTCCGCCTTCTCGACGCGCGTGCCGTCGAGCTCGCTGCCGTAGACCGCGTCGAAGAGCGGCGCGAGCCCGAAGTGGTCGACGATCCGCGTCGCGAAGACGTGCGGCTTCGAGGTCATCACGTACGTGGAGAAGCCGCCCGCGCGCACCGCCGCCACGGCCTCGGGGATACCGGGATAGAGCGCGTTCTCGAAGAGGCCGACGGTGCCGAAGCGCTCACGGTAGTGTGTCATGACCCGGGCGATGAGCCCGGGCTCGTCGCTCGCGAGGAGCCTCGCGAAGGATGTCGGCAGCGGCGGCCCGATGCACCAGAGCAGCTCCTCGGCGGGCGGCGCCTCGCGCCCGAGCTTCGTCATCGCGTAGCGGATGGAGTCCGTGATCCCGGGCTTGGGGTCGGTCAGCGTCCCGTCGAGGTCGAAGAAGACCGCGCGCGCGCTCACCAGAGTTTCATACACTGTGCGCCGTGACGACGCGCGTGAAAGTCCTGACGCTGCCCGGCTACGACAACTCCGGCCCCGAGCACTGGCAAACGCTCTGGGAGCGTGCGCATCCCGAATACGTCCGGGTCCAGCAGCGGAGCTGGACCGAGCCGATCTGCGACCACTGGGTCGCCGCGCTCGACGCGGCGATCGTCACCGCCAACCAGGCCGTGGTGCTCGTGGGCCACAGCCTCGGCGCCCTGACCATCGCGCATCACGCGCAGCGGTACGCGCGCGCCGTCCGGGGCGCGCTGCTCGTCGCGCCGCCGAACGTCGACGACCCGGCGTTCCCGCCGATCATCAAGGGCTTCCGCCCGATCCCACGCGCGCTGCTGCCGTTCCCGAGCATCGTGGTCGCGAGCGGGGACGACTGGTACATGGACCCGGAGACCGCGCGCGACGTCGCCGCCGCGTGGGGCAGTCGCTTCGTGCTGCTCGAGAAGGCGGGCCACATCAACGCGGACGCCGGCTTCGGGCCGTGGCCGGAAGGCGAGCGTTTGCTGGCGGAGCTCATCGGGTAATCCATCGCTCTTCGGGATGCTTTTGACATGACGTTCGTCTTGTGTCTGGTAATATCCGGCCAGATGCCGCGGGCGTACGGGCAGGCCCTCTTGGTATGTGATGCGGTAGCACGCGATCCAACGGGAAGATAACGCTCTACGGCATCTTTGACCGTATCTGGGTGAGACAGTTGCCCACGTCATATTCGACGTTCTCGATCTACTGGCGATGTCTTGTTCCAGGGCCAGGGAAACTTGCCGTCCAGATCTTGAAGCCCGACGATGGTGTACTCTCGCAACTCGAACCCGTCGAGACGAGTCGCGAGGCGAATCACAAGATGCAGGGCACCTATACCCTTGGGGCCGTGCAATTTCCGAGCGAAGGTGCCTATCCCGTGGTGTTGAGGTACAACGAAGAAGAAGTGCTGAGAACTACATTGAATATTCAATTGCGCCCGGGGACGCGATGAGACGCACTGATGCAGTTGCCGAGGACCGGATGGTAAGTCTTCCCAGTTTGGTGAAGGTGCGTTCGAGTCCTTCTACCGACACCGACTTCGAGAACCAACAAGTCGGTGGCAGCGAATGGGTCGCGTCCGACGACACAGACGCGTGGGAGCTTATCGACACAGCTCCACCCCGCTGTCTCAGTATCCTGAACTCGTCTTCAAGTTCCACGTCGGAGCGTTGGATCAAGGCGCGTCGAAGTCCTTCGTTCAAGATTCTGAATCGCGAATCGTGTTGGCGAAGTCCTCCGACGCCTTGTAAAGGTCTTCGGCGTTGCCGACGCAGCCCGAGCACTACCAACAGGCCCAACACAACGAGAGATTCTTCGGTTCGCTCGACCTCGTCTCAACGCCTTTCCTTGATTGGGCCGTTACGGCGCTGTTCTATTCAGCACTCCACTACCTTCGAGCGTTGATGGCCAAGTTCAACTACATGAACGTCGCTAGCTATGGCGACATGGACAAGGCCTTTGATCGTATTGCTCTGCTGAAGAGAAATGCGCATGTCTACGACGACTACCGATCGTTGAAAGACGACTCATGGGCTGCCCGCTACAACATGTGGAGATCAACCCTCGCAGAGGTGGTCGATTCGCGCGACAACGAGTTCGCACGGATCCGCGCGTTCGTGGCGTCTTCCATTTAAGGAGCGCCACTACCTGGCGTCAAGGAGAGCCACCGTGAAAATCGTGTACACGCCCAACCTGATCGTTCGGGAGCTCACGCCGGAGCAGCGCAAGCGGATCCTCGCCGCCGAGCCGAGTGCCACCATCGTCGAAGCGAAGGGCGCGGAGGCTCAGCGCAAGGAGATCGTCGACGCCGACATCCTCTTCGGCCGCGTCCCGTTCGACGTCTATCCGCTGGCCAAGAAGCTCCGGCTCTACCAGTCGATCGGCGCCGGCGTCGACTCCGCGCTGTGCCCCGAGCTGATCAACGACGACGTGCCGCTCTCCAGCGAGAAGGGCGGTGTGGGCGTGCATCTCGCGGAGCACGCGTTCGCGCTGCTCCTGACCCTCACGCGCGGCATTCACACGGCGATCCGCACGCCGGACTACGGCCTGCGCGAGTCGATCCGCGTCGACCAGAGCGAGCTCCTCGACATGACGATGGGCATCGTCGGCTTCGGCGGCGTCGGCCGCGACGTCGCGAAGCGCGCGCTCGGCTTCCGCATGCGCGTGCTCGGCATCGACATCGAGGACGTCACGCCCGAGCCCGGCGTGGAGGCGATCTGGAAGCCCGAGCGCATGAACGAGATGCTCGCCCAGGCGGACGTCGTGGTCATCGGGCTGCCGCTGACGAAAGCCACGCGCCACCTGTTCACGCGCGACCTCTTCCGCCGCATGAAGCGCACGGCGATCCTCATCAACGTCACCCGCGGCGAGATCGTCTACGGCGACGATCTGCTCGCCGCGCTGAACGAGGGCCTCATCTGGGGCGCCGGCCTCGACGTCACCGATCCGGAGCCGCTGCCCAAAGACCATGCGCTGTGGCGTCACCCGCGCTGCGTGGTCACGCCGCACACCGCGGGCGGCTCGCCGCGCCGCGCGGACCGGATCGTCGACACCTTCTGCGAGAATCTGCGCCGGCTGCGCGAGCGCAAGCCGCTCGTGGCGTTGATCGACAAGCAGAAGGGCTACTAGTCGCGCTGGCCGAAGCGGTCGCGGAGAAGACCGGCGTGCCGCTCTCGCACGCGGTCTTCCAGTACACGAATTTCTGCCGGCGCTTCGGTCTCGGGCGTCCGACGGGCTGGCCACCCACGACGCGCGGCTCCGCTGGACGCAGGAGTTCTTTCGACGCGCCCCCCGGGAGACGCTGCCGCCCGGTCAGCGACGGTTCGGATGCTTCAGCGTCGATCCACCGGACGCATCGGGCGTCGTGCGCATCCACTTCGCCAACGGCGACCGCGACGGCACGAGCCCGCTCGCCCCCGCGACGATCGCGAAGCGCCGGGGCGAGCTGACGCGCATGTGCGGATGGGTGCGGGCGACGTGTCCGGGCGCGCGCGAAGTCCGGGGGACGTCGTGGCTCTACGGTCACGAGTCGTACCGGCGGCTGTTTCCGCCCGACTACATCGCCGCTCGGCGAGGTGCTGCGACGCACGCCGCGGAGCCTTCAGGGCTCGTCGCGCTGGGGCCAGTTCCTGGACGCGCGTGGCGCCGTCAAGGCGGACCTGCGCGACCGGTTTCGTGACAACGTGAAATCGTTCGAGATGGATCGGAAGTGGGCGGTGTTCCCGCTGCCGACGTTCAGCGTCCGCGCGCCGGTCGACGTCTTCTACCGCTTCTATCTAGCCGCGGAGCGCCTCTAGCACCTTGGCGGGATGGGTGGCGGCGTCGGGCACGCGCTTCCAGTGCTTCTTCACGACGCCGTCGCGCCCGACCCACACGGTCGAGCGGATGATGCCCCTGGTCTTCTTGCCGTACATCATCTTCTCGCCGTACGCGCCCCACGCTTCCATGAGCGTTCGGTCGGGATCGGAGAGCAGCGTGAACGGCAGCTTGTACTTCGCGGCGAACTTCCGGTGGGACGCGCCGGCGTCGGGCGAGATGCCCAGCACCACGACGCCGGCACGCTGCAGATCCTTCCAGAGATCGCGGAAGCCGCACGCCTCTTTCGTGCATCCGGGCGTGTCGTCCTTCGGATAGAAGTAGACGATCACGTCCTTGCCCTTGAAGTCCGAGAGCGAGACCTTCGTGCCCCCGGCGTCCTCGAGCGTGAAGTCGGGCGCCTTCTTGCCTTCCGCGACCGCCGCCATGTCTAGGCCTGCTTCAGCATCGTGTCGGCGTCGCTGACCTCGAACTTGCCGGGCGCTTCGATGTTGACGGACTTCACCACGCCGTCCTGCACGAGCATCGAGAAGCGCTGGATGCGCGTGCCCATGCCCCGCGCGACGAGATCGAGCTCGAGCCCGAGCGCCTTCGTGTAGACGGCGCTGCCGTCGGCGAGCATGCGCACCTTGCCTTCGCTCTTCTGGTCCTTGCCCCAGGCGCCCATGACGAACGCGTCGTTGGTGGCGACGCACCAGATCTCGTCCACGCCCTTCTGCTTCAGATCGCCGTGTCGTGCCACGAACCCGGGCACGTGCTTCTGCGATCACGTCGGGGTGAACGCCCCCGGAATCCCGAAGACCACGATCTTCTTGCCCTTGGCCGCCTCGGACACGTTGACCGGCGCGGGGCCCTGAGCCCCGAGCTCCATCAGCGTCCCTTCAGGCAGCCGATCGCCTACCTTGATCGCCATAGAGAGCCTCCTCTCGGTCGAAGAAGATACATCACTCGCCGAGGACGTGCCGTTGCAGCAGCCGCATCTCCAGCGGGACGAGCACGACGATCAGCACCACGCACGACGCCGTCAGCACGGCGAGGTGGTACAGCGCGGGGCCGCCCAGCAGCAGCGCGCGCAGGCCCTCCGCGAGGTGATAGAGGGGATTGAACGTCGCGATCGCCACGAGCGTCGGGTGCTGCAGCGGGAAGTACGTCGCCGACGCGAAGCCCAGCGGCAGCACGAGCAGGAAGATCGGCAGGTTCATGTGGTCGATCGTCGGGATGATCGCCGTGAAGCACAGCGCGACGGCGGCGAACGCGCAGCCCGCGAGGAACGAGGATCGGGATCACGAGCGGCAGGCGCCAGACGTCGAACGTCAACCATCCGAACGCGCGGAAGACGACCAGCACGAGCGCGACGACCGTCGCGTAGACGGTGCCGAGGAACGCGGCCCACAGCACCTCGCCCCAGACCACGTGGCGCATCTCGATCTGCGTGGTGAGCTGGCCCTCCCACGTGCGCTGGTAGTGCATCCGGATGAACGCGGAGAAGAGCGCCTGGAAGAACGGCGTCATGAACGCCGCGTAGGCGAGCATGCCGGGCGCGACGAACGAGAGATAGCTGACCTCGCGCCCGCGCCACTCGATGGCGCTCATGTACGCGCCGAGCCCCAGCCCGAACGCGGTGAGCATCGTGACGGGCTCGAGCGCGGGCGGCAGCACCTTGATGGGCCAGTCGCTGAAGTACAGACGCACGTGACGGCCCATGACCGCGCGGCTCTGCCACTCGAAGGCGGACGCGAGCCACGTCACGAGCCGACCGCCAGCTTGAGGAAGAGGTCGTCGAGCGTGGGCGCGCGCACCTCGTAGCGCAGCGCCGGGAACGCGCGGGCGAAGTCCGCGAGGTCGTCCGCGCGCAGCGGCACGTGCCATTCGCGCAGCACGCCACCCGGCGCGCCGAGACCGCGGCCGGCCAGCCACGCCGCGACACCGGCCGCCGTCGCGGCCGCGACGTCGACGACCACGACGTGCTCGCCCACGAGATCGCCGAGCACCGACTTCGGAGTCCCCCGTGCCACGACACGTCCCGCCGCCAGCACGGCGAGCGCATCGCTCAGGCGCTCGGCCTCGTCCATGTAGTGGGTGGTCAGCACGATGCCGAGCCCCTCCGCCCGCAGCCCGTCCACGAGATCCCACAGCGCCATGCGCGCCTGCGGATCGAGGCCCGTCGTCGGCTCGTCGAGGAAGAGGAGCCGCGGGCGATGCCCGAGCGCGCGCGCCATCATCAGGCGGCGCTTGAATCCGCCGGACAGCGTCTCCGGCCGCATGTGCGCGAACGGCGCGAGCGCGAAGCGCTCCAGCAGCTCGGCGACGCGCTCGGCCACGCGCTCGGGACGCGGGCGGAAGTACGTGGCCGCGATCTCGAGGTTCTGCCGCACCGTGAAGTCGCCGTCGAACGTGTCGTTCTGCGTACACACGCCGAGGTGGCGCTTGGAGCGCGCGAGGTCGTCCGAGCCGTCGATCCGGATCTCGCCCGCGTCCGGGTGGAGGAATCCGTACAGCATCCGCAGCGTCGTCGTCTTGCCGGCGCCGTTCGGTCCGAGCAGCCCGAGGACTTCGCCCGCGTGGCAGACGAGATCCACGCCGTCGACGACGCGCCGGCCGCCGAGGTGCTTGACCAGACCACGGGCTTCGAGCCACGCGGGCATGAAGTATTGATTGTAGACTGCGCGCGATGCCCGAGCTGCCCGAGGTCGAATTGGGCCGCCGCGTGGCGATGAAGGTCGCGCGCGGCCGCCGCATCGTCGACGCGCGCTGCGCGGACGACTCGATCGTCTTCGACGGCGTGCCGCCCGCGCGGTTCCGTCAGGCGCTCGTCGGACGGCGCGTGCGCGACATCAAGCGTCACGGCAAGCATCTCTGGTTCGAGCTCGACCGCCGGCCGTGGCCCTGCCTGCACTTCGGCATGACGGGCGGCTTCCACGTAGCACCCGGCGGCCCGCGCGTGAAGCTGAAGTCGAGCCGGCGCGCCCCCGATCACGCGTGGCCGCCACGCTTCACGAAGCTCCAGCTCGTGTTCGACGACGGCGCGGAGCTGGTCGTCGCCGACGCGCGGCGCCTCGGCCGCATCCGCCTGCGCGAGGACCCGGCGACGGAGCCGCCGATCAGCCTGCTCGGCTTCGACGCCCACCGTGCGCTGCCGTCGCTCAGGCGCTTCCGCGACCTCGTCCGCGCGCGCTCGGCGCCGCTCAAGGCGCTGCTGCTCGATCAGAAGTTCGCGGCCGGTGTCGGCAACTGGATCGCCGACGAGGTGCTCTACCAGGCGCGCCTCGACCCCCGGCGTCGCGCCAACACGCTGGCCGACGACGAGATCGCGCGCATGCGTGTCGCGCTGAGGAAGGTCGTCGACACGTCGGTGCGCCTGTCGAACGACAGCGACCGCTATCCGCGCGGGTGGCTCTTCCACCGCCGCTGGGGCAAGAACCCGCGCGCGGTGACGATCCGCGGCGAGCGCATCCGCCACATCACGCTCGGCGGCCGCACGACCGCGTGGGTCCCGGGCGTCCAGCGCTAGCGAGCGAGCGTCGCCACCACGCGCTGGAGACGCGTCGCCACGTCATCGGTATCTTCCAGGCGCACGACGGGGCAGGGGAGTGTCGCGAGCCAGACGTCGTGCATCGCGCGGCTTCGTTCGACCGCGGGCCCATTCTCGTACGACGCCGCCCACGCGAGGAAGGCCTCGTGCTTCGCCCGTAACGGACCATCCGGCGCGATCGCCGCCGCGCCGTAGCGCTCGACCTCGCGCGCGCGCAAGCGCGCCATGCGCACGTCCGTGGGGACGGCGCAGAACACGACGAGATCGAACAGCGGGATGAAGGCGTCGCCCCACCCGCACAGCGATCCCGAGAGCACCCACGCGGGGGGGCGCTCGAGATCCGCGCCGAGCAGCGCCTGGCGCGCCGCGCGGTGGCGGATCTGCCCGAACGGCGGATCGGTCGGAAGCCAGAAGTAATCGTCGGTGTCGAAGTGCGGAATCCCGAGGTGCCGCGCGAGCGCTCGGCCGAGTGTGGTGGTGCCCGAGCCGGACGCGCCGACCAGGTGGATGTGCCGCGCCGTCACCGGGGCGTCATCGCCCGCAGCATCTCCCAGCTTTCCTCCGCGCGCTTCGCCGGCTCGGTCTCCACGTTCATGAAGTTCAGCACGGGAATCGTCACGCCGTTGGCGACGAAACGCTCGACGTGCGCGCGGCACTCGTCCGGCGTCCCGAAGACGCCGAGCTCGTCGATGATGCCCTCGGGCACCATGTCGAGCGCGGCGCGGCGATCGCCCGCGTCCCACTGCTGCTGCATGGGCCGCAGCTGGTCACCCCGGCCGAGCCACGCGTGGTACTCGCGATAGACGGGGACGTTGAGATACGCGGTGATCGCACGGCGGTAGGCGTCGCGCGCGCGGGGGTCGGTGCTCGGGCAGATGTTGATCCGGCACATGATCTGGACCGCGTCCGGGCTCTTTCCGGCCCTCTGCGCCTCGTCGCGGACCACGCCGGCGACTTTCTTGATGTCGTCGGCCGACACCCACGTGAGGCAGACGCCGTCACCGAGGCGCACCGCCTGCCGGAGCATCTTCTCCTGGAGCGCCGCGATGAAGATCGGCACCGGCTCGGGCGGGCGGCGGCCGACGCGATAGCCGTTCACCTTGAGATGCTCGCTCGAGTAGTTCATCTGCTCGCCCTGGAGCGCCATGCGGACGGCGCGCACGACGTCGGCGACGCGGGTGAGCGGCTTGTCGAAGCGGATGCCGTTCCAGCGCTCGACGTTCACGCTGGAGCCCGAGCCGACGCCGAGACAGAAGCGCCCCGGCGCCGCCTCGCCGAGCGCGGCCGCGGTCATCGCGAGCAGCGCGGGGCCGCGATTGAACACGCCGAGGATCGCCGTGCCGAGCGTCGCGTGCTTCGTCCACGCCGCGGCCAGCGCGAGCGGGACCACGCCGTCCACGTCGCTCTCGGCGCTCCAGAAGTCCGTGTAGCCGCGCTCCTCGGCCTCCCGGTAGACCTGCTCGTGCTCGGTCAGGGAGATGCCGGCCAGCGGGATCGTCACACCCCAGCGCGCTGTCGCCATGCCTGGTCGATCCTCCTCAATAGAAGGGCCCGTCGGGCCGATGAATACAGGGACGACTATAAAGGCGCCCCCGCATGACTACACACGAACGTCACCGGGCTCTGATCGCGGACGACGACGACAAGGTCCGTGCCACCACGGCGGAAGTCCTGACCGCCGAAGGGCTCGACGTCGTCACCGCGTCCAATGGTGAAGAAGCGCTCGAACGGTTCGGCGAGCGCGCGCCGGACGTGGTCATCGTCGACGTCAGGATGCCGGGCGTCGACGGCCTCGAAGTCCTCCGCCGGGTGAAGGCGAAAGCGCCAGAGGTCGCGGTGATCATGATCACCGGCTACGGGGAGATCAAGACGGCGGTCGAGGCGATGCGCCTCGGCGCGTACGACTTCCTCGCCAAGCCGTTCGTGCTCGAAGACTTCGTCGCCAGGGTGGTGCGCGCGCTCGAGCGCGCGACGCTGCGCGGCGAGCTGCAGTCGCTCCGCAGCCGCGTGTCCGCCGCCACGGCGCTCACCGACCTCATGGGCCGGAGCGCGATCATCTCGTCGGTCATCGAGCAGGCGCAGCAGGCCGCCCGCGCGAACGTCACGGTGCTGCTGACGGGCGAGACCGGCACCGGCAAGGAGCTGCTCGCGCGCGCGATCCACCAGGCGAGCGCGCGCGGACGCGGGACACTCGTCGCCGTCGACTGCGGCGCGATCCCGGACACGCTCATCGAGTCCGAGCTGTTCGGCTACGAGAAGGGCGCCTTCACCGGCGCCGACCGGCGCAAGGACGGGTACTTCACGCAGGCGGACGGCGGCACGCTCTTCCTCGACGAGATCGGCAACCTGCCGCTCACCACGCAGGCGAAGCTGCTCCGCGCGCTGCAGGAGCGGGCGATCCAGCCGCTCGGCGGCACGCGCCCGCAGCCGATCGACGTGCGCGTGATCGCGGCGACGAACGCGCCGCTGGAGCGCGAGGTCCAGGCCGGGCGCTTCCGCCAGGACCTCTACTACCGCGTGAACGAGTTTCCGATCAGCGTCCCCGCGCTGCGCGAGCGGCAGGAGGACGTCGCGACGCTCGCGCGCCGCTTCCTCGACGAGGCGATCCTCGAGTTCGGCGCGCCGCCGTGCGCGTTCTCGGCCGACGCGCTGCAGGCGCTGCTCACGTTCGAATGGCCGGGCAACGTGCGCCAGCTCCGCAACGTCGTGCGTCGCGGCGCGCTCATCGCCCCGGGCCTCATCGACCCCGCGCACCTGAGCCTGCACGACGGCGAGGAGGTCACCAACGGGCCGGCGGCCGCGGCGACGGTGAACGAGGACGTCTCGCTGCGCACGGTCGTCGAGCGCGCGGTCGTCGCCGCCGAGCGGCAAGCGATCCGGCAGGCGCTCACCGCCGCGCGCGGCAACCAGTCGACCGCGGCGCGGGCGCTGCGCATCGACTACAAGACGCTCTACCGGAAGATGAAGCACTACGGGATGAACGGGAGAGATTTCCTGAAGTAGGGACGGCTCGCGGCGTGCCGTTCGGTCGTGGCCGCCATGGCACGCGTGCCCGATTCTGGCACGGCGGCCCGATTCTCATTCGTGCGTAGGCAAATCTTTCCGCTACTTCACCCTGCCTCGCCGTGTGGTACCGATCCTGCTCCCGCGCCCTCCCGCCGATGTCGGAACACACGCACGCCACACCCGACGCTCGACGCACGACCATCGCCGTCCGCGACGAGCTGACCATCCGCACGGCGGGGAGGTTCTGCGCAGCGGTCGACGCGGCGCTCGACGCCGGCGTGACGACCGTGCGGCTCGACGTCGGCGACGTGAAGACCGTCGACGTCGTCGGCCTCGCCGCGCTGCTTCAGGCCGCCGACCGGATCCAAGCGCGCGGCGTCGAGTCCGGCATCGTCCTCGGCACCACGACGCACACCGCGGCGCTGCGCGCGCGCATCATCGAGGACCTCCCGCCGCTGATCGAGAGCGCCGGCAGCGACGCCACCGTCATCGCCGCGGAGCTGGACGCGGCGCCGCCGATGCTCGCCGCCAGCGAGCGCCTCGTGCTCCGTCATCCGACGTGGGACGAGCTCCCGCTCTTCGAGACGTGGGCGCGCGATCCGTTCCTCGAGCAGATGGTCGGCAGCGACCTGCTCTATCAGTGCCGCCATCTCGGCGCCTACCATCCGGACTACGTCACCGCGGTGCTGGCGGACCCCACCGCCGTGACCGCGCTGGTGCATCCCCGCGGCCTCGACCGCCCCGTCGGCTTCGTCCGTCTCTACGGGATCTGCCTCTCGCAGCAGTTCGGCTTCCTCGAGACGGCGATGGCCAGCGTCGGATCCGTGCGTCGCGCGTGGGGCATCGACGCCTCGCGCCTGCTGCTCGCGTACGCCGTGGACACGCTGGAGCTCCAGCGCATCGAGGCGAAGGCCTACGCGTACAACGTCCTCAGCGCGAACTCGCTCCGGCGCAACGGCTTCAAGGAGGAAGGGACGCTGCGCGAGGCGCGGACGTACGAAGGGCAGCGCTGGGACATCAGCGTGTTCTCGATCCTCGCCGAGGAGATGCGCGCCGAGCGCCTCCGTGAGCGGTGTCCGTACATGGGGCTCTGGAGCGCCGCGCGGTGAGCCTGCACCAGCTCGCGCCGCTCTTCGCGCTCGCTGTCCGTGTGGAACTTCGGGGTCTTCGGCCTGCGCACGACGACCGATCCCGTGGTCGCGCTCGCGTGGCAGCGCGTGCTCCACGTCGGCGTCGTCTTCATCCCGATCCTCTTCTATCACTACGTGCTGGCGGTGCTGGACCTCTCGCGCCGGCGACGGACGCTGATCGTCGGCTACGCGCTCGCGGTGGGGGTCCTGCTCGTCATTCCCTCGCGGTGGTTCCTGCCGGGCGTGCTCGAGACCTACTGGGGGTTCGCGCCGAAGTCCGGGCCGCTCTACGCGCCGTTCTTCGTCTACTTCCAGACGTACCTCAACCGCATCCGGCTCGTGATCTTCGGCGCGTGCGTGAGCCTCGGCGGCGGCGCGGTCGATTTCCTGCGCTTCATCGTGGGATGGGAGCGGCTCTACCCGATCGGGATCCCCGCGAGCACGCTCTTCGCGGTCGCGCTGGGCGTCGCGATCGTCCGCTACCGGCTGTGGGACGTCGGGATCCTCGCCAAGCGCTTCATGCTCTACGCGCTCAGCACGCTGGTGCTCGTGCCGGTCGTGATCGCGTGCTTCCACGTCTTCGACTGGGCCACGTCCGAGGACCACTCGATGCGGGTGGTCCCGCTGGCGCTCGCCGTGGTGGCCGTGATCGCGAGCGTGCTGCCGTTCATGCGCTGGCTCGAGCAGCGCTTCGCCGCGCTGATGTTCGCCCGCCAGACCGGCGTCCGCGACGCGCTGGTGGCCCTGAGCAAGGACATGGCGTCCGTGCTCGACATGGAGCGCCTCGGCCGCACGCTGACCGACGGCGTCGTGCAGCGCGTGCCGCTGCTGCACGCGTCGCTCTACCTCCACGACCAGGGCGAGGAGTTCACGTGCTTCGCCCACGCCTCGGCCGACGCGCTGGAGACGCCGCCGCCGTCGCCGCGTCTGGATCCCCGCATCGCGCTGCTCGCGCGCCTTACGCGGCGCCCGATCGCGGCGGAAGAGCTGGCGCACGGGGCCTTCGCGAACCCGGCGCTCGTCGCCGCGCTCGAGGCCTCGCGCGTGGCCGTGCTCGTCCCTCTGACGCTCGACGACAAGCTGGCCGCGATCCTCCTCGTCGGCGAGAAGGTCTCGGGCGAGGTCTTCAGCGCCGCGGAGCTCGAGCTGCTGGAGATGCTCGTCGGCCAGACGGCCATCGCGCTCAAGAACGCGCGGCTCTACGAAGACTTGAGAGTCCAGATGGCCGAGCTGCAGAGCACGCAGCAGCAGCTCATCCAGTCGGCAAAGCTCGCCGCGATCGGCGAGCTCGCGGCCGGCGTGGCGCACGAGCTCAACAATCCGCTGACGGTGATCCTCGGCAAGACCGGCCTCCTGCTGCGCGACGCGCCCACGGGGTCCGCGGCCGAGACGAAGCTCTCCGACATCGAGCGCGAGGCGCTGCGTGCCGGCAAGATCGCGCAGAACCTCCTCGACTTCGCGCGCCGCCGCGAGCCGAAGCACGAGCCCGTCGACCTCAACCCGCTCGTCGAGCGCGTGCTCGACCTGCTGCAGGCGAAGCTGCGCGGGCGGCCGATCCAGGTCGAGACGCGGCTCGACCCGCGGCTCGGCGCGATGCTCGGCGACGCCGATCAGCTCACCCAGGTGCTGATCAACCTCGCAGGCAACGCGATCGACGCGATGGCGAAGGGCGGCCGCCTCACCATCGCGACGCGCGCGCAGGCCGACAGCGACACGGGCATGCTCGTCGTCAGCGACACGGGCCGCGGCATCTCGCCCGAGCACCGAGCGCGCATCTTCGAGCCTTCTACACGACGAAGGCGGAAGGCAACGGGACCGGGCTCGGCCTGTCGATCACGCAGGGCATCATCGCGAGCCACAAGGGGCAGCTCACCGTCGAGAGCGTGGTCGGCGAGGGGACGAGCTTCACCGTCCGCCTGCCGCTCGCCTCGGTGCCCGAGCCCGCGCGCCGGGTCATGGTCGCCGCTCGATGATGGTGGCGGAAGAGACCCGCCGCCGGGCGCGCGCGACATCTCGGGAAGCCCGGGGCAAGGTCGCGGCGCTCGGGTATGCGTTCGCGTACGACGCCATCGTCTCGGGCTACGCGCCGTTCGAGACGCTCGCGGACCTGATCGGCACGCGCCTCGCCGCCGAGATCGGGCGTGACGGGCGCGTGCTCGACGTGTCGTGCGGCACCGGGATCCTCGCCCGCCGCCTCGCGGCGCACGGACTCAGCGTGACCGGCGTCGATCCCGTCGCGACGGTCGCGCGCCGCCGCGCGCCGGCCTCGATGACGGCGCGACTCTCGTTCGACGCGGCGGACATCGCGCGCGAGCCGATCGCCGGCGCCCTCTTCGACGCGCTCGTCAGCATGCACACGCTCGGCTGGCACCCGGATCGGCGCGCGCTCCTCGCCGGATGCCGGGCGAGCCTGCGCTCCGGCGCGCCCGCGATCTTCGTGGCGGCGACGCGCCCGCCCGCGATCGTGCCCGCGCTGCGCCGGCTCACGGCGCGTGAGGGGCTCGCCGCCGCGCTGCGCGCGCTGCGCTGGCTCGTGCCGACCGCGCTCTTCGAGCGCGTCCGCGACACCGCCCTCTATTACCCCTCGCAAGACGAGCTCGCCGCGACCCTCGAGGCCGCGGGCTTCGACGTGCTCGAGTGCGTGCCGACCTTCGTCGCCGACCTGAGCCTGCTCGTCCGGGCTCGCCGCCGCCGTTCCGATTCGATCCACGGGAGGGAAGAGCGCCTATGAACCCGATGCGAATGCTCCTGAGTGCAGTGCTCGTCCTCGCGGCCGTCGTCGTCGCCGCGCCGACGCCCGCGCGCGCGGTCGACGTCGTGCTCTACGAGGTCACGGAGGCCGTGCGCCTCGGCAAGGGCGGGTCGTTCAAGTCGTCGAAAGCCACACTGGCCGGCATGGCGGCGCCCGGCACGGTCCTGTGCCCGGTCTGGCTCGCGACCCAGCCGCAGATCGAGATGTGCACGGTCACCGTCAACGCGATCGGCAGGGCCGACGACAACACGGGCATCGGGCCCGTCACCGGGACGTTCGACATTCTCATGCAGGACGCGAACAACATCGACGCGCCCGAGATCGTCATCATGCGCGGCAGCCTGAGCGGCATGCTCGACCTGTCGCCCGCGTTCGTCGACAAGAAGCCGCACGGCACCGTGACGGGCGAGTTCACCGCCCACGGTGTCGCCGAGACCGTCCTGGCCGGCCACCGCGCGCGCGGCCGTTTCGACGGCACCTTCCGGCTGCCGTTCCGCTCCAACGGCCGCCCGTCCTACATGATGGACGACGGCAGCGTCATTCCGGTCCAGCCGATGGAGTTCATGCTCGGAGGCGCCATGGTGCGGATCGAGCTGACGTTCAGCGACGAGAGCGCGTCCGTCAGGAAGGGTGCGAACAAGGAGTCCAACAGAGACTCGAAGCGCTGAGCCGCCATGCACAGGCTATGGACGACGGCGCGCCGGTCCGCCCCCGGCGCGTCGCGCGACGGTGGGCGGTGGCGCGCGCTCGCTGAAGTCACCACGGACGGCTTCGCTTCGCCGGAGGACGAGGACCTCCACGCGCGGGTGGCCACGGCGCTGACGAAGGTTTTCGACGCCCCCGCGCTCGTCGGGGTGGGGCCCGGCGACGC
This sequence comes from Candidatus Rokuibacteriota bacterium, assembly GCA_016866775.1. Lineage (GTDB taxonomy): Bacteria > Methylomirabilota > Methylomirabilia > Rokubacteriales > CSP1-6 > VGLJ01. The sequence continues at coordinate 129,682 of VGLJ01000002.1, read as the reverse complement.
CGAGATCGTCGTGATCCGCGGTGTGGCCGGCGACGGGCACGGCGCGGGGTTCCCCGCGCGCGCGCTCGCGCTGGGCCGGGCGGTGATGGCGGGATCGGCCGTCGTTCGCGACGACACCGGCGGCAGCACCGTGCTCGGCGCGCCGATCTACGAGCGCGGCGCCGTCGTCGGCGCGGTGGTCGTCGGCGGCCCGCAGCTCGGCGGCGCCGAGGACGCCGCCGTCCTCGAATGCTTCGCCGCGCACGCCGCGCGCGCGCTCGGCGATTCCGAGCGCCGGCGCGCGACGGGCGAGCTCGCCGCGGGCATCTCGCATCACCTCAACAACCTGATGACGGTCGCGCTCGGCAACGTGCAGCTCGTGCTGCGCCACGCGATGCCCGACACGCCGCGCGCCCTCGCCGCCGTCGAGCGCGCGATCCTGGACGCCGCCGACGTCGTGCGCCGGCTCATGGCATCCAGCGGCCGGCCGCTCGTCGGCACGCCCGCGGGCGTCGACCTCAACGCGCTCGTCGAGGACACGCTCGCGATGAGCCGCGCGCGATGGCACGACGAGCCGCGCATGCGCGGCGTCGCGATCGACGTCCGCTTCGAGCCCTCGGACGTGTTGCCGGTCGTCGCCGACGAGGCCGAAGTCCGCGAGCTGCTCCTCAACCTGGTGCTGAATGCCGTCGAAGCGGTCGAGCACGGTGGCGAGATTCGCGTGCGGACCCGGACGGATGGAGGACGCGTCGTGTGTGCCGTCTCTGACACGGGCGAAGGCATGACGCCGGAGGTGCGGCAGCACGCGACCCAGCCGTTCTTCACCACGCGCGGGCCGGCGCGGCTCGGCCTCGGGCTGAGCATGGCCGCGGCCATCGTCAAGCGGCACCGCGGGACGCTCGGGATCGAGACCAACCCCGGCGAAGGCACGACGGTCAGCTTCCAGCTGCCGGCGGGTGATCCATCGCCGCGGGACTTCCGTGAAGCGTCGGAGCCCGGGATCAACGGCCTCCGCATCCTCGTCGTCGACGACGAGGCGGCCGTGAGGAACACGATCGCCGAGATGCTGGTCGCGCTCGGGCACGAGGCCATGGTCGCGGCCAGCGGTCACGAGGCCCTCGCGCGCCTCGACGCGGCCGACGGCACGTTCGACCTCGTGCTCACCGATCTCGGCATGCCGGGGCTTACCGGGTGAGACGTCATCGAGCGCGTCAAGAGCCGGTGGCCGGGCTTGCCGGTCATCCTCGTGACACGGGCTGGGGCGAGTACCCGCGCGGGGGGGAAACGCGACACCCCCCCGATGCCACGATCGCCAAGCCGCTCACGGATCGCCGCCTGCGCGAGGTGATCGCCGGCGTCATCGCCTGACATCACGCGCGCCGCCGCGCGGCCGTCGAGATCCTCTCCGCCGCCGACTTCGAGGTGTGGGAGGCGGTCACCGGCGAGGAAGGCGCGCAGCGCGCGGCCGCGCTGCCCGACCTGGTGCTCTGCGACGTCCAGCTCCCCGACATCGACGGCTTCGAAGTCTGCCGTCGCCTCCGCGAGGATCCCGTGACCGCGTCCCTGCCGATCTTCTTCATGAGCGGGATTTATCGCGACGCCAAGGACCGCGTCCGAGGTCTCCGCGAGGGCGCGGACGGCTTCCTCGTGCGCCCCCGTGACGTCCGACGAGCTCGTCAGCACCGTCCGCCTGCTCCTGCGGCGGCGCGCCCGAGAGGGCGACGGCCGCGCCGCGGCCGCGCTCGCCGAGGTCGGACGCCAGATCGCGCGCCCGTCGACGGAGCCCGGCGCGCTGCACCGGATCCTCGGGACGATTCGCGAGCTCTTCGGCGCGCGGCGCGTCGTTCTGTACGAGCGTGGCGGCGACGGCGCGCTGAAGCCGGTCGCGCTCGCGGGTGACGCGGACGTCACCGCGGGTGACGCCGGCGAGGCCGTCGTCTCGGCACCCCTGGTCGCGTACGGCGAAGAGATCGGCGTGCTCGCGCTCGCCGCGCCGCCGGGCCGCGTGCTCGCGACGGGAGAGAGCCAGCTCTTCGCGACGTTCGCCGACATCTGCGCGCTCGCCGCGCACAACGCGCGCCTCTACGCCACGTCCCAGCGCGCGCTCGACCAGACGCAGCTCCTGCTCTCGGTGGTGGGGGGCTCACGGAGCCGACCGGTGTTCACGGAGTCGGTCCAGCGCGGCACCCCGCTCGTCTGCCCCGACGTGCGGAACGACCCGCGGCTCGATCATCCGCTCGTGCGGAAGATGGCCCTGACGCCCTCGGCGCTCGTCGCGCTCCCGGTCGCCGGCGACCGCGGCACGCGCGGCGTGCTCGTGTGCTACTGGTGGACGGCGCCGCACGACGTCGCGCCGCACGAGCTCCGCCTGGCGGTGGGAATCACGGAGCAGCTGGCGCGGGCGCTCGAGCATCTGCGTCTCGCGGACGAGGCCGAGCGGCATCGGCGGGAAGCCGAGTTCATCGCCGATCTCGCCGCGAAGATCAACGCCTCGCTTCACCTCGACGAGGTGCTGCAGCGGGTGACGCAAGGAGCGCGCGAGCTCTGCCGCAGCGACCTCGCGCTTCGCCACCGAGCTGAGCGTGCCGATCACGATCGCCGAGACCGTCGCCGGCACGCTGGACGTCGCCAACCGCGGCGGGCGGGCGTTCGACGAGCGCGACGAGGCCGTGCTCGCGCGTCTCGCGTCGCATGCCGCCATCGCGCTCCAGAACGCGAGCCTCTTCCAGGCCTCGGAGGCACACTCGCGCGAGGCCGAGGCGGCGTACGACGAGCTTCGGCGGACACAGTCCGAGCTGCTGCAGTCGCAGAAGATGGACGCGCTCGGCCGCCTGTCCGGCGGCATCGCGCACGACTTCAACAACCTGCTGACGGTGATCGGCGGCCGCGCGGAGCTCATCCGGCGCCGCGCCGCCTCCAGCTCGGTCTCGCGGCGGGACGCCGAGCTGATCGTGGCGACCGCGGGCCGCGCGACGGCGCTCACGCACCAGCTGCTCGCGTTCAGCCGCCGCCAGGTCACGGCGCGGCGCGCGCTCGACGTGAACGCCGTCGTCCGCGGCCTCTGGCCGATGCTCACGCGGCTCATCGGCGAGCGGGTCGAGATGACGCACCTCACGGTGCGCGACACCGGCGTCGGCATGGATCCCGAGACGCTGGAGCGGATCTTCGATCCGTTCTTCACCACGAAGACGCCGGGGCAGGGTACCGGCCTCGGCCTCTCGACGGTCTACGGCGTGGTGCGACAGAGCGGCGGCGACGCTCGCCGCGGTCGCGCCCGAGCTGCGCCGCGGCAGCGAGACGGTCCTGCTCGTCGAGGACGATCCGGACGTGCGCCGGTTCGTGCGCGACGTCATCGAAGAGCTCGGCTACCACGTGCTCGAAGCGGAAGGACCGAAGGCCGCGCACGCGCTGTTGCAGCTCCGTCACGGTCCCGTCCATCTCTTGCTGACCGACGTCGTCATGCCGGAGGAGAGCGGGCCGGTGCTGGCGGCGGATCTTCGCGCGTCGATCCCGGGGCTGCGCGTCATCTACATGTCGGGCTACAGCGCCGACCTCGCCCAGCACGCGATCAACGAGCCCGGCGTGATCTTCCTGCAGAAGCCGTTCGCGCCGCTGGCGCTCTCGGAGGCGATCCGCGCGGTCCTCGACGGAGCGGCGTGATACGCTCGTCGCGCCATGCTGCTCGTCATCGACGTCGGCAACACCAACACGAAGGTGGGACTCTGCGACGACGCCGGCGTCCGCGTGTCGTGGACGCTCACCACGCGGCGCGAGCAGACCGCCGACGAATACGGGCTCTTCATCGAGGCGCTGCTGCGCTCGAACGGCATCGAGGCGTCGCAGGTCAGCGCGGTGGCGATCTCGAACGTCGTGCCGCCCGTGCAGCAGGCGCTGGAGTGGATGTCCGAGAAGTACTTCAAGGTCACGCCGCTCACGGTGACGGGCGCGAACAGCCCGCTGCCGCTCGACGTCGACGAGCCGCGCGAGGTCGGGCCCGACCGGATCGTCTCCTGCGTGGGCGCGCTCGCGATCTACGGCGCGCCGGTGATCGTCGTCGACCTCGGCACCGCGACGCGGTTCGACTGCGTCGACGGCCGCGGGGCGTTCGTCGGGGGCGCCATCGCGCCGGGCCTCGGCATCGCGATGGACGCGCTTTCCGCGCGCGCCGCCCGCCTGTTCCGCGTCGAGATGACGCGCCCCGAGAGCGCGATCGGCCGCAACACGACGACGAACATCCAGTCCGGGATGATCTTCGGCTTCGCGGGGCTCGTCGACGGCATCGTCGAGCGCATGAAGCCGGAGCTCGGCGGCACTCCCACCGTCGTCGCCACCGGCGGCCAGGCGCCGCTGATCGCGCCGGTCTCGCGCACCATCCAGCACGTCAACGGCGACCTGAAGCTCGACGGTCTCCGTCTCGCCTGGCTGGGCACGCGCTCCGACCGCTGATCGCCTCGCCATAGCATCGCGCGCGATGCTCGCCCGCGTGGCCGCGGCGGTCGCCGTCGAGGTGGGCTACGCGGTCATCACGCGCGCGTGGCTCAGGCACGTTGGCGGCCCCGTCGCGAGCGAGTTCGCGGTCACGGCGGTGCGGCTCATGACCATCCCCATCCACTGGGCGCTCTTCCGGGACGTCGTCCGCTCGCGCGCCCCTCGCGTCGTGCCGACGCGTCACCCGCTATTCGTCGTGGGCGTCGCGCTCCTGTTGCTGGCGGCTGCCGTGCCCGAGCAGCCGTCACCCCCGAAATGGTCGTGGCAGTACGCGGTCGTTTTCGTGCTCACGAGCATCGTGATCGGGGTCAGGGAGGAGCTGGTGTACCGCGGGATCCTCCAGAATCTTCTCGAGCGCCGGCTGGGATGGATGAGCGCCGTGGTCGTGTCGAACGCAACCTTCGTCATCTATCACTACGGCATGTTCGAGCTCACCCCGCCACGCGTGGCGACGATCCTGCTCGTGGGCGGCGCGCTCGGCCTCGTCTATTCCCGCACGGGATCGCTTGGGCTTCCGATGGCCATTCACGGCGCGTACGACAGCGTGCTGGCGGTGCAACGGATCGCGCCGAGGGTTGTCTCGCCCCGCTTCGCAACGATCCTTCAGCTTGCGGCCCTCGGCGTCCTCGTCCTCTGGGCCAGGCGGACGACCGGTTCCGGCGATGCTCGTCATCTGTGAGGCGGTGCGCGCTGCTGGCCCGCGCCTTGCTCGATACCGCGGCGGGAGAGTGTGCCATGCCGCGACCAATGTGGAAGGGCGCCGTGACATTCGGACTGGTTTCCGTGCCGGTCAACCTCCATCCGGCCACGCGCCGGCAGGCCGATCTCTCGTTCCGGATGCTGCACGAGAAGGACAAGGCGCCCATCCAGTACAAGAAGTTCTGCTCGGAAGAGGACACGGAAGTGCCCTGGGCCGAGATCGTGAAGGGCTACGAGTTCGAGAAGGGGCAGTTCGTGGTCATGAGCGACGAGGACTTCGAGAAGGCGAAGACCGAGAGCACCGAGACGCTCGACATCCGCGAGTTCGTCCCGCTCGAGCAGATCAACGTGGCGCACTTCGAGTCGGCGTACTGGCTCGAGCCGACGAAGCAGGGCCGCAAGGCGTACGCGCTGCTGCGCGAGGCGCTGGTGGAATCCGGACGGGTCGGCGTCGGCACGTTCGTCATGCGGCAGCGCGAGCACCTCGCCGTGCTGCGTCCCGCCGGCAAGGCCTTGATGCTCACCACGATGCGCTTCGCCGACGAGATCCGCAGTGCCGAAGACCTCAATCTGCCGGGTGACGAGAAGCTCGGCAAGAAGGAGATCGAGCTCGCCAAGAAGCTCGTCGACACGCTCGCCGCCGACTGGGACCCCGAGGAGTACAAGGACACCTACCACGAGACGCTGCGCGCGGCGATCGAGCAGAAGCTCGAGGGCCGCGAGGTCGAGGCGCCGGCGGCGAAGAGGCCCGCGCGCGTCGTCCACCTCATGAAGGCGCTCGAGGAGAGCTCGAAGACCGGGGCGCGCAAGCCGCCGGCGCGCGCGAGCGGCCGGGGCGAGCCGAAGCGCGCGGCCCGCGGGAAACGTTCGCGTACACGCGCGGCGTGAGGTAGACTGCCTACGTCTGCTTCGTCGTTCGTTCCGGTAGACCGCAGCCTCCGGCCGCCTTCCGCACCCTGGAGCCCGCGACATTACGAACCCGCGGAAGATTGCTTGAAAGGCTGTGTCATGTCCTTTGCTTCGTTTGCGCTCCACGAGACGCTGCTGCGCGGCGTCGCCGACCTCGGCTTCGAGGTCCCCACTCCGATCCAGCACGCGGCCGTCCCGCCCGCGCTCGAAGGCCGCGACGTCCTCGCCTGCGCGATGACCGGCAGCGGCAAGACGGCGGCGTTCATGCTGCCGATCCTCGAGCGGCTGCGGACCCGCCCCCGTGGCGCGACCCGCGCGCTCGTGCTGACGCCGACCCGTGAGCTCGCCGCGCAGATCGAGGAGCACACGCGCGGGCTCGGCCGCCACTCGGGTGTCCGCGTCGCGTCGGTCATCGGCGGCGTCTCCTTCGGGCCGCAGGAGCAGGCGCTCCGGCGCGGCGTCGAGGTCATCGTCGCCACGCCGGGACGGTTGCTGGATCACCTCCGCTCGGGGAATGCGTCGTTCGATCGGCTCGAGGTCCTCGTGCTCGACGAGGCCGACCGCATGCTCGACATGGGCTTCATCCCGGACGTCCGCCGCATCCTCGGCTACCTGCCGAAGGAACGGCAGACGCTGTTCTTCTCCGCGACGATGCCCGCGCCGGTGGCCGCGCTTGCGCGCGACATGCTTCGCAACCCGGCGTCGATCGACATCGAGCGGCCGGCCAAGCCCGCGACCGGCATCACGCACGCGGTGTACCCGGTGCCGGCCGAGCTGAAGTCGGCGCTCCTCGTCGCGCTGCTCGAGCGCGACGAGCTCCAGAGCGTGCTCGTCTTCACGCGGACGAAGCACCGCGCCAACCGGCTCGCCGACGCGCTCGAGCGCCGCGGCCTCGCCGCCGCGCGCATCCACGGCAACCGCACGCAGGCGCAGCGCATCGCCGCGCTCGCGGGCTTCAAGAACGGGACGTACCGCGTGCTCGTGGCCACGGACATCGCGGCGCGCGGCATCGACGTGACGGGCCTGAGCCACGTGGTCAACTTCGACGTGCCGAACCTGCCGGAGGACTACATCCACCGCGTGGGCCGCACGGCGCGCGCGGAGGCGACGGGCGACGCGATCACGCTGATGGCGCCGGACGAGGAGAGCGACCTGCGCGTGATCGAGCGCGCGATCGGCAAGAAGCTCCCGCGCACCAAGCTCGAAGGGTTCGACTACACCGCGCGGCCCGCGGAACGGCTCGAGATCCCGATCGCGGAGCGCATCGCGACGATCCGGGCACGCCGTGCCGAGGAACGGGCGCGCGCCCGCGAGAATGCGGCGCGGCGCAGCGGGGGCTCTCGGGTGTGGCGCGGAGGTTACGGCTCGGCGATGGCGCCGGCGCGCAAGAGCTCGTCGACGCGCGCCGGCGTGTAGCCGAGCCCCTCGGTGAGCACGCTCCGCGTGTGCTCGCCGATGCGGTAGGGCGCGGGCCCTTGCGGCTTGAGCGGCGCCCCGTCCACGTGGAATGGCGTCGCCGTGACGCGCACGGTCCCGCGGCCCGGGTGAGGGATCTCCGGGAAGGCCTCGCGCGCCGCCATGTGCGGATGCGCGACGACCTCGGGCGGTGACAGCACGGGCGCCGCGGGCACGCGCGCGGCGTTCAGCGCGCGCAGCGCGTCGTCCACCGACGAGAACGTCGTGGTCAGCCAGTCGGTGACGAGCTGGTTCAGCTCCGGCCAGTGCTGGCGGCGGAGCGGCGGGGTCGCGAACCGCGGATCGTTCTCGATGTCGGGCCGGTTCATCACCGCGCAGAGACGCGCCCAGAGCTGCGGCCCGCCCACGTACTGCGTCACCATCTGCCGGCCGCCGATGCTGCCGATGAACATGCCGACGCGCGGGCCGTGCGAGAGCTCGCCGCCGTTCAGCACGGCGCCGAAGCTCACGTCCTCGGCGGCGACCAGCGCTTCGAGCATCGAGACGTCGAGCGTGGCGCCCTCACCGCGGCGCCCGCCGCGCACCAGAGCCGCGAGGATCGCGACGGCGGCGTGCGTGCCCGCGAGGACGTCGGCGGCCTGGAGGTACATCGTCCGCGCCGTCGGGTCGCCGTTGCGCTCGAGATCCATCATCCCCGACATCGCCGCGATGATGTGCGCGAACGCCGGCCAGCTCGTGAGGGGGCCGTTCTGGCCGAATCCGGAGATCGAGCAGTAGACGAGGCGTCCATTGATCGCGCGGAGCTCCTTCGCGCCGATGCCGAGCTTCGCCGCCACGCCGGGCACGAAGTTCTCGATCGCGACGTCGGCGGCCCGCGCGAGATCGTGGGCGACCGCGCGCGCCTCCGGGCGCGTGAGGTCGAGCGCCACGCTCCGCTTGCCCGCGTTGACGCGCACGAAGTACGTCGACTGGTCGGCGCGCCCCTCCTCGAGCTGGAGGTATCCGCGCCGCGTGTCGTCGCCTTCGCCGGACCGCTCGATCTTGATGACTCGCGCGCCCATGTCGGCGAGGAGCCGCGTGCAGTACGGCCCCGCGAGGACGCGCGTGAAGTCGAGCACGGTGATGCCGTCGAGCAGGGGAGTGCTCACGCGGCGCGGCTCGCGGCGACGAGGTACGCGGGGACGGCGAGGGCGGCGAACAGGAGTCCGATCGGCACGTCGCCGTCATCGTACCAGCGTTCCTCGTGGAGGAGGTTGATCGTGCCGAGCAGGCGACCGTTCCACACGACCGGGAGGTTGACGATCGAGGCGCAGCCGAGCGACGCGATGAGCGCGTGGTCGGGGAAGTGCGTCTCGATGTCCCGCGCGGTCCGGCCGATGAACGCGCGCCGCTCGCCGATCACCTGGCGCGCCCACGCGGTGTCGCGGAGCGGCTTGCGCCCGCCGACGGGATACGCGTGCGGCTGGTTCGTGTAGATCCGCTCCGACTCCCGCGTGTCGTCGTGGTGCAGCAGCATCGTGAAGAGCCTGTGCCCGAGCGTCGCGGCGAGTGCCCTGTCGAGCGCCAGGAACGTGGCCTCCGGCTGCCCGGCGCGCGTGAGCGCCACGGCCACCTCCGAGAGGTGCGGGGCGAGCCCGGCGCGGATCATGGCGTCACCGGACGCGGAATCCGCTCGGGCAAGAGACCGGCCGGACGCACGCGCAGCACGACGATCAGGCTCAGGCCGATCAGCAACTCGCGCACGGCCGCGACCTGCACGGGCTTCAGCCCCGGCAAGCCTCCCGTCACGAACCGCGTCGACTCCATGAAGAAGACGACCAGCGCGGCGCCGAGGACCGCGCCGCGGTTGTTGCCGGTGCCGCCGGCCGTGAGCGCGAGCACCACGTAGATCGAGATCAGCGACGTGAAGCCGTCGGGCGCGATGAACGAGGTGTAGTGCGCGAAGAGCCCGCCGGCGAGGCCGAGGAGACCCGCGCTCACCGCGAACGCTTCCACCTTGAACGCGACGACCGCCTTGCCCGCGACCGCCGCCACCTGGTCGTCGTCGCGGATCGCGCGCAGGACGCGCCCGTACGGCGCGCCGCGGACGCGCTCCATGAGGAACAGCGCCGCGAGCACGACGACCGCGACGATGACGAGATAGATGAGGTTGAACGTTGCCGGCGTGACCTGGCCGCGTGCGGGGCCGGGGATGCCGGAGATGCCGTCGGTGCCGTTGGTGAGCCAGATCTCGTTGCTCGCCACGAGGCGGATGACCTCGGAGAAGCCGAGCGTGATGATCGCGAGGTAATCGCCGCGCAGCCGCGCGGTGACGAGCGCGACGACGGCGCCCGCCGCCGCGGTGAGCACGATCGCGGCGACGAGCCCCGCGGCCATCGGCCACCCGGCCTTCTTCGTGAGCAGCGCCGACACGTAGGCGCCGAACGCGAAGAAGCCGACGAGGCCGAGGTTGATCATCCCGGCCATGCCCCAGACGAGGTTCAGCCCGAGCGCGAGCAGCGCGTAGATGCCGGCGAACGTCGCCATCGCGACGAGGTAGTTATCCATGTTCGGCGCGCGCCTTCAGCGCGGCGTTCATCCGCTCGAAGCCGTCGCGCGTGGTCGTGCGCAGCGTGCCGGCGAGCAGCGGAACCAGCACGCCGCGGAAGTGCTCGCCGTGGACGAGCCGCACGCGATCCGTCGCGAACGGCTCCAGCTCGAAGAAGTGCTCGCCGTCGAACAGCCCGGGGATCAGCGTCCGCCCGCGCCAGACGAACCGGCGCCCGTCGTCGACGCGCAGCACCGTCGGATGGAACGTCATCGCGCGCCCGCCGGGCGGCTGGATCTTCACGCGCAGCCGCATTCGCGGCGCGAGCAGGCCGTCGATCTGACGGATGAACGGATTCCACCGCGGGAACGCGTCGAAGTCCGTGAGCACGTCCCACACCCGGGGCGCCGGCGCGTCGATGTCGATCTCCGTGCGCAACGTGAGCATCCTTGCTGCACCCTCCGTTCGAGCGGCGGCTTTGCCGCCGCAACCCTCCTGGGGGGAGGCAGGTCGTACAGCGGCGCCGCCGCTGAACGACCGTCGGAAGGGGGGCAAAGCCGCAGAGCCCCCCTCCAAGGTTAGTACGCGCGCTCACCGAGAATCCCGCGCGGACGAAGCGTCAGCACGATGAGGATCGCGAGGAAGCCGACGGCCGTGCGATACGCCGGCGCCAGCACGAGCAGCGACAGCTCCTCGCCGACGCCGACGGTGAGCGCGCCGACCACCGCGCCGGGGATCGAGCCGAGCCCGCCGACCACGGCCGCGGCGAACACCGACAGGATCACGCGGAAACCGGTCAGCGGGTCGATGCTGGTGTCGAGCCCGAGCAGCATCCCGCCCACACCGGCGAGCCCCATCGCGATGAAGTTGACCAGCCGTGCCACACGATCCGCATCGATCCCTTTGATGCCGGCCAGCGTCGGGTTGTCCGCGACCTCGCGCATCGCCTTGCCCGTCCGCGTGAACGCGAGGAAGAGGAAGAGCGCGGCCAAGGCGACCACCGCGATCACGAGGTTCTCGACCTGCTGCGGTCCGATGCGCATGCCGCCGCCGAGCTGCCAGTCCCGCCGGATCGGAAGATCGTAGCCGCGCAGGTCGTTGCCGAAGACGAAGCGCACGACGTTCTCGAGGACGATCGTGAGCGCGATGGCCGCGATCGCGGTCGTGAGCGCTCCGGAGGGACGCAGCGGTTTGAGCACGACCTCGTCGTTGACGACGCCGATCGCGCCGGTGACGACGAACGCGGCGAGCACCGCCGCCGCGGCCGGCCAGCCGCCGGCGGTGTTGGCGACGTAGCCCGCGAAGGCGCCGATCGTGGCGTGCGAGGCGATGGTGAAGTTCGGAAAGCGCAGGACCGCGTAGATCGCGGTGAACCCGATGGCCGGCACCGCGAGGATGGTGCCGGCCACGAGCCCGTTGACGAGGAGCTGCGGAATCTCGCCGAGCATCCCCCGGTCAGATGAGCTTGACCGTCTTGAAGGATCCCTTCTCCGCGCGGTCGAAGCGGATCTTGCAGTCGATGATGTCGCCGGTGTCCGTGAAGTCGCACGGGCCCGACGCGCCCGCGTAGTTGACGGCCTTGCCCTGCGCGAGGAGCTTCAGGCCGTCGACGGCGTTGTCGACCTTCTGGCCGGCGCCCTGCGAGATCTTCCGCACGTGGTCCTTGATGACGGTGCCGTTCGCCCCCCCCCTTGCCGTGCGCGATCGCGAGGGCGACCAGGCTGATCTGGTCGTGCTTGTGGCCCGTGTAGCCGGCCTTGTAGAGCTCCTTGAGAATGACCGTGACGTCGGGCGTGTAGCCGTTCAGGTAGATCATGTCCGGCTTCGCGCGCATCGCCTGGTCGACCTCCGAGCGGAACGTGGTCTTGTCCTTGTCGTAGATCACCGAGCCGACGAGCTCGGTGCCGCCGGCCTCGGCGAAGATTTCTTTCAATCGGTTCTGCGACGGCACGGCGAACGGCGTCTGCGCGGCGAGCACGAACACCCGCTTGCTGCCGAGCGAGACGATGAAGTCGCCGAGCTTGCCGATCTGCAGATGGGTGTTCGGCTGCGTGCGGATCAGGTAGCCCTGGTGCGGAAGCTGCGTGATCGAGTCCGAGCCCGACACCGTCGTGAGGAACGTCTTCGACTCCCAGCAGAGCGGCGCCACCGCGGTCGTCACGGACGACGCCCACGTGCCCATGATCGCCGCCACCTTGTCGACGTCGATGAGCTTGCGCGCGGCGCGCACCGCGGCCTCGGGGTTCGTCTGGTCGTCCTCGCTGAAGAGCTGGATCCGCCGGCCCGCGATGCCGCCGGCGCCGTTGATCTGCTCCGCGACCCACTCCATCGCTTTGCGCATCGACGTGGTGCGGCCGTTGCGGCCGTCGACGAGGATGTACGCGCGCGCCGCGAGCGCCAGCGCCTCGCGCGCGTTCTGCTCGACCATCACGATCGCCACGCCCTCGGCGTTGATCGCGCGAATCGTCTCGAACAGGATCTCCGCCGCGCGCGGTGCGAGGCCGGCCGACGGCTCGTCGAGCAGCAGCACCGTGGGCGCGACCATCAGCGCCATCGCCATCGCGAGGATCTGACGCTGGCCGCCGGACAGCGTGCGCGCGGCGTGGCGCCGCTTCTCGGCGAGCACCGGAAAGCGCGTGAAGATCCCGTCGATCTTCGCGCGGGTGCCGCGCGGATCGACGAAGCCGCCCATCTCGAGGTTCTCCTTCACGCTGAGGCTGGGGAAGACGTTCGCCTCCTGCGGCACGAACGCGATCCCGAGCGCGCTGATCTCGCGCGGCGCGCGCCCGGTGATGTCGCGGCCGTCGAGCCGGACGGCGCCGCGGCTCGGCCGCAGGATGCCCGCGACCACCTTGAGGAGCGTCGACTTGCCGGCGCCGTTCGGCCCGATGATGCCGACGATCTCGCCGCGCTCGACGGAGAGATCGACGCCCTTGAGGATCTCGTCCGCCGCGGTGTACCCGGCGACGATGCCGCCCGCGTCGAGGAGGCTCACGGCGTGACGGTACGCGCGCCCATGTACGCCTCCTGGACGCGCTCGTCGGCGGCCACCTCGGCGAACGTGCCTTCCGCGAGGTGCCGTCCCTCCGCCATCACGATCACCGGATTGCAGAGCCGCGCGATGACGTCGAGATGGTGCTCGATCACGAGGAACGTGAGGCCTTCGTCGCGCAGCCCCGCGAGGTGCGAGCCGATCTCGCGCGCGAGCGCGGGGTTCACGCCCGCGATCGGCGCGTCGAGCAGGATGAGCTTCGGATCCGTCATGAGCGCGCGGCCGAGCTCCAGCAGCTTCTTCTGCCCGCCGGACAGCGCGGCCGCGGGGTCGTCGAGCACGCGCGTGAGATTCAGGCGCTTGGCCACCGCGCCCGCGCGGCCGGACAGCTCGCGCTCGCGCCGCGCGACGTCCGCCGTGCGCGCCCACGCCCGCCAGAGGCTCTCGCCGGGCCGGCGCGCGCCGTAGAGCATCAGGTTCTCGCGCACGGACAGCCGCGGGAACCCGCGCGCGATCTGGAACGTGCGCACGAGCCCGCGGCGCGTGACGCGATCCGCGCTCCACGCGGTGATGTCCTCGCCGTCGAAGCGGACGCGCCCGCTCTCCGGCGGGATCACGCCGGTCACGCAGTTGAAGAGCGTCGTCTTGCCGGCGCCGTTGGGCCCGATGAGCCCGGTGATCGTGCCGGCCGCCACGTCGAGGTCGACGCCGTTCAGTGCGTGGACGCCGTAGAAGCTGCGCGCGAGCCCGCGGACTTCGAGCAGGGCCATGGCAGGCGTACGCTATCGCACACGGAGGGCGTCATGCTCAAGGAGCAGCTCAGGTTTCATCTCGATGACCTCACGGGCGCGCCCACCCGTGCGCTGATCGCGCGACATCTCGCCGGCATGCACGAACACTCGCCGCCGGAAAGCGTGCACGCCTTCGACGTGGACAAGCTCCGGCAGCCCGGCGTGACGTTCTGGTCCGCCTGGCTCGGCGACGACATCGCCGGATGCGGCGCGCTCAAGCGTCTCGACGCCCAGCGCGGCGAGATCAAGTCGATGCGCGTGGCGGACGCCTTCCTCGGTCGCGGGGTCGGGCGGGCGATGCTCGAGCACCTGATGGCGGAGGCGAAGGCGCGTGGCATGCGGAGCCTGTGGCTCGAGACGGGATCCGCCCCGGCGTTCATCCCCGCGCTGCGGCTCTACGAGAGCGCCGGCTTCGTCCGCTGTGGCCCGTTCGAGGACTACGAGGAAGACCCGTTCAGCGTGTTCATGACGCGGGAGATCTGACTGAAAGGAGCCGATGATGCCGGGGACGATCCGACTTCACCGCGTGCTGCGCGCGCCCCCCGAACGGGTATTCCGGACGTTCGTGGACGCCGACGCGATGGACCAAGTGGCTGCCGCCGAACGGATTCACGGGCAAGGTCCATCACATGGACGCCAAGGTCGGCGGCAGCTACAAGATGTCGTTCACGAACTTCACGACCGGACGGGCGCACGCGTTCGGCGGCGAGTTCCTCGATCTGGTGCCCCACGAGCGCCTCCGCTACACGGACCGGTTCGACGATCCGAGCCTGCCGGGCGAGATGCAGACGACGGTGACCTTGAAGGCCGTCTCCGTGGGCACCGAGATCACCATCGCCCAGGAGGGCGTGCCGGACGTCGTTCCGGCCGACGCCTGCTATCTCGGCTGGCAGGAATCGCTCGCGGCGCTGGCGAAGCTCGTCGAGCCCGAGATCCCGGACTAGAGGACGGGCCAGACGAACGACGGCCGGCGCGGAAACAGCGCGTTCAGCAATGCGCGCGTTTCAGCGTTCCGCACGACGCAGTCGGGATACCACGCACCGAGCTCGTCGACCGAGCGCAGCCCGAACAGCAGCTGGTGGAACGTGAGATCGGGAAACATCGCGTGCGCCCGGCCGGGATCGGTCGTTCCCTGTCCCATCTCGATCCCGACCGTCGTCGTCGCCGGCCGCCAGGGCTCCACGGTCTTCACGCGCCCGCCTTCGAGGACGAGCCGCACGCCCTCGCGATAGAAGGACAGGCGGAACGTGCCGTTGTGGCCGGCGAGCGGCGACTGGGCGAGGCGACGCTCGAGCGCCGGGGTGACGGCGCGCAGGAACGCCGCGACGTCGGGCACGCGCGTGTAGACCGCGTACCACGTGTCGGCCTCGTCGTACCGCACGCGCAGCACCTGGTAGATCGGATGGTCGCGGCGGAGCATCCAGAGACTCGCGCCACCGAACGTCTTGCCGTCGCGCGCCGCGAGCGCCTCGCCCTGCGCGCGCACGTGGTGGAGCGCGGCGACGACGACGCGGCGCCACGACACGCCCGGCACCGCTTCGAGCATGACGATCCCGAGCGTGTTCGCGCCCCACAGGGTCGCCGGGTGCAGGAGCATGCCGACGGGACGCGCGGCGTCGTCCTCGATGACGGCGACGACGGGGCGCGTCGCGCTGCCGTCGCGATGGCCCGTGAGATCGTAGCGCCACTGCGCGGCGTCGCGCGGCACGTAGACGGCGTGGCGCGCGGCCGCTTCGGCGTCCAGCGACGCGAGGAACGTCACGTCGTCCTCGCGCGCGGCGCGGACGCGAAGCGCGTCGGCCGGTGGGAACGCGGCGAGCTCGCCGGGAAAGAGCCGTCCTCCGCCGCCGCGGGCGACCGACAGCTCGTACCCGAACTGGCGGTAGAACCACGGGATCCCGGCGATCATCTGCATGAGGTCGCCGCGCTCGGCGCTCTTCGCGTGCGCGACGTCGAGCTCCGCGCGGACGAGCCCGCGCCCGCGGTACTCCGCGAGCGTGCCGATGAGCTCCGGCTGTCCGACGGGAATCCGAACGCCGCCGTACGACCACGTCTGGGAGAGGAGAAACATCGCGGACACGATGGCGCCGGTCCGCGTGTTCTCGACGATGATCGCGTCGTCCGCGCGCGTGGTGGGATGGGCACCCTCGACGAGATCGCGCGTCCATTCGCCCATGCTCGCCTGCGGCGCCTGCGCGTCCTGAGCGCGCAAGACGTCCGCGTTGAACGCGGCCAGCGCGTCGGCGTCCTTGACGGTCGCCGCGCGCATGACGAGCCCGTCTCCAAGATCGCGCGGCAGCGCGTTCACAGTCCCGGTCAGTCTATTGCCGCTGACGAGCGAACGCGCGAGGAGGGGGCCGTCGCGGCCCCCTCCTCAGGGTCTTAGCGAGGAATGAATCCGGGGCAGCTACCGAAGTTGCTGCCGCCGGCCGGCGAATAGGCGCCCCCGCACCACGGCGAGACCGCGATCGCCGCCGGCGCCGGCGGCGTGATGGTGACGGTGCTGCCGGGCGGCGCGATGACGGCCGTGCCGGACGCCGACGGCGCGACGACCGTGGTGCCGGGAGACGCGCTGGGCTGCGGCGCGGGAACGATGACCGTCCCCTGCTGCGGCGCCTGCGCCGGAACGAGCGCGATCGCCAGGAGGCCGACCGCGACGAGCGCTGAGGTGATGATGCGTGTCATGAAACCTCTCCTTCCATCCGACCCAGAGGGGGTCCAGCTCCTGGACCCGAGGGGTCCGGGTCCTGGGTACGCAACCGCGATGCCGGTGACCCTGGGCCGCCCCCCGCCTTGACCCTGGCCACCCCGGCGGCTAGGGTGAGGGCCCCGTGACCACATCTTCGGGCCACCTGCTGGTCGACGAGCCGTGCCCGCACGTGCGGCGGCTCACGCTGAACCGCCCGGCGAAGCGCAACGCGCTCGACAACACCTTGCGCGGCGCGATCTTCGGCGCCCTGCGCGCCGCCGACGGCGACGACCGCGTGCGCGTCACGATCATCCGCGGCGCGGGGCCGTGCTTCTCGGCGGGCTACGACCTCTCGGCGGATCTGAGCGCGGACCGGCCGTACCCCACCGCCGGCGGCGACGGCAGCTGGCCTCGGCACGTCGTCGAAGGGTGGTTCGCGATCTGGGATCTGGCGAAGCCGGTGATCGCGCAGGTGCACGGCTGGTGTCTTGCCGGCGGCACCGAGCTCGCCGCGGCGTGCGACCTCGTATACGCCGCGGACGACGCGCAGATCGGCTATCCGCCCGTGCGCCTCATGAGCCCGCCCGACATGCAGTTCCATCCGTGGCTGGCCGGCATGCGGCAGGCGATGGAGCTCATGCTGACCGGCGACCCGATCTCGGGCGCGGAAGCCGCGCGCGTCGGTCTCGTCACGCGCGCGTTCCCCGCGAGCGAGCTGGAGCGCGGCGTGCTCGCGATCGCGGAGCGCGTCGCGAAGATCCCCACGGAGCTGCAGCAGATCAACAAGCGGTCGGTCCACCGCGCGATGGAGATCATGGGCCTGCGCGCGGCGATCCGCGCGGGCACGGAGCTGCAGGCGCTCGCGTTCCATCAGCCCGCATCGCTCGCGTATCGGGCGGAGCTCAGGAAGAATCTCGGCCGCGCGCTGAAGGAGCGCGACACACCGTTCGGTGACTATCGCGGGAGCCCGCGAGCCCAATGATCTATCCGCTGCCGATGCAGGCCCGGCGCATTCCCGACAAGCCCGCGGTCGTCGACGCCCGTCCCGACGGCACGGTCGTCACGTGGACGTATGCGGAGCTGAACCGCCAGGCGAACCGGCTCGCGAACGTCTTCCGCGACCTCGGCCTCAAGCCGGGCGAGCGCTTCGTGTGGTGCGGCCCGAACTCCCCGGGGGTCGTGTGCGCCAGCCAGGCGCGCGCGAAGCTGGGCGCGACGACCGTCCCGCTCAACTACCGGCTCACGCCGGACGAGACCGCGTACATCGTCGACGACGCCGACGCCGTGCTGGTCTACGTCGACGCGGAGCACGCCGAGACGTTCGCGCGCATCCGCCCGCGGATCCCGTGCGTGCGCGACGTCGTCGTGTTCGGCGGCACGCCGCCGCCCGGCATGCTCGACGGCGATGCGCTCATGGCGCGCGCGAGCGACGCCGAGCCGCCGCCCGCACCGACCGACCATCCCGCGTCGATGCTGTACACCTCGGGGACCACGGGGCGGCCGAAGGGCGCCGTGCGGCAGCCGCTCGATCCGGCGGCGATCGTTCCGCTGCTGCAGCTGATCGCGTTCGTCGAGAACGACGTCTACGTCACCACCGGCCCGCTCTATCACTCGGGACCCGGCGGCTTCCGCGAGGTGGCGCATCTCTTCGGCAACACGGTGGTGATCCAGCGGCGCTTCGACGCGGAGGACTGGCTCCGGCTCGTGCAGACGTACCGCGTCACCACGACGTTCGCGGCGCCGACGCCGATCCGCCACGTGGTGAACCTGCCCCGCGAGGTGAAGGCGCGCTACGACCGCTCCAGCATGAAGCGGATGATCGCCAACGCCGCGCCGTGGTCGTTCGCGCTCAAGGAGCAGTACCTCGCGGACTTCCCCGAGGATTCGCTCTGGGAGATCTACGGCTCGACCGAGCTCGGCGTGGACACGGTGCTCGCGCCGCATGACCAGCGGCGCAAGCCGGGCTCGTGCGGGCGCCCGGCGCCCGGCGTCGCGATCAAGCTCTTCGACGAGGCGGGCGACGAGATCACGGGCGCGCACACGCCCGGCGAGGTGTTCGTGCGCGGCCCGAACAACTTCGTCAGCTACCACAAGGCGCCCGAGAAGTTCGACGCGAGCCGCCGCGGCGACTTCCTCTCCGTCGGCGACATCGCGTATCGTGACGAGGAAGGCTTCTATTACATCTGCGACCGCAAGAGCGACATGATCATCTCGGGCGGGATGAACGTCTATCCCGCGGAGATCGAAGCCGCGCTCGAGCGGCATCCCGCCATCCAGGAAGTCGCCGTGTTCGGCATTCCGAGCGACGAGTGGGGCGAGAGCGTGCACGCGGTCATCGTGCCGCACGCGGGACAGACGGTGGAGGCGGACGCGGTGACGACGTTCGCGCGCGCGCACCTCGCCGGATACAAGGTGCCGCGCTCGCTCTCGTTCGCCGACGAGCTGCCGAAGACGGGCTCGGGCAAGATCCTGAAGCGCGCGCTGCGCGAGCCGTTCTGGCGCGGGCGGGCGAAGAGGGTGGGATAGATGACGCGGGACGACCTCAAGCGACAGGTGTGGAGCGCGATCGATCAGCGCGCCGAGACGGTGATCGGGCTGGGCGAGCGCATCCGCAAGACACCGGAGCTCGGCTTCAAGGAGGCGAAGACCGCCGCGCTCGTCGAGGAGACGCTCGCCGGCCTCGGTCTCTCGCCGCAGACCGGCCTCGCGATGACCGGCGTGAAGGCCGTGGCCGCCGGCGCGAAGGGCGGCGGCCCGAGCTTCGCGGTGATCGGCGAGCTCGACGCGCTCGGCGTGGCCGGACACCCCGAGGCCGATCCCGCGACGGGCGCCGCGCACGCGTGCGGCCACAACGCGCAGATCGCGGGCATGCTCGGCGCGGCGATCGGGCTGTCCGCCGTGAAGGCGTTCCAGCACCTCAGCGGCCGCGTCGTGTTCTTCGCGGTGCCTGCCGAGGAAGGCGGCGACCTCGAGTGGCGGACGAGCCAGGTGCGCGCGGGCACGCTCGAGCTGCTCGGCGGCAAGTGCGAGCTCATCCGGCTCGGCCACTTCGACGACGTCGACCTCGCGATGATGATCCACACCACGCCGCGCGCCGAGGACGGCAAGGCCTGCCTGCCGGCCTCGAACAACGGCCGCGTCGGCAAGACCGCGCGCTACACCGGGAAGGCGGCGCACGCGGGCGGCGCGCCGCACATGGGCATCAACGCGCTCTACGCGGCGCAGATCGGATTGATGGCGATCAACGCGCTCCGCGAAACCTTCAGGGACGACGACGCCATCCGCGTGCACCCGATCCTCACGCACGGCGGCTCGCAGGTGAACGTCATCCCGGGCGAGGCGCGCATCGAGAGCTATGTCCGCGGAAAGACCATCGAGGGGATCCGCGACGCCAGCGCGAAGGTCGACCGCGCGCTGAAGGCCGGCGCGCTTGCGCTCGGTGCGAGGGTGGAGATCGACACGTGGCCCGGGTACCTGCCGCTCGAGTGCGACGCGACGATGGCCGGGCTGTTCCGGGACAATGCGCAGGCGCTGGTCGGCGAGTGCCGCACCGCCGGGCACCGCGCGGGCTGCACGGACATGGGCGACGTGAGCCAGATCATGCCGGTGCTGCATCCGTACATGGGCGGCGCGTCGGGCACGGGCCACGCGGCGGACTACCGGATCACGGACCCGGCGCTCGCGTACGTGGCGCCCGCGAAGGCGCTGGCCGCGATGGTGGTCGACCTGATGTGGGATGACGCCGGGGTCGCGCGCGAGGTGGTGGCGAAGGCGAAGCCGCGGCTGACGCGCGAGAGCTATCTCGAGTTCCAGCGGAGCGTGAAGCGACACGAGGTCTACGACGCACAATTGACCGTCATGGACGGTCAGGGTATGGGAGGGAAAGACTGATGGGCATGCTCGACGGACGGACGGCGCTGGTCACCGGAGCGGGGCGGGGCATCGGGCGCGGGATCGCGATGGCGCTCGCGGCGGAAGGCGCGAAGGTCCTGGTGAACGACCTCGGCGCGAAGCTCGACGGCGAAGGCAAGGACGCGAGCCCGGCCGACGTCGTCGTGAAGGAGATCCAGAAAATCGGCGGCACGGCCGCGGCCAACTACGGCTCCGTCGCCGACTGGGACCAGGCGCACGCGATGGTCGAGCAGGCCGTCACGCTCTGGGGCCGCATCGACATCCTCGTCAACGTCGCGGGCATCCTGCGCGACCGGATGATCTTCAACATGACGAAGGAGGAGTGGCAGGCGGTCCTCGCCGTCCACCTCGACGGCACGTTCTTCTGCTCGCGCGCCGCCTCCGTGCACATGCGCGAGCAGAAGTACGGGCGGATCATCTCCATGTCGTCCGTGTCCGCCCTGGGCGCGCCCGGCCAGCCGAACTACGGCGCCGCGAAGGCCGGCATCATCGGCCTCATGTACTCGACGGCGAACGGCATGGCGAAGTACGGCGTGACCGCGAACTCGATCATGCCGAGCGGCGCCACGCGGATGATCGACTCCACGCCGCGCGGCCGCGCCTTCTTCGAGCAGCACGGCAAGTGGCCGAGCGAAGCCGCGGTCGGGACGGCGACCGATCCGGACAACGTCGCGCCGCTCGCCTGCTTCCTCGCGAGCGAGCAGGCCGGCCACATCAACGGCCAGGTCTTCCATTCGTACGGCTACGGCTACTCGCTGATGGTGGAGCCGGTGCCGCTGCGCCGCATCGAGGCCGACCGTCGCCTGTCGCCATCGGAAGTCGCCGCGCTGTTCCCGAAGACCGTCGGCACGTACTTCCTGCCGCCGCCCGGCACCACGTTCGGCAAGTCGCTCGAGGCGCGCCCGAAGCAGGAGTGGAAGGACGTCGGCAACGGCGTGCGCTTCTGGCAGGCGCCGTGGGATCCGCCCGCCGAGTTCGCCTCGAAGCCGTAGCGGGAGGACACGATGAGCGTGACGAGACTCGACATCGAGCGGCGCGAGCCCGTGCTCGGCGGGCGCGCGTTCGGCAACGCCGGCGCGTACGAGAAGATCGCCGGCACGATCCGATTCGCGGTGGATCCGACCCTCGCGATCCACGCGGACATCACCGACCTCGCGCGCGCGCCGAGAACACTTGACGGCCATGGGCCGTCAAGGTCCGAGGCTGCCTCGGGACGTGTCGAAGGCTCCGCGGACTTCTATCTGCTGCGCCCCGTCGGCGGCGGCAACGGCGCGCTGCTGCTCGACGTCGCCAACCGCGGCCGCAAGGTCGCGCTCGGCATGTTCAACAGCGCCGTGCGCGTGCCCGATCCGTCGACCGACGAGGACTTCGGCAACGGCTTCCTGCTGCGTCACGGCTACACCGTGGCGTGGGTCGGATGGCAGCACGAGGTGCCGCGCCAGGACGGGCTCATGGCGATGGCGGCGCCGGTCGTGCCCGGCGTCACCGGCGTCGTGCGCTGCGAGTGGTGCCCGGTCAAGCGCGTGACGCAGCTTCCGCTCGCGGACCGGTATCACGTGCCGCAGCCGACCGTGGACCTGAACGATCCGGCGGCGCGGCTCTTGATGCGTCCGAGCGCGGGCGCGCCGGCGAGCGAGGTGCCGCGCGCGTCGTGGCGCTTCGGCGATCCGACGCACATCGAGCTCACCGGAGGCTTCACGCCCGGCGCGATCTACGACCTCATCTACCGCTCGAAGGATCCCGCGGTCGTCGGCTTCGGCTTCCTGACCGTGCGCGACACCGGCTCGTGGCTGCGTCACGCGAGCGCCGCCGACGGCAATCCGTGCGCGGGGGCGATCGATCGCGCGTACGTGTTCGGTGTCTCGCAGTCCGGGCGGTTCCTGCGGCACTTCCTCTATCTCGCCCTCAACCAGGACGAGCGCGGGCGCCGCGTGTTCGACGCGGTGTGGCCGCACGTCCCCGGCGCGCGGCGCGGTGAATTCAACCTGCGCTTCGGCCAGCCCTCGCTCAACGCGAAGGAGGCGGTCGGCAGCCTGTTCCCGTTCACCGACGTGGAGCAGGTCGATCGGCTCACCGGGCAGCGCGACTCGCTGCTCGGCCGGCAGGCCGCGCGCGGAGGACTGGCGAAGATCTTCACCACGAACTCCTCGGCCGAGTACTGGCGCGGCGACGGCTCCCTGATCCACACGGACGTCGACGCGCGCACGGACATCGACGCGCCCTCCGACGTCAGGATGTACCTGTTCGCGGGCACGCAGCACACGCCGGGCGTGCTGCCGCCGCCGGCCGAAGATCCGAACACGGGCGGCCGCGGCGTCCACCAGTTCAACGTGGTCGACTACGCGCCGCTGCTCCGCGCCGCGCTCGTGAACCTCGATCGCTGGGTACGGCAGGGCGTGGTCCCGCCGCCGAGCGCGGTGCCGCGGCTCGCCGATCGCACCGCCGTCCCCCACGAGTCGCTGGAGAAGGTGTTCACGGCGATTCCGGGCGCGCGCTTCCCGACGCACATCGAGCGGCCCGCGCGTCTCGACTTCGGCTCGGACTGGGCGCACCAGCCCGTGCTGCCGCCGAAAGGCGGCGCGCGCTTCGCCACCGCCGTCTCCGCGGTGGACGCCGACGGCAACGAGGTCGCGGGCCTGCGTCCCGTGGAGCTGATGGTCCCGCTCGGGACGTTCACGGGGTGGAACCCGCGCCATCCCGAGCAGGGCGCGCCGGGCGACATCATGTCGATGATGGGATCCACGCTGCCGTTCGCACGCACGGCGGAGGAGCGTGGCCGCACCGGCGACCCGCGTCCGTCCATCGCGGAGCGCTACGGCTCGCGTGACGACTATCTCGCGCGCGTCCGCGCGGCCGCGCAGTCGCTCGTCGAGGCGCGCCACATGCTCGCCGAAGACGTCGACGCCGTGGTCCAGCGGGCCGCGAGACGCTGGGATCTCTTCCAGGCGGGCCTTTGAACACGGGGGCCACATGACACAGGACCCCCACACCCCCATGAGTGATCCCGCCCTCGTCCACGACAAGGGGCACGTGCGTACGATCGTGCTGAACCGGCCCGACAAGATGAACGCGCTCTCGCACGCGCTCGCCTGGGCGATCGTCACCGAGGTGCAGAAGGCGGCGCACGACGACAACGTGTGGGCCATCGCGCTCACGGGCCGCGGGCGCGCGTTCTGCGCGGGACTCGACCTGAGCGGGCCGGGCGAGGACGTCTCGCCGCTCTCCGGGCAGGAGCGCCTCATGGACGACGTGTCGTGGGTCGGGCGCTTCGCGCTCGTGCTGCGCCACGAGTGCGACAAGCCGGTCGTCGTCGGGCTCAACGGCGTCGCCGCGGGCGCCGGGCTGTCGCTCGCCATGGCCGCCGACGTGCGGATCATGGGGCGAAGCGCACGGCTCGTCGCGGGCTACCCCCGGATCGGCGCGTCTCCGGACGGCGGGCTCACGTGGACGCTGCCGCAGGCGATCGGCTACGAGCAGGCGATGCGCTTCCTCCTCGAGAACCGCACGGTCGACGCGGACGAGGCGTTGCGGCTGGGCTTCGTCAGTGAGGTGGCCGAGGACGACGCGCTCGAAGCGCGGCTCGCGGAGTACTGTGCGCAGCTCACGGAGCGCGCGCCGATCGCCGCGCGTCTGACCAAGCGCGGCATCGCGCGCGCGACGGCCATCGATCTCGAGGACCATCTGCGCTACGAGCTCGCCAACATCCGCCGCGCGTTCGCCACCGAGGACGCCGCCGAGGCGCGCAAGGCGTTCTTCGAGAAGCGCGCGCCGATCTTCCGCGGGCGCTGACCATGGTGCTCACGCAAGAGGTCGAGGCGCTGATCGACAAGCCGAACTTCGCGCATCTCTCCACGCTCATGAGCGACGGCTCGCCGCAGATCGCGCCGGTCTGGGTCGGCCGCGAGGGCGACCGCATCCTCGTCGCCACGGGCGAAGGGTCGTTGAAGGCGCGGAACGCGACGCGCGACGCGCGCGTGGCGCTGTCGCTCGTCGACTTCGCGAACCCGTACGAGGAGATCCAGATCCGCGGCCGCGTCGTCGAGCGGCGGCCCGACGGCGATCTCGCGATCATGGACCGCATCTCGCACAAGTACACGGGCGCGCCGTTCCCGCGGCGCGATCCCGCCGGCCGCATCGTCCTCGTGATCGAGGCCGACCGCGTGCGCCACCAGACGCTCCCCTTCCGTCACACGCCCGGCGGACCCCGATGAGGCGCCTCGAGGGCAAGGTCGCGCTCGTCACCGGCGCCGGCAGCGGCATCGGGCGCGTCGCCGCGCTGATGCTGGCCGCCGAGGGCGCCGCGATCGCCATCGCCGGGCGCCGTAAGGAGCCGCTCGACGCGGTCGTGAAGGAGATCGAGCAAGCGTGCGGCACGGCCGCGGCGCGCGCGTGCGACGTCTCGAAGCAGGCGGAGGCGCGCGCGCTCGGGACGTGGGCGGAAGAGACGTTCGGCCGCGTCGACATCCTGGTGAACAACGCCGGCCACTCGAGCACGGTGCGCGCGGTGCGCTGGGTCACCGACGACGACTGGAACGCCGTCGTCAACGTGAACCTGAACGGCGTCTACGCGCTCACGCAGACGGTCATCCACGGCATGCTCGCGCGCGGCGACGGCAACATCATCACGGTGTCGTCGATCGCGGGCATCCGGCCCGGCCTGCTCGGCGGCTCGCCGTACAGCGCGGCGAAGGCCGGCGTGCGGAACTTCATGGGCAGCGTGCTCGGCGAGTTCCGCCAGCACGGGATCCGCGCGACGACGATCATTCCCGGCGAAGTGGACACGCCGATCCTCGACCGCCGGCCGCTGAACCCGGACGCGAAGGCGCGCACGACCATGATGATGCCGGAAGACGTCGCCGCCGCCATCCTCCTCTGCGCCACGCTGCCGCCCCGCGCGGTCGTCGAGGAGATCGTGATGACCGCGACGCACATGCGCGACGTGTCCCAGGACCTCGAAGTGGCCCGGCGGCTGGGCGAGCCGGGTTACACGCCACCGCGCTGAGCGCCTTCGACGACGCGCCCGCCGCGTTCGGCGACGCGTATCCGTTCGGCGACGTCTTCCTCGAGCGGGCGCGCACGCACCTGGCTGGCTTCGAGCGCCGCGCCGTCGTGCTCGACGGCCGGCGTCACGCGGCCGTCGCCGTCGTCGTCGTTCCCGATGACGGAGGGCGCGCGTGCCTGCTGCTGACCAAGCGCGTGCCGAAGCTGCGCGCGCACGGGGGACAGTGGGCGCTCCCGGGCGGGCGTGTCGATCCCGGCGAGCGTCCCGAGGCCGCGGCGCTGCGCGAGCTGTCGGAAGAGCTCGATGTCACGCTCGGCGAGGAGACGATCATCGGCATGCTGGACGACTATCCGACGCGCTCGGGCTTCGTCATCACGCCCGTCGTCGTGTGGAGCGGCGGCGACCTGACGGTCACGCCGAACCCGGACGAAGTCGCGAGCGTGCATCGCGTGTCGCTCGCGGACCTCGACAAGCCCGACGTGCCTCGATTGATCGCGATTCCGGAGAGCGACCGGCCGGTGATCCAGCTCCCGCTGCTCGGGACGCTGATCCACGCGCCGACGGCGGCGGTCGTGTTCCAGGCGCACGAAGTGGTCGTCCACGGCCGGTCGACACGCGTCGATCACTTCGAGCAGCCCGTCTGGGCCTGGCGATGATCGGATGATCAGGGAGGAGACGAGATGTTCACGGTGATCGACGATGGCACGCCGCACGAGGTGGACGCTTCCGTCGACGGCGACCGCGTGCTCCTGTCGCCGGCCGCGCTCGCCGACCTCGGATGGGAGCTGCATCCGGAAGGGCTGTGTCGGGACGGGCTCTGCGTGCCCGTGCCCGAGGACGCGGGGCTCGAGGGTCCGCGCGGGATCGATCTCGCCGCGTTCGCGCGCGTGCTGGATCGGCCGCTCGCCCTCGACACCGAGGAGCGCGCGGCGTATCTCGGCGTGTCGGCGGGGGAGCGCGCGCGCGTGCTGGGGTCGCTCGTCGCGCCGGACTTCACGCTGCCCGATCTCTCCGGACGGCCGCATCGGCTGTCGGATCATCGCGGCAAGAAGGCGCTGCTCGTCGCCTACGCTTCGTGGTGAGGCTGCCGCCTCGACCTGCCCGTGTGGCAGGGCGTCTACGAGGAGCTGAAGGACCGCGGCTTCGTCGTGATCACGGTGGCGCTCGACAAGAGCGCGGAGGACGCGCGGCCGTGGATCGAGGCCGCGAAGCCCGCGCATCCGTCGCTGATCGACACGCGCCACGTCCTGGCCGACCTCTACGGCGTCGTCAACGTGCCGACGATCCTCTGGATCGACGAGCGCGGACGCATCGTGCGGCCCAACGACGTCGCGTTCGGCGCGGACACGTTCCGTCAGCTCACCGGGCTCGACTCGTCCATCCACCTCGCCGCGTTGCGCGCGTGGGTGCGCGGCGAGCGCCCGGCGTTCGCGGCCGACGAGGTCCGGGGGCAGCAGGCGCTGCCGACGGCCGCCGATCAGCAGGCGCGCGCCGAGTTCGGTCTCGGGCAATGGCTCTTCGAGCGCGGGCGCCCGGACGCGGCCGCGCGCCACTTCGAGCGCGGCGGCGCGCTCGCCCCGCACGACTTCACGATCCGGCGCGGGACGATGCCGATGCGCGGCATCGACCCGATGGGACCGGAGTTCCGCGCGATGCTGGTCGAGTGGACGCAGGCGGGGAAGCCGTACTACCGGCCTCTCGCGGATACGGCCGGGAAAAATTGACGGCCATGGGCCGTCAAGGTTCACGTGCGTAAGAGAGTCCTGGTCGTCTGCCACGCCAACACCGCGCGCAGCGTGATGGCCCAGAAGCTGATCGAGCGCATGCTCGCCGAGCGCGGCCTCGGGGAGCGCGTGGAAGTCCGCTCGGCCGGCGTGTGGGTCTACGCGCGCGACGGCATGATCCCCTCGCTCGACGCGCGGCTGGCGCTCAAGGAAGTCGGGATCGCGCTGGCCGAAGACGAGATGGCGTCGACCGCGCTGCGCGAGCATCCGGAGCTGCTCGCGCACGCCGACCTCGTGCTGACGATGACGGCGGAGCAGAGTGCCATCGTCCGCTCGCTCGCGAACGGGCGGCCCGTCCACGTCGCGACCCTCGCCGAGCTCGCGGGCGAGACGGGCGACATCGCGGACCCCGCCGGCCAGGGGGAAGAGGCTTTCCGGGCCGCGCGCGACGCGATCATGCGGTGCCTCGTACGGGGGATCGACGGGCTGGTCGCGCGCGTCACGGGGGGGTGACCCCGACCCCCCGGCCGGGGTGGTACTTTCCATAGGAATGGGCGACATCGCCCCGTCCCGGCCTGACGCGTCCCGCCCGCGCCGGCGGCTCTTCTGGAAGTACGTCGCCGTCATCGTGGCGCTCGTCACGGCGCTGCTCGTCGCGAGCGGCGGCGTCGAGCTGTGGTTCTCCTATCAGGAAAGCCGGGACGGGCTCGTCACGCTGCAGCGCGAGAAAGCGGCGGCGGCCGCGGGCCGGATCGAAGTCTTCATCCGCGAGATCGAGCGCCAGATGGGCTGGACGACGCTGCCGCTGATCGCGCCGGACGACGCGGCGCTCGAGCAGCGCACGATGGACTTCGTCCGCCTGCAGCGCCAGGTGCAGGCGATCACCGATCTCCAGTACCTCGACCCCGCGGGCAAGGAACAGCTCCGCATCTCGCGGCTGTCGATGGACGTCGTCGCCAGCCGCGCCGATCTGTCGAACGACGTCCGGTTCACCGAGGCGCGCGGCCGGCGGAAGGCGTGCGACCCGTCGCCCTCGGCGTGCGCCTCGATCGCGTACCACGGCCCGGTGTACTTCCGGAAGGAGTCCGAGCCGTACATGGTCATGTCGATGGCCCAGAGCGGCGGCGGCGTCACCGTCGCGGAAGTGAACCTGAAGTTCATCTGGGACGTCGTCACGCAGATCAAGATCGGCAAGGCGGGCCGCGCGTACGTCATCGACGACACGGGCACGCTGATCGCGCATCCGGACATCAGCCTCGTGCTCCAGAAGACGTCGCTGTCCTCGCTGCCGCAGGTGCGCGAGGCGCTGGCCGGCGGCGCGCGCCCGCTGCCGACGGCCGTGGACGTGCAGGGCCGGCGCGTGCTCACGGCGCACGCGACGATTCCCGGCCTGCGCTGGACGGTCTTCGCCGAGCAGCCGCTCGAGGAGGCCTTCGCCCCACTCGAGGCCTCGCTGCAGCGCTCGCTCGTGCTCATCGCGATCGGCGTGTCGCTCGCCATCGGCGCGAGCCTCGCGCTCGCGCGCCGGATGGTGCGTCCCGTCCAGGCCTTGCAGGTCGGCGCCGCGCGTATCGGAGGCGGCGAGCTGGGGCATCGCATCGACGTGCGCACCGGCGACGAGCTACAGGCGCTGGCCGCCGAGTTCAACCAGATGACGGCCACGCTGCAGGAGTCGTACGCGACGCTCGAGCAGCGCGTGGTCGATCGCACCGAGGAGTTGACCGACGCGCTCCGTCGCCAGGGCGCCACGGCCGAGATCCTGCGGGTCATCTCGAGCTCGCCGACGGACGTCCAGCCGGTGTTCGACGCCATCGTCGCCAGCGCGATGCGCCTGTGCGAGGGCGAACACGCCGCCGTCTACCGATTCGACGGGACGCACCAACACCTTGCCGCGCACGCCAACCTGACGGACGAAGGCCTCGCCGTTCTCCGCGCGCGCTATCCTCGGCCGCCGGATCGCCAGACGAGCACCGGGGTCGCGATCCTGGACCGCACGATCGTCCACGTCCCGGATCTGATGCGCGACGAGCGTTTCCCGGATTCACGGGCGAGCATTCGGATCGCGAGCTCCTCCGCACGGTCCCTCCTCGTCGTTCCGATGCTTCGCGAGGCCGAGACCTTCGGCGCGATCGTGATCTTGCGCGCGACCGAGGCGCCCCGTCCGTTCACGGAGATCGAGATCGAGCTCCTTCAGACGTTTGCCGATCAAGCGGTGATCGCGATCGAGAACGTGCGGCTCTTCACCGAGCTCGGGACGAAGAACGCCGCGCTCACCGAATCGCTCGAGCAGCAGACCGCCACCGCCGAGATCCTCCGCGTGATCTCGAGCTCGCCGACGGACATCCAGCCCGTGCTCGACGCGGTCGCGGAGAGCTCGGCCCGCCTCTGCGAGGCGTCCGACGGCGTGATCCAGCTCCGCGACCCCGACAACCACCTCCGCATCGCCGCTCATTTCGGATCGATCCCGGCCGCGATCGGGACGCGGCGACCGATCGCGGCGGACTGGGTGGCGGGGCGCTGCGTGCTCGACGCGCGCGCGCTCCACGTGCACGACCTGCAGGCCGAGGAGGCGGAGTATCCGCGGGGAAGCCAGATCGCCCGCGCGGCGGGGCACCGCTCGCTCCTCGCGATGCCGCTGCTCCGCGAGGGTGAGGCCGTCGGCGTGATCCAGATTCGCCGGACCGAGGTGCGGCCATTCGCCGAGAAGCACCTGACGCTCCTTCGCACCTTCGCCGACCAGGCCGTCATCGCGATCGAGAACGTGCGGCTGTTCAACGAGCTCGCGACCAAGAACGCGGCGCTCACCGAGTCCCTGGAGCAGCAGACGGCGACGAGCGAGATCCTGCGCGTGATCTCCAGCTCGCCGACGGACACCCAGCCGGTGTTCGACACGATCATCCGGAACGCCGTGCGGCTCTCGGGCGCCGCGTGGGGGAGCGTCTTCCGCGTCGAGGCGGGATTCATCGACATGGTCGCTCACGAGAACCTGAGTGGCGACCAGCTCGAGCGCGTGCGGCGTCTTTGGCCGCAGCCGGTCGACGGCGTGGGCCCGACACCGCGTGTGGCGATGAGCGGCCAGGTGCTGCGTGTCGCCGACGTGCATGCCGGCGACCACGGGCTCAGGCCCGAGACGCTCGCGGAGTTCCGCGCGCGGGACGTCCGCAGCCTCGTGGTCGTGCCGATGTCCCGCCACGGCCGGGTGATCGGGACCATCAACCTCACGCGCCACGCGGTCGGCGCGTTCTCCGACGCGCACGTGGCGCTGATCCGGACCTTCGCCGACCAGGCCGTGATCGCCATCGAGAACGTCCGGCTCTTCAAGGAGCTGGAATCGCGCAACGCCGCCCTCTCCGAATCGCTCGAACAGCAGACGGCGACAGCCGGGATCCTCCGTGTGATCTCCGGCTCGCCGACGGACGTCCAACCGGTCCTCGACGCGGTCGCCGAGAGCGCCGCGCGCGTGTGTGGCGCGGATGACGCCATCGTCCTGCGGCGCGACGATGGGATCGTGCGTCGCGTCGCGCATTTTGGAGACTTGCCGCTCGCCAGACCGCCGGTGCGGCCGCTCGACGACCGCAACGTGGTCGGTCGTGCACTCGCCGAGCGCCGCACCATCCACGTGCACGATCTCGTGACCGCGGCGGATGAGTATCCCGATCAGAGCGGCGAGGGGATCCGTACGATCCTCGTGGCGCCGCTCATGCGTGACGATGCGGCCATCGGCGCCCTGATCATGCGGCGCACGATGGTGCGGCCGTTCACGGACAAGCAGATCGCGCTGCTCGAGACCTTCGCCGCCCAGGCCGTGATCGCGATCGAGAACGTTCGGCTCTTCAAGGAGCTCGAGTCGCGGAACGCCGAAGTGACCGAAGCGCTCGAACAGCAGACCGCGACCGCCGAGATCCTGCGCGTCATCAACGCGGCGCAGGTCGACCTCCAGCCGGTCTTCGAGGCCATCGCGGCGAGCGCGGCGCGGCTGTGTGACGGGCTCACGGGCGGCGTGTTCCTCGTCGAAGGCGACCGCGTGCGCCCCGCCGCGCACTACAACTTCGAGAGCGAAGCGTTCGACGGCGTGCTCCCGGCGCCGCTCGACTCCGATCTCCTCACCGTCCGCGCGATCGCCGAGCGTCGGGTCGTGCATACGGCGGACATCCTGGCGGAACCCGACTACCGTCATCCGGAGCTCGTCGAGCGCCTCGGCTTCCGGAGCGCGCTCTCGGTCCCGATGATGCGGGAAGGCGCGCCCATCGGCGCGATCATCGTCACGCGCGCGCAGCCGGGCCGGTTCAGCGACAAGCAGATCGCGCTGCTGCAGACGTTCGCCGACCAGGCGGTGATCGCGATCGAGAACGTGCGCCTGCTCACCGAGCTCCAGCACCGGAACGCCGAGGTCACCGAAGCCCTCGAGCAGCAGACGGCCACGAGCGAGATCCTGCGATCGATCGGCGGCGCCACGATGGACGCGCAACCCGTGTTCGAGACCATCGTGCGGAACGCCGTGACGCTGTGCGAGGGACGCTACGGCGCCGTCTATCGCTGGGACGGGTCGCGCGTCCACGTCGTGGCGTACGCGAACATCCACGAGCGTCTCGCGGACTGGCTCGACCAGTTCCCCCGCGATCTGCGTCCGCGGGACCAGCCCGACCTGCTCCGGCTCGTCATCGAGAGCGGCGACCTGGTGCGGATCGACGACGCCGAGACGGACGCGCGCGTGCCCCCCGCCGGCGTGGCGCGCCGCGCGGGCGTGCGCAGCATGCTCTTCGTCCCGATGCGCCGGGAAGAGACCGTCCTCGGCGTCATCGCGGTGAACCACTCGAAGCCGGCGGCCTTCACCGAGGCGCGCGTCGAGCTCCTCAAGACCTTGGCCGACCAGGCCGTGATCGCCATCGAGAACGTGCGCCTCTTCACCGAGCTGCAGGAGCGGACGCAGCAGGTCCAGGTCGCCAACCGGCACAAGGACGAGTTCCTGGCGAACATGTCGCACGAGCTGCGCACGCCGCTGAACGCGATCATCGGCTTCTCCGAGGTGATGCTGGAACGGATGTTCGGCGACCTGACCGACAAGCAGGAGGAGTACCTCAACGACATCCTGAGCTCCGGCCGGCACCTCCTCTCGCTCATCAACGACATCCTCGACCTGTCGAAGATCGAAGCCGGGCGGATGGAGCTGGAGCTCACGGACTTCAACCTGCCCGTGGCGATCGACAACGCGCTCACGCTCGTGCACGAGCGCGCGGCGCGGCGCGGCCTCACGCTCACGCAGAACGTCGACGAGGCGCTCGGCGACTTCAGCGGCGACGAGCGCCAGATCAAGCAGGTGCTGCTGAACCTGCTGTCGAACGCGATCAAGTTCACACCGGAGGGCGGCAAGGTCGAAGTCCGCGCGCACCTCAAGGGCGACGTGGTCGAGATCGCCGTCGCCGACACGGGCATCGGCATCGCGCCCGAGGATCAGGAGCTCGTCTTCGAGGAATTCCGGCAGGTGGGAAGCGACCTGGCGAAGAAGCACGAGGGCACCGGGCTCGGCCTGGCGCTCGCGCGCCGCTTCGTCGAGCTGCACGGCGGCAACCTGTGGCTGGAGAGCGAGGCGGGCGTCGGCTCGACGTTCACCTTCGATCTCCCGGTGAGGCGCTGACGATGGCGGGGGCGCTCATCCTGGTCGTCGAGGACAACGAGAAGAACCGCAAGCTCGTACGCGACGTGCTGAAGCACAAGGGCTACGACGTCATCGAGTCGGAGACCGGCGAAGACGGGGTCCGTCTCGCCAGAGAGCGGCGCCCGCGCCTCATCCTGCTGGACATCCAGCTCCCGGGCATCGACGGCATCGAGGCGCTCCGGCGGCTCCGCGCGGACGAGACGACGCGGGCGATTCCGGTCATCGCCGTCACGGCGTCGGCGCTGGATCGGGACCGGCAGAAGATCATGGCCGCGGGCTTCGACGGCTACCAGGAGAAGCCGCTGAACGTCAAAGCGTTCATGGCGGCGGTCGAAGCGGTGTTCGGGCGATGAGCGAGACGATTCTCGTCGTCGACGACACCCCGGTGAACGTGAAGCTGCTCGCCGATCTCCTCGGCGTGAAGGGCTACCGTGTCGTCACGGCGTCGTCGGGCAAGGAGGCGCTGGAGAAGGTCGAGGCCGAGAAGCCCGACCTCGTGCTCCTCGACGTGATGATGCCCGGCATGACGGGCTACGAGGTCTGCCGGAAGCTTCGCGAGAACGCGGCGACGGGGATGCTGCCGGTCGTCATGGTCACGGCGCTCGATCCCGCGCAGGAGCGCGTCAAGGGCATCGAGGCCGGCGCCGATGACTTTCTCATCAAGCCGGTCAACCAGCCCGAGCCGCTCGCGCGCGTCCGTTCGCTCCTCCGCGTGAAGCTGCTCCACGACCAGCTTACCGACATGAACCGCACGCTCGAGGCGCGCGTCGCCGCGCAGGTCGCGGAGCCCGAGAAGCTCGGGCGGCTCAAGCGCTTCTTCTCGCCGCAGCTCGCGGAAGCGATCGTGTCCGGCGGGGCCGAAGACCCGCTCAAGAGTCACCGCCGGGACATCACCGTCGCGTTCGTCGACCTGCGCGGGTTCACCGCGTTCGCCGAGACCGCCGAGCCGGAAGAGGTCATGGCGGTGCTGCGCGAGTACCACGCGGAGATGGGCACGATCATCGTCGCGCACGAGGGGACGCTCGCGCGCTTCACCGGCGACGGCATGATGATCTTCTTCAACGATCCGGTCGTCGTCGACAACCCGTCGGAGCGCGCGGTGCGGATGGCCGCGGCGATGCGCGCGCGCGTGAGCGAGCTCGCCACGCGCTGGCGCAAGCTCGGTTACGACCTCGACTTCGGCATCGGCATCGCGCAGGGCTATGCGACGCTCGGCGCGATCGGCTTCGAAGGGCGCTGGGACTACGGCGCGATCGGGAGCGTGACCAACCTCGCCGCGCGCCTGTGCGGCGAGGCGAAGGCGGGACAGATCCTCATCCCAGTGCGTGTTTGCGGCGGTCGAGGAC
The DNA here is from genome assembly GCA_016866775.1 of Candidatus Rokuibacteriota bacterium. Taxonomy (GTDB): domain Bacteria; phylum Methylomirabilota; class Methylomirabilia; order Rokubacteriales; family CSP1-6; genus VGLJ01. Next base: position 95,552 of record VGLJ01000002.1, on the reverse strand, counting down.
CTGGTCGAAGCGGCGCCCGTGGGCGAGTTCGCGCTGAAGGGCTTCTCCCGCCCCATTCCGACCTACGACGTGGCGAGGCTCCGCTGAGCTAATTAGCTGCTGAGCGGGTAGCGGAACGGCGCCCAGCCGATTCCCTGGATGGGCCGCGGCGTGTAGGTGCCCGGGCTGGACTTCGCCGGCTGGCGCGCGGGCTTCGCGGTCTTCGCTTTCGGAACGGGCCGCGAGGACTTCTTCGGGGCGGCCTTCGCGGGCTTCTTCTTCGACGCGCTCTTCTTCATGGTGCGCACTTTATACCAAACAGGCGAAGCTCGGCCAAGACCCCGTAGTGATCCGACGGCCACAGCGTGCGGCCGTCGGCGAGGCGCCGCGGACGATCGAGGATCACGCGGCTCGCGCAGGCGACCTCGCCGCCGGCCCCCGACACGAAGATGTAGTCGACGCGCCGGAGCGCCGTCGCCTGCGGCGCCCACGGCCGCTGCCACGCGGTCGCGCCCGCGGCGCCGGGGTTCGCCGCGCGAAACGCGTCGACGAATCCGCCGCCGCCGTCGAGCGCGGTGATCGCCGGCATCGTCTCGCCGTCGTTGAAGTCGCCCATGACGAGGGCGGGACGCGTGGCGGCGAGCAAGACGATCACTCGCCGGAGGGCGGATTTCACATCCGCCCGGAGGCGTGGGGGGCTTGGGGGGCGCCCGTAGCCCCCCATCTGATTGATCGGGATGGCTCGCCCACGTGGATGTGCGCGCCGGTGGCGGCGCCGCTCAGGGCGCCACGGAACGCGATGAACGACAGGCCGGCCCTGCGCAGCCAGTCCATGACCGCGCGCCCTTCGGCGGTGTCGGGATGGATCGCGAGGTCGACCGCGTTCCGATGGTCGAAGCCGAGCTTGTCGTGCACCGGCGTCTGGCCGTACGCGCTCACGGGCAGCGCACGACCGAACGTGCGCGCGAAGAACTCCTGAAGACCTGCGTGAGCGACAGCGCCCACGGCCGGCGGCCCCGGTGCCGGATGAGCGTCGCCGTGCCCTGCTCGCCGCCGGGCGGCAGCGGTCGGCTCGCCGCGACGTCGTCCGCGGCGAGCACCTTGGCGATCAGCGAAGCCGCCGCGACCGCGTCGTTCCACGTCTGGTCGAGCCGCTCGCGCGCGTCGGCGACAGCCTGTTCGCTGGCCGCGAGGTCGTTGCGGGCGACGAGGCCCTGGTCGACGAGGGACGTGAGGCGCGGGAGCGCGCGGCGCTGGAGCGCAGCTCGGGGAGGGCCGGAGGCCCCTCGGAGGCCGCCGCGGCGGCCGCCAGCCCCGCCATGGCGGCGAGGGCCAGGACGCTGAGTCCGGCGCGCCCGATCGGTGGCACAGGCCCACGGTACGTGGTTTTCTTGACTTCGCAAAACGTCGCGAATTACGCTCAAGACTCCGCTCAACCGTAACGGCGTGGCCGTCGATAACCCGAGACGCAGCGCTATCCGCTTCGCCCGAGGAGACCGCGCATGGCCAGGCTCGACGCGTTCTTCAAGCTGATGTTCGACACGGGAGCCTCCGACCTCCACATCGTGGCGGGTCAGCCGCCGATCCTCCGCGTCCACGGCGACCTCGAGCGCGTGAAGTACGACCCGCTGGACGAGGAAAACCTGCGCGCCATGCTCTACGAGATCGCGCCGGAGCAGAAGATCAAGGTCTACGAGGAGACGGGCGACGTCGACTTCGGCTACGAGATCCCGGGCGTCGCGCGCTTCCGGGCCAACTTCTTCATGCAGCGCAACGGGTGCGGCGCCGTCTTCCGCCAGATCCCGACCAAGGTCCTGACGGCGGACGACCTCGGGCTGCCGCCGATCCTCAAGAAGACCGCCATGCTGAACAAGGGCCTCGTGCTGGTGACGGGCCCGACGGGCTCGGGCAAGTCGACGACCCTCGCCGCCATCATCGACCAGGCCAACCGCGGCCGGCAGGACCACATCATCACGATCGAGGACCCGATCGAGTTCGTCCATCAGAGCCAGGGCTGCCTCGTGAATCACCGCGAGGTCGGGACGCACACGCGGTCGTTCTCCGCGGCCCTGCGCGGCGCGCTTCGCGAGGACCCGGACATCATCCTCGTCGGTGAAATGCGCGACCTCGAGACGATCCGGCTCGCGCTCGAGGCGGCGAACACCGGTCACCTCGTGTTCGGCACGCTCCACACGACGAGCGCGGCCAAGACCATCGACCGCGTGATCGAGGTGTTCCCGGCCGAAGAGCAGGCGCAGGTGCGCAACGGTCTCTCGACCGGTCTGAAGGTCGTCGTGGCGCAGAACCTCTTCAAGCGCATCGACAAGAAGGGCCGCTGCGCCGCGCTCGAGATCCTCGTCTGCACCCCCGGCGTCTCGAACCTCATCCGCGAGGGCAAGACCGTGCAGATCCCGTCGGCGATCCAGACGGGCAAGGTGCACGGCATGCAGACGCTCGACGACGCGATCATGGACGTGCTGAACAAGAAGTGGATCTCGCCGGAAGAGGCGTACGCGAAGTGCATCGACAAGAGCAAGTTCCGGGCGTTCCTCAAAACGCCGCCGGACGAGCTGAACAGCTAGGAGTCGAAGGATGCGCAAGGCCGAAATCGACGACATGCTGACCGCGATGCTGGACTCGCACGACAACGTGTCCGACCTGAACGTCACGGTCGACCGGCCGCTGCAGGTCGAGTCCTCGGGCGAGCTGGTCGGCGTGCCCGTGAACCCGCCGGTGGAGAGCCTGACGCCGTTCCAGGCGGAGATCTTCGCGCTCAACCTGATCAACGGCGACCGCCGGCTCTGCCAGTTCCTCGTCGAGCAGGGCTCGTGCGACAGCTCGTACTGGCTGCCGGGCAGGGCGCGCTTCCGCGTGAACATCTTCACCCAGCGCGGCAACACGTCGATCGTCCTCCGGAAGCTCGAGACCCGGATCCCGACGATCGAGGAGCTCACGCTTCCCGACGCGTTCGGCAAGATGACGAAGGAGAAGAACGGGCTCGTCCTCGTCTGCGGCGCCACCGGCTCCGGCAAGACGACGTCGCTCGCCGCGCTGCTCAACGAGTTCAACTCGACGCGCTCGATCCACATCGTCACGCTCGAGGATCCCGTCGAGTACGTGCACCCCAACCGCAAGGCGACGTTCAACCAGCGCGAGCTCGGCGGCGACTACGACTCGTTCGCCAACGGGCTGCGCGCGGCGCTCAGACAGGCGCCGAAGATCATCCTCGTCGGCGAGATGCGCGACCGCGAGACCGCGGAGCTCGCGCTGAAAGCCTCGGAGACGGGCTGCCTCGTGCTCTCGACGCTCCACACGGTCACCGCCGGCCAGGCGATCAACCGCATCGTCGGCATGTTCGACCAGGAGGAGGAGCGCCAGATCCGCCAGCGCCTCGCGGACACCGTGCGATGGGTCGTCGGCCAGCGCCTGCTGCCGAAGGTGGGCGGCGGCCGGCTCGCCGTGCACGACATCCTCGGCAACACGATCCGCTCGAACGAGCTGATCCTCCACGGCGAGTCCGAGGGCAAGAACTTCTACGAGATCCAGGAGGTCGGCGAGCCGTTCGGCATGCAGACGTTCGACCAGGCGATCGTCCGCGCCTACGAGGCGGGGATGATCACCGAGGAGACCGCCGTGTCGTACGCCACGCGCAAGGCGATCGTCCAGCGCGGCATCGACAAGGTGAAGCAGACGCGCGGCGAGAAGACCAGTGAGGTCGAGGGCCTCAAGCTCGACTGGGACTACAACAAGAGTGTGAAGAAGAAATGAGTGATCCGTCTCCGGCCCTGATCTGCGTGGACGACGGCGACCGCCGCGGCGCCGTGCGCAAGGCCCTCGAAGAGCTCGGCTACGCGCCCGAGACGGCGTCCGGCGCCGCCGAGGCGGCCGATCGCCTGCGGAAGGTCGCCTACCAGGTCGTCGTCGTCGACGAGGCGTACGACGGCGCCACCGCGCTCGATCACGCCGTGCTCAAGGCGCTCAACACGATGCCGATGTCGATCCGGCGCTACATGTTCGTGACGCTCCTCGCCGCCGACGTGAAGACGCTCGACAACGCCACCGCCTTCGCGCGGAGCGTGAACGCCGTGGTCAACACCAGCGACGTCGCGCAGCTCGCGACGCTCCTGCGCCGCGCCGTCGCCGAGAACGACGCGTTCTACCGGGTCTTCCGCGAAGTCCTCCAGGCGTCCGGAAAGCGATAACTCGGAGGGGGCTGCGCATCGACGCGGCGCGGCTCCTCGCGCTGCGCGATCGGCGCTTTCGGCGCCTCCCGAGTCTGCGCGTGCGCTCCGCGAAAACGGCGCTCGCGTTCGTCAACGACGTCGGGTTCTGCTCGACCTTTTATCGGTTCGGTGACGGCAGCGTGCCGTGCTTGTGGGAAGCGGTGGTCGGGCGAGCGTCGCCGCGATGGCCCAAGCATTCGCACCACGACGACGGCGTCGGGCTCACGTGGCGGTTGAAAGACGACCTGCCGGCGGCGCGGCGCGTCTACTACGGCAAGGTCCTCCGGGGGCGGCCCACGCTCGTCGCGCTCGACCTGTTTCCCGCCTTCTACGCGCTCGTCCGCGGCCCGCAGCGCGCGCGCGCCTATCGCATGGGATACGAGGCCGGCCGTCTCACCCTCACCGCACGGCGCATCATGGAAGCGCTGACCGCCGAGCATCCGCAGTACACGCGTGGGCTCCGCGCGAGCTGCTTCATGCTCGAGCCGCGGCAGACGCGCGAGTTCGAGCGGGCGATGGCCGAGCTTCAACAGGGGCTCTGGGTGGTGAAGACCGAGGAGCGCTACGAGCCGACGTTCTCGTACCGCTGGGATCTCCTCGAAGCCTGGCTGCCGGACGCCGTCGCGACGGGCCGACGGCTCTCGCGGTCCACCGCCGCGGCGCGGCTCGTGGAACGCTATGGGCGGGCCGCCGTCGTCACGCGCCCGTCGGTCCTCCGCCGGATCTTCGGACTGACGGAGGCCGAAGCCGCGGCGGCCATCGGGACCTTGACGTCACGAGGCGCGCTGATCGAGACGGACGTGCGCGGCTGGCCGGGACGCTGGCTGGTGCACGGATCGGAGATAGACTCGAAACAGGAGATGGGTGAGCGATGACGCTGACGATCGGCCGAAGGCCCGGACGGCTCGCGATGATCGGCCTCGCGCTGGCCGCGGTGACGGCGTGGGCCGCGCCCGCATCCGCCCACGACGGACGAGTCTCCAGGATCACGTCGCCGCCGCCGTCGGTCTTCCCGCCGCCGCGCGATCCGTGGCGCTCGTGGGGGCTTCGGAGCGAGGTCCCTCGCCGCGTCGGCCCGCCACGAGCCCATCACAACGAGGACTTCGGGACGTCCCACAGCGGCCGCAACGTCTGGGTTCCTGGACACTGGGCGTGGGACGGACACGCCTGGGTGTGGTGGCCCGGGCGCTGGGGCATCCGCTAGGCGCGGCGCTCGCGGAGCGGCTGTGCAGCGGGGTGCAAGCCGGCGGCCACGATCCCGTTGGCGAGGTCGATGGCACGCGGTTCGCTCCCAAGCACCCCGCCATGACCCAAACGCGTTCCCGCATTCGCCGTCGCCGGGACCAGGAACAGCCATGACGGCGGGGCGATCAGGCGGGGCGCGGCGCGGAGAGCGCCGCGCTCGCGCGCCGGCGCTGGCAGAGCGCGCACGTCAACATCGACGAGAGCGAGCGCTGGGTGTCGCTCGTGGGCGGCAGCCTGCTGCTCGTGTTCGGGCTGTCGCGTGGCGGCCGGTCGGGAGCGCTCGCCGCGCTGGGCGGCGGCGCGCTCATCTATCGCGCCGCGCGCGGCAGGAGCCTGCTCTACGACGCGCTGGGGCTCCGCGAGGAGCCCACGCACGTCGCGCGCGTCGCGAGCCTCGCGCACTGCCGCGGCGTCACCGTCCGGCGTACGGTCGCCATCAACAAGCCGGTGGAAGAGGTCTACGCCTTCTGGCGCGCCTTCGAGAACCTGCCGCGCTTCATGCGGCACCTCGAGTCGGTGACGTGCGACGGCCCGCGCCGCTCGCGTTGGGTGGCGCGCGCGCCGGCGGGACGGCGCGTCACGTGGGACGCCGAGATCGTCGACGAGCGCCCCAACGAGCTCATCGCCTGGCGCTCGCTCGACGACGCCGACATCCGCAACGCCGGGGCCGTCGCGTTCGAGCGCGGCCCCGGCGGGCGGGGGACGACGATTCGCGTGTCGCTCGCGTACGCGCCGCCCGGCGGCAAGTTCGCCGCCGTCATCGCGAAGCTCTTCGGCGAGGAGCCGAGCCAGCAGGTGCAGGACGACCTGCGGCGCCTCAAGCACCTCATGGAGGCGGGCGAGGTTCCGACCACCGAAGGCCAGCCGCGGGGGGAGTCATGAAGGCCGTCTGCTGGTACGGCGCGGGAGACCTGCGCGTCGAGCGAGCGCCGGACCCCGAGATCCTGAACCCGCACGACGCGATCGTGCGCGTCACGCGCGCGGCGATCTGCGGCTCCGACCTCCATCTCTTCGGCGGGTTCATCCCGATGATGAAGAGCGGGGACATCCTCGGTCACGAGTTCATGGGGGAAGTCGTGGAGGTCGGCGCGGCCACGACCGCGGTGAAGCGCGGCGATCGCGTGGTCGTCCCATTCGCCATCGCGTGCGGGCAGTGCTTCTTCTGCCAGCGCGAGCTCCCGTCGCTCTGCGACAACACCAATCCGAACGCCGGCACGCTCGAGAAGCTCTACGGCGCGTCCGGCTCCGGCGTGTTCGGCTCTTCCCACCTCTACGGCGGCGACGCGGGTGGCCAGGCGGAGTACGTCCGCGTGCCGTTCGCCGACGTCGGCGCGCTCAAGATTCCCGAGGGCGTCGACGACGAGCAGGCGCTCTTCCTCTCGGACATCCTCCCCACCGGCTACATGGCCGCCGAGAACTGCACGATCCGGAGCGGCGACGTCGTCGCGGTGTGGGGCTGCGGCCCCGTGGGCCAGTTCGCGATCAGGAGCGCGTACATGCTCGGCGCCGAGCGCGTGATCGCCATCGACCGGTTCCCGGAGCGGTTGCACATGGCGGAGACGCACGGCAAAGCCGAGGTCCTCAACGACGAAGACCTCGACGCCGTCGAGGAGCTGAGGGACCGCACCGGCGGCCGCGGCCCGGACGCGTGCATCGACGCGGTCGGGATGGAAGCGCACGGCACGGGCGTCGCGGCGCTCTACGACCGCGCGAAGCAGGCGGTGCGCCTCGAGACCGACCGGCCGACGGCGCTGCGCGAGGCGCTGCACGCGTGCCGCAAGGGCGGCACCGTGTCGATCCCCGGTGTCTACGGCGGCTACGTCGACACGCTGCCGCTCGGCGCGGCGTTCGCGAAGGGGCTCACGATCCGCATGGGCCAGACCCACGTGCATCGCTACATGCGGCCGCTGCTGAACGCATCCAGCGCGGCGAGATCGATCCGTCCTTCGTGATCACGCATCGGATGACGCTCGACGACGCCCCGCGCGGCTCCCGGATGTTCCGCGACAAGGACGACGAGTACATCAAGGTGGTGATGCGCCCGTGACGGACACGATCCGCACCGCCGCCGTCGGCGACATGCACGTGCCGCGCGGCGGGCACGCGGGGCTGCAGCCCGCCTTCAACGCGGCGGCGGCCAGCGCGGACGTGCTCGTGATCGCCGGGGACATCACCGATTACGGGCTCCCGGAAGAGGCGCGCATCGTCGCGAGCGCGCTGGCGCCCGTGAAGATCCCGGTCATCGCGGTGCTCGGCAACCACGACTTCGAGTCGGGCCACCAGGCCGAGGTCACGAAGATCCTCGTCGACGCCGGCGTGATGGTGCTGGACGGCGACGCGCAGGAGGTCGCGGGCGTCGGCTTCGCCGGGGTGAAGGGCTTCGCCGGCGGCTTCGGGCCGCGCGCGCTCGCGCCGTGGGGCAAGGAGAGCATCAAGAACTTCGTGCACGAGGCGGTCAACGAGGCGCTCAAGCTGGAGTCCGCGCTCGCGCGCCTCAGGACTCCGCATCGCGTCGCGATCATGCACTACGCGCCCATCCTCGGCACCGTGCAAGGCGAGCCGCTCGAGATCTATCCGTTCCTCGGCTCGAGCCGCCTCGAGGATCCGCTCAACCGCTATCCCGCGAGCGCGGTGTTCCACGGTCACGCGCACCGCGGCAGTCTCGAGGGCCGCACGCGCGAGGGCTCGCCGGTCCACAACGTCGCGATGCCGCTCCTCGTGCAGGCGTTCCCGGGCCGGCCGCCCATCCGGATCATCGAGCTCACGGTCGCGCTGCCGGCCGCGGTGGCCTGACGATGGACGACGAAGCGACCTTCGCGTTCTACGCGCGCTCGATGAAGGCGCTCGACGACGCCGGCGTGCCGTTCCTCGTCGGCGGGGCGTACGCGTTCGAGCGCTCCACCGGGATCGCGCGGCACACGAAGGACTTCGACGTCTTCGTGCGGCCGGCGGATCTGGGCGAGGCGTTCGACGACGTGTGGTTCGAGCACGCGGTCGACGACACCGTGCTCGGCGTGCGCGTTCAGCTCATGCCGGCGGAGGAGATGATCTGGTCGAAGGGCTTCATCATGGAGCGCGAGCGCTACGACGGCGCGGACATCGCGCACCTGCTCCACGCGCGCGCGGAGTGTCTCGACTGGGGCCGTCTCCTGGCGCGCTACGGACGTCACTGGCGCGTGCTGTTCAGCCACCTCGTGCTGTTCGGCTTCATCTACCCGTCCGACCGCGGGCGCATTCCCGCCTGGGTCATGCAGGACCTGACGCGGCGTCTTCACCGCGAGACGGCGACGGTGCCGGTTCGTGAGACCACGCCCGTCTGCCGCGGGCCGCTGCTGTCGCGCGCGCAGTACCTCCACGACATCGAGCAGCGCGGCGTTCGCGACGCGCGGCTCACGCACGAGAGCGCGATGAACGAGGAAGACGTCCAGCTCTGGACGGACGGGATCAAGGTCGACGGGGAGCGCCCGGCGGCCTAGCTCTTCAGCAGCGGCGCGAGGCGCGCGCGGGGCTTCGACGACGGCAGAACCGGGGCCCACAGGTCGCCCACCTTCGCGAGCCGCCCGCGCACGTTGTCGATGCGGAAGTCCTCGATCTCGACCCCACGCTCGACTTCTTTCCACGTCACGGGCGTCGAGACCGTCGCCTGCGGCTTCGGGCGGACCGAATAGACCGACGCCAGCGTGCGGCCCCACGCGTTCTGGTTGTAGTCGACCAGCACGCGGCGCTCCGGCCGCCGCGCTTTCGCGTAGACCGCGGTGAGCAGGCGCGGGTGCGTCCTCGCGATCTCGTGCGACAGCCGCTTCGAGAGCGCCCAGACCTGGTCCTGCGTCGGCCCGCGAACGATCGGCACGTAGACGTGCAGGCCGCGCGAGCCCGTCGTCTTCGCGTGGCTCGGCATGTCGAGCGCGCCCAGGGCCTCGTGGACGATGAGCGCGGCCTCGCGGATCTGCGCGAACGTCGCGCCCGGCGTCGGGTCGAGGTCGAAGTGCAGGGAGTCGGGCCGGTCGACGTCGTCGCAGCGCGCGTACCACTCGTTCAGGTCGATGCAGCCGAGGTTCACCACCCAGAGCAGTGCCCCGAGATCCTGGATCATCGGAAAGTCGATGACGCGGCCGGACGCGTGCGCGATCGCGCAGGTCTCGATCCACTCGGGCCGCGGCGTCGGCGCGCGCTTCATGAAGAAGAACTCGCCGCCGGCGCCGTTCGGATAGCGCTTCATCACCATCGCGCGGTCGCGCACGTGGGGGAGCAGGACGGGTGCCACGTCCGCGTAGTACTGCAGCAGATCGCCCTTCGTGAGACCGAGCTCCGGCCAGAACGGCTTCTCGAGGTTGGTCAGGTGGACCGTGCGGTCGCCGATCTCCAGCGTGGCGTTGGTGCGATCGCGCGGGATGCGGACCTTGGGCACAGCCGCGGTGAGCGCCCGCCGCGCGCGCGCGACCGTCGCCGAGTGGCGCGCGCGGGGGGCGCGCGCCATCAGGGCCGCCCCGGCAGGAGCACGGGCGTTGCGCGCGGCAGCGGTGCGAGCTTCGGCGGCCGAGGGCCGCTACGGACGGCGCCGGCGACCGGCACGTAGGTCAGCTCGGTGCCCTCGCGCACGCACCGCAGCAGCAGGCCGCCACGGCTCATGTCGCCGCGTCCGACGAAGTCGGCCGGGAACAGGAGGCGCTGGCCGAAGATCCGCGTCAGGACGTCGACGTATTTCCCTGACGCGATGCTCCCGAGCAGGACGACCTCGTCGCGCGGCTTGAGACGCGCGGCCAGCGCCAGCGCGCTGGCCTCCAGCGGCCGGCGATAGCGGCGGTTCGCGGCGTCGATGTCGACGCCCGCGGCGCGGCGCATGACGTCGAGCGTGAACGGCGACGACGGCGGCTGCAGCCCGCGGTCCGGCGTGATGACGAGCACGCCCTCCGTCCTGGCCGGCGGCCGCGCGAACGTCATGGCGTAGGTCAGCTTGCCGCGGAAGTAGAGGCCCGAGAGGAAGCTCATCACGTCGCCGAGCGGCGCGCCCTCGGCCTCGCGCAGCTGGCGCGCGAGCGGGAACGCCGCGCGGGGCGAAGTGAGCAGCGCCGCGCGCTCGCCGTCGCTGCGGGCGGGCGAGAGGAGAAACACCCGGCGCTTCGCGCGGCGCGTCTCCGCCATGGCGCCAGTGTACGGGACTCGAAGTGATGTTGACTTGCCGGCGGATCGGATGCCACGCTCTCGCCATGAACGACCGCGCGATCGATCGGGGCGGCGGCGGCGTGGAGTGGGAGCACTACTGCGAGCGGTGCGGCGCGCGGATGGAAGAGCAGAAGTGCAAGATCCTCTGCAAGCGGTGTGGCTTCTATCGCGATTGCGCGGATCCGTGATGGACCCCGAATGGAACGACGCGGAGCTGCTCCAGCACGTCTTCGACGAGACGACGGTGCTGCGCAAGCCGCTCCGCGGGATCATCAGCGGCTACCACGTGCTGCCGTACATCCTCGTCGGCGCGGATCACGACGCCCCGGCGCGCTCCGTGGAAGTGCGCGGGCGCATCAAGGTCTCGCCCCGGCTCGTCATCGCGCCCGGCCGTGACGGGCCGACCTACGGTGAGTTGTTCGGCGAGCAGGAGCTGATGGATCACCGGATCGTCGCGCGGGTGTTCAGCTTCAAATACGCGGGCCGCGTGACCCTCGAGAGCGACGATCTGAAGATCCGGCGGCAGGATCGCGACGCCGGCAGCCACGTCGAGCGGGTGCTGGAGGAGCTCTCACGCCGCGAGATCATCGACACCGGCGTGATCGTGTCGCCGGACGCGCGGTTCTATCCCGTCTCCCTCGACCGCTTCATCCGCGAGATCCTGGATCAGGAGTTCCGCGAGTAGGGGGCCGCGCTCAGGACCTTCGCCAGCGCGTCGGGATCGACGGGCTTGAGAAGGTGGGCGTCGAAGCCGGCGTCCCGGGCGCGCTTGACGTCGTCCGGCTGGCCGTACCCCGTCGGCGCGATCAGGTACGGGCGGCCGGTGAGTCCGCAGAGACGCCGCGCCACCTCGTAGCCGTCGACTTCCGGCAGCCCGATGTCCACCAGCGCGATGTCGGGCAGCGTCTGGCGCGCGAGCTCGACGCCCGGGGGCCCGAGGCGGCCGCCTCGACCCGGTGGCCCTCGAGCTCGAGCAGCGCGCGCAGCGCCTCGCGCGCGTCATCGTGATCTTCGATGATCAGGATGGAGCGTCCGACGGACGGCGTTCCGGGGCTGGCGGGTTCGGCCTTCATGCCGCTCCTACCTCCACCCTACCACCGCGACCAAGCGGCGGCCCGGAACCCGCGCGCGACCCTGTGTTACGCTGGCGCGCACTTTCATCACACGGAGGTCACGATGAAACGTCCGGCGATTCTCGCCGTCGTTCTCACGGTCCTCGGCGTCTTCTGTGCCTCGCTCGCGGCCGACGCCCAGGGCCCGATCCGGATCGGCGCCTCGCTGTCGCTGACCGGCACCTACGCGAAGCCCGGAAAATACCAGCACGAGGGCTACCAGTTCTGCCAGAAGGAGTTGAACGCGAAGGGCGGCCTGCTCGGCCGGAAAGTCGAGTTCGTCATCTACGACGACCAGTCGATGCCGCCGACGGGCGTGCGCCTGTACGAAAAGCTGATCACCGAGGACAAGGTCGACGTGGTGATGGGCCCGTATTCGTCGCCGATCACCGAGGCCGTGGCCAACGTCACCGAGAAGTACAAAAAGGTGATGGTGTCGCCGCTCGCCGCGACGACGTCGATCTTCAAGAAGGGCCGCAAGTACATGTTCATGGTCATCTCGCCCGCCGAGGTGTACCTGGAGGGCCTCGTCGACACGGCGGCCAGGCGCGGGCTCAAGACCGTGGCCATCGTGAACGAGGACACGCTGTTCTCGAAGGCTGCGGCGGCCGGCGCCGCCGACCTCGCCAAGAAAAAGGGCATGCAGATCGTCTTGACCGAGGCGTACCCGAAGGGCAACACGGACTTTTCCGCACTGCTGACGAAGATCAAGGCCGCCAACCCGGACGTCATCGCCGCCGCGACGTACTTCGACGACGCGGTCGCGCTCACGCGGCAGATGCGCGAGCTCAACGTGAACCCGAAGATGTACGGCGTGACCGTCGGCGGGGACCTCCCGGAGTTCTACGACCTGCTGAAGGGCAACGCCGAGTACATCTACGGCGCCACGCAGTGGGAGGCGGACCTCAAGTATCCCGGCAACAAGGAATGGTTCGAGGCGTACAAGGCCGAGTTCAAGCGCGAGCCGGTGTACCACTCCGCGGCCGGCTACGCGGGCTGCCTGATCTACGCGGAGGGCGTCAAGCGCGCCGGCAGCCTCGACTCCGACAAGGTGCGTGACGCGCTGCTGAAGCTCGAGATCCGCACGATGTTCGGCGACTACAAGGTCGACCAGGACGGCTTCCAGACCGCGCACAAGATGGTCACCTTCCAGTGGCAGAAGGAGAAGAAGGTCATCGTGTGGCCGGACGACCTCGCCCAGGGCAAGGTCCTCTTCCCCACTCCACCCTGGTCCGGGCGATAGATAACTCGGAGGGGGGCTTCGCGCCCCCCTTCCGACGGTCGTCGCACGCCTGCGGCGTGCTCCTTCCTGCCTCCCCAGGGCAGGATGCGCCGGCGGAGCCGGCGCTCGGACACTGCTGAGCCAACGCGTGACGATTGAGATCAGAGCCACATGAACATCGTCATCACGCCGGCCATGATCGGGCAGGTCATCATCTCGGGCATTCTCTCGGGCGTTCTCTATTCGATGGTCGCGCTCGGGCTCGCGCTGATCTTCGGCGTCATGAGGATCATCAACGTCGCGCACGGGCCCCTGCTGATGCTCGGCGCGTACACGACCTTCTTCCTCTACAGCGCGTTCGGGCTGAATCCGTATCTCACCGTGCCGATCAGCATGGCCGTGCTGTTCGTCGCCGGCGTCGTGCTGGAGCGGACGCTCGTGTTCCGCGTCGTCGACGCGCCCGAGCTGTCGTCGCTGCTGCTGACGTTCGGCATCTCCATCGCGCTCGTCAACGGAGCACAGCTCGCGTTCACCTCCGACCTGCGCGCGGTCGAATACATCACGGGCTCGTGGGTGCTCGGCCCGTTCGCCTTCTCGAAGTCGCGCGTCATCGCGTTCGTGTTCGCCGGCTTCCTCACCGGCGGCGCGTTCCTCTTCCTCCGGTCCACGCGCCTCGGCAAGGCGATCCGCGCGACGTCGCAGAGCCGCGAGGTCGCGATGGTGTGCGGCATCGACGTGGGCAAGATCCACCGCCTCACGTTCGGGCTCGCGAGCGCGCTCGCCGCCGCGGGGGGCGCGTTGATCTCGGTCATCGTCGCCATCCAGCCGGAGATGGGCCAGATCTGGACGTTCAAGTCGTTCCTCGTGATCGTCCTCGGCGGCGCGGGGAACTACCCGGGCGCGCTCCTCGGCGGGATGCTGCTCGGGCTGATCGAGCAGCTCGCCTCGCTCTTCCTCACCACGCAGCTCTCCGAGGTCGTCGCGTACGTGCTGCTCGTGCTCGTCCTCCTCGTGCGGCCCACGGGCCTGCTCGGAGGCCGGCAGACGTGAGGCCCGCCGTGCTCGCCGCGCTCGTCCTGGTGCTCGTCGCGCTCGCCTGCTATCCGGCCGTCGGGACGGGCTACGGCCTCCGCTCCGTGCTCCAGGCCTTCATGTGGATCGCGCTCGCCGGCTCCTGGAACCTCATCTCGGGGCTCACGGGCTACGTGTCGTTCGGCCACGTCGCGTTCTTCGGCGCCGGCGCCTACACGGCGGGCATCCTGATCGCGTCCGCCGGCTGGTCGTGGCCGATCGCGACGCTCGCGGCCGGCGCCGCCGCCGGCGTCCTCGCGCTCGCCATCGGAGGACCGTGTCTCCGGCTGAAGGGGCCGTACTTCGCCATCGCGATGCTCGGCCTCAACGAGGTGCTGCGCGCGCTCGTCTCGTACTTCGAGGGGCTCACGGGCGGCGGCAACGGGCTGTCGATGCCGACGCTCGACGCGACGGTGCCGATCTACTACGCGATGGGCGTGACGGCGCTCGCGGTGACGTTCGGCGCGCGCCTCATCATCGGGTCGCGGTTCGGTCTGCGGCTGATGACGATTCGCGAAGACGAGGTCGCGGCCGAGGCGATGGGCATTCCCACGTTCCGGCACAAGCTCGTCGCGTTCCTGCTGTCGGCGATCGGTCCCGGGATCGCCGGCGCGCTCACCGCGCGCGATCAGGGCTACATCGAGCCGCTCAGCGTGTTCCCGCTCGCGACGACGATCACGATGATCGTGATGACGCTCTTCGGCGGCAAGGGGACGGTCTGGGGCCCGGTGCTCGGCGCCGTCGTCCTCTTCGTCGCCCAGGAGATGGTCTGGGCGCGGTATCCGTACATCCACCCGCTGCTCTTCGGCGCGATCATCGTCGCGGTCGTGCTCGCGATGCCGCGCGGGATCCTCGGGCTCCTCCAGCTCAAGTACCGGCTGCCGAGGACGGTCTGACCTTGGCACCCGCCCTCGAGGTGGCGGACGTCCACAAGAGCTTCGGCGGCGTGCGCGCCGTCAGCGGAGTGTCGTTGTCGCTCGAGCGCGGCCGCATCCACGGGCTCATCGGACCGAACGGCTCGGGCAAGACCACGCTGTTCAACTGCATCACCGGCGTCGAGCGGCTCGATCGGGGCCGCATCCTGCTCGACGGGGAGCCGATCCACGGGCTGCAGCCGTACGAGATCGCACGCCGTGGCGTCGGCCGCACGTTCCAGATGATCCGCGTGTTCCCCGAGCTCACCGCGCTCGAGAACCTGCTGGTTGTGACGCGCGGTCCGCGCGCGGCGGCCGAGGCGCACGCGCGCGAGCTGCTCGCCTTCGTCAGGCTTCAGGATCTCGCGGGCGAGTATGCGGGCAATCTGTCCTACGGGCAGCAGAAGCTCGTCGAGTTCGTGCGGATGCTCATGCGCGACCCGTCGCTCGTGCTCCTCGACGAGCCGGCCGCCGGCGTCAACCGCACGCTGCTCAACGAGCTGCTCGACGCCGTCCGGCGCCTGCGCGACGCGGGCAAGACGGTGCTCCTCGTCGAGCACGACATGAAAGTGGTCATGGGACTGTGCGAGACCGTGTTCGTCCTCGATCACGGCGAGAAGATCGCGGAGGGCCCGCCGGGCGTGATCCAGAGCGATCAGCGCGTGATCGAAGCCTACTTTGGCCGGTAATCTCCTCGTCGGCGCGTTCGGGTTTCTCGTCGTGTGGCTCGGGTGGGCGTCCCTCGGCTGGCCGCTCATTCACGACGCGCCGATCCTGCATTACATCGCGTGGAGGATCCTGGACGGCGCGGTGCCGTACCGCGACCTGTTCGACATGAACTTTCCCGGCGTGTATCTCTTCCATCTCGGTGTCGTGCGCGTGCTCGGGACGGGGGATCTCGCGTGGCGGGCCGTGGACCTGGGCGTCACCGGCGTCGCGGCGCTCCTCGTCGCGCTGATGGCCGCCCCGTGGGGACGGGTCGCCGCGATCGGAGGCGCGCTGTTCTTCGCGGCCTATCATCTCGCGGGTGGAGCGTGGAACGCGGGGCAGCGTGATTTCTTGCTGTGCCCGCTCCTGCTCGCCGGCGCGCTCGGCGTCGTGCGCTGGGCGGAGCGCCTCGCGACGCCGGCGCCCGGACGCGGGCTCGGCGGTTTGCCTGCGCTCTTCGGCGGCGGGCTCGCGCTCGGTGCGGGCATGACGATCAAGCCGCACACGATCGTGCTGGCGGCCGCGCTCGGCGTGTTCATCCTGGTGCGCGCTGGCACGCGTACCGGCGCGCCGCTGGCGGCGTTCGTCGGCGGCATCGTCGTGGCGCCGCTCGCGGCCGGTGCGTGGCTTGCCGCTCTCGGCGCCCTCGGCGCGTGGCGCGAGATCGTCCTCGGCTACCTGGTGCCGCTCTACTCACGCGTCTTCCGCCCGGCCGACTGGCTCTACTTCCGCTGGCACGTCTGGGTGGCCATCCTCGCGACGCTCGCGGTCTCCGTCGCGAGCGTGGCGTGGCGTCGCGCGATCACGGCCCGCCACGCGGTGGCGATGCTCGGGCTCGCGTACGGTCTCGCGCACTTCGTCCTGCAGCGGAAAGGCTGGGAGTACCACCTCTATCCGCTCGCGGTGTTCGCGGCGGTGTTGCTCTGCGCCGAGGTCGAGCGCGCGCGTCGTCCCGCGCTCGGCATGCTCGTGGCCGGACTCGCCGCCGTCGTGTGGCTGCTCGGCGTCAAAGGGGCCGAAGCCGCGGACTCGGGATGGATCGCGATGAAGGAGCGGCGCGTGACCGCGCTCGTCTCCGATCTCGCCGCGCGGACGCGCGCCGGCGAGACCGTTCAGGTGCTCGATACGACGGATGGCGGCGTGCACGCGCTGCTCCGCGCGCGGCTCGTCCAGCCGACGCGGTTCGTGTACGACTTTCATTTCTTCCACCACGTCGAGGCCCCGATGATCCAGCGGCTGCGCGCGGAGCTGCTGCGCGATCTGCGCGCGCGACCGCCGGCGGTCGTCGTGCTGTGGGAGCCGGGGTGGCCGAGCGGCGGCTACGAGCGCATCGCCGCGTTCCCCGCGCTGGCGACCTGGCTCGAGGAGCACTACGTCCTGGCTCGCCAGGGCGACGGATACCGGATCCATGCGAAGCGACACCGTTCGTAGCATCGTTCGCGCGTACGACGACCCCGTGGTGCGGGCCTATTGCTGGGCGCGCTTCGCGATCGTCCATCAGCGCTTCCTCGACGAGATCGGCCAGTACCTGCCGCCGGCCGGCACCGTGCTCGACATCGGCTGCGGGTTCGGGCTCTTCTCGCTCTACTACGCGGCGACGGCGCCCGCGCGGTTCCTGCGCGGCCTCGATCGCAACACGCGCCGCATCGCGCTCGCCCGCCGTGCCGCCTCGCGCCTCGGGCTCGAGAACGTCGCCTACGAAGAGACCGACGCGCGCGACTTCAAGGGGGATTCGGAAGTCGCCGCGGCGTACATGCTCGACATCGTCCACCACGTGTCTCCGGCGGCCGTTCCGCCGCTCCTGCGGCAGCTCCACCGCGCGCTCGCGCCGGGCGGGATGCTCCTCGTGAAGGACGTCGACACGCGGCCCGTGCTCAAGCGCTGGTTCACGTGGGCGCTCGACAAGGCGATGGATCCGCGCGCCCCCGTCCGCTACTGGTCCGGCGACGAGCTGACGGCGGCGCTGGAGCGCACCGGATTCACGGTGCGGCGCCACTTGATGGTGGACATCCTGCCGTATCCGCACGTCCTCTACGTGTGCACGCGGCGGCCATGACCGCCGACGCGCCGCTCCTCGTCGCCGAGGACCTCACCGCCGGCTATGGCCGGATGGACATCCTCCACCGCGTCTCGCTCACCGTGCACGAGGGCGAGATCGTGAGCGTCATCGGACCGAACGGCGCCGGCAAGTCGACGGCCTTCAAGACGATCGTCGGCTTCCTCGCGCCGCGGACCGGCCGCGTGGTCTTCAACGGCGACGTGATCACCGGGCTGCGCCCCGATCTCGTGCTGCGCCGCGGTCTCGCGTACGTTCCGCAGGGGCGGATCGTCTTCCCCCAGATGACCGTGCTGGAGAACCTCGAGATGGGCGCGTACATCGAGCGCGATGGCGGCCGGATCGCCGCGGCGCTCGAGCGCGTCTTCGCGTTGTTCCCCGTGCTGGGCGAGCGGCGGCGGCAGAAGGCCGGCACGATGTCCGGCGGCGAGCAGCAGATGGTCGCCATCGGCCGCGCGCTGATGACCGCGCCCCGCCTCATCATGCTCGACGAGCCGTCGCTCGGGCTCTCCCCGAAGTTCGTCACGCAGATCTTCGACAAGCTCGTCGAGATGAAGGCGGCGGGCTTCACGCTGATGCTCGTCGAGCAGAACGCCGCGCGCGCGCTCGCCATCGCGGACCGCGGCTACGTCCTCGAGCTCGGACGCAATCGCTTCGAAGGCCCCGGCCGGACGCTGCTCGACGATCCCGAGGTGAAGCGGCTCTATCTCGGGGGGTGAGCGGCGCGTGGCCTCGCTCTTGCGACCGCGAAGGAGGTGAAAGGACCGTACGAGGCGTTTGTATGAAGTTGAAATGCGCGTGGTGCGAGCGTGAAGGGCGGCCCGCGAACGTCGGCGAGGTCGAGCCGATGGACAATCGCTCCGAGACGCACGGATCGTGTCAGGAGCATCGTCAGGAGGGGATGATGCGGACGACGCTCGCGGTCCTGATGCTGATGCTGGCACCGGCTACGCTGGCGGCGCAGACGAACACCACCGGAACGCTCTCGCCCAACACGTCGGTCACGCCGCCGCCGGCGGCGAGCACGACCGCGACGCCGGCGCCGCGAGAGGCGGCGATCATCGTCTGCGCCCCCGAGTTTTCAACGGGCGCCGGCCGATTGCTCGTGTCGAGCGCGAGCACCAGCGCGGGCGGCCCGACCGTCGCCCCGGGCGCACCGTGCGCTCAGGCCCTCTCGGATCTGTTCGTCGCCGGCTTCGGCGTGATCGACGTGCTGCCGGTGAACCAGCAGGTGCAGTACACGCTGGTGCGGTGAGGGGCGCGAGCGCGCTCCGGCGTCAGTCGCCGAGCGCGTCGCGGTACAGCGCGTCGGTGTAGCCGCGCACGATCAGGTCGCCGCGCACGAGGACGGGCACGCGCATGAAGCCGTCCTCGTGCACGAGATACTTCGCGAGCTCCGCGTCGGTGAAGGGACCGTCGAGCCGCGCGAGCGTGTCACCCAGCTTGACGTGCAGGTGCCGGGCGCCGCGCGCGATGGCGAGCGTCCCCTCGCGGTCGACCGGCTGCTCGTCGACGGGCCGGTTCGTGTAGGCGAGGCCGCGACGCGAGAGATCCTCTCTCGCGCGGGTGCAGGTCGGTCAGCCGGTGGTGGTGTAGAGGATCACGAGAGGAATGAAATGGTGGAGCTGAGGGGATTCGAACCCCTGACCCCAAGACTGCCAGCCTTGTGCTCTCCCAACTGAGCTACAGCCCCACGCGAGGGGGTACGTTACAGGCCGCGCGCCGGAGGTGTCAAGAAAGGGAGACCTGAACGACGTGGGGTTGGTACCGGAGGTGGGATTCGAACCCACACGCCCTTGCGGGCATGGCGTTTTGAGCGCCACGAGGCTACCGTTACTCCACTCCGGCACTCTCGGAGGCCGAATCATTGTACAGCCACCCGACTCGCGGTCGACCTGCAGGACGAGTGTTGCTCCGACCGAGCGGCGAAAGGAATCGCTCGGCCTTCGCACGCGTCCGTGCGAGACAAGGAACGTCCGGCGCGTAGTACATCCAACGGATGAGTCGGATCGACTCAGCCTTCGCGTAGCGCAGCTTCCACAGCGGATGGCGACCCTCCTTCTTTCGTTCGCTTAGATCACCGTCGACGCCGACGAGAGAGTGGCCATTCCATCGACGCTAGCGACCCCGCCGCACGCCCGTGAATGTCCAGTGTTTGATACACGCCTATAATGGCGCCATGGGCGAGCGGACCTTCGCCGAAGACGTCAAGCAGCTCGGCTACGGCGCCGGCCAGATCCTCCACGGGGAAGGGATCCTGGCGATCACGAAGGCCCTCCTGCAGTCCGGCGTGAGCTACGTGGGCGGCTATCCGGGCGCGCCGGTCTCCCACATGATCGACGTGCTCGCCGACGCGAACGACGTCCTGCTCAGGCCCATGGGCGTGTACTTCGAGCAGTCGGGCAGCGAAGCCGCCGCGGCCGCGCTGCTGGGCGCGTCCATCAACTATCCGGTGCGTGGCGCCGTCACGTGGAAGTCGGTGGTCGGCACGAACGTCGCCTCGGACGCGCTCTCGCACGTCGCGTCGGCGGGCGTGCGCGGCGGATGCCTGATCGTCATCGGCGAGGACTACGGCGAAGGCTCCTCGATCCTGCAGGAGCGCACGCACTCGGCGGCGCTGAAGTCCTCCGTGCCGCTGCTCGATCCGCGCAACAGCCTCCAGTCGTTCGCCCGCTTCGTCGAGGAAGGCTTCGGCCTCTCGGAGGCCTGCCACGAGCCCGTCTTCTTCTCGATCCGCATCCGCGCCTGCCACATGCGCGGCACGCTCGTCTGCAAGGACAACGTGAAGCCGGCCGTGAGCACGCTGTTGCCGCTCGGCGCGCAGAGCTTCTCGATCGATCGCATCAACCTGCCCCCGTTCACGTACGCCATGGAGGCGCAGAAGTTCGAGCACCGCCTGCCCGCGGCGCGCCGGTACGTCATCGATCACGCTCTGAACGAGATCTTCGACGGCGACGATCGTGAGATCGGCATCGTGATGCAGGGCGGCCAGTGGAACACCACGGTGCGCGGGCTCGCGGAGCTCGGCGTCGCCGACATCTACGGGCGCACGGCGGTCCCCTTGCTCGTCCTCAACTGCCTGCATCCGCTGGTGCCGGAGCAGCTCATCGCGTTCATGCGCGGCAAGCGTCAGATCTTCGTGGTCGAGGAGGGGATGCCGAACTTCATCGAGCGCGAGCTGCAGGCGCTCGCGCACGAGGCGCGCCTCGACGTCGAGATCCACGGCAAGGACCTGCTCGCGCCGAACGGCGAATACGTGCCCCGCCTGGTCGTGGGGGGGCTCGCGAAGTTCTTCGCGGGCTGCTCGCCGCGCGGCGTGCCGGCTGGCGCCATCGCCGACCGCTATCGCCGTCTCACCGAGCACCAGGAGCGCATCACCGCCGTGCTGCGCGAGCCGGTCGCGAAGCGCCCGCCGTCGTTCTGCACCGGCTGCCCGGAGCGCCCGCTGTTCAGCGCGATGAAGATCCTGCGCGAGCGCGAGCCCGCGATCGGCGACACGCACGTCTCGCACGACATCGGCTGCAACACGTTCTCGACGCAGGCGCCGTTCAACATCGGCAACTCGGTGCTCGGCTACGGCATGGGCCTCGCGTCGAACAGCGCGGTGGCGCCGCTCTTCGGCAAGCGCACGATCGCGGTGATGGGCGACGGCGGCTTCTGGCACAATGGGCTCACGACCGGCGTCGCCAACGCCGTCTACAACAAGCAGGACGCCGTGTTCGTCATCATCGACAACGGTTACGCGGCGGCCACCGGCCAGCACCACGTGCCCTCGACCGGGACCAACGCGCGCGGCGAGCGCCTGACGACCACCATCCCCGGCGCGCTCCGCGGCCTCGGCGTGACGTGGATCAAGACCGTCGAGTCGTATCGCATCCCCGAGATGATCGGCACGCTGCGCGACGCGCTCACCACGCGCGCGCCGGGCCTCAAGGTCGTCATCGCCAAGGGCGAGTGCATGCTGGAGCGCCAGCGACGCGAGCGGCCGCGCAAGCGCGCGCGGGCCGCCGCCGGCAAGACCGTGGAGCAGCCGCGCTTCGGCGTCGATCCCGACGTGTGCACGGGCGACCACTCGTGCATGCGGTTCAATGGCTGTCCGTCGCTGACGCTGCGTCCGAGCCCGGACGCGCTCCGCGAGGACCCGATCGCGCACGTCGACGAGACGTGCGTCGGCTGCGGCGTGTGCGGAGAAGTCGCGCATGCCGCCGTCCTCTGCCCGTCGTTCTACGAGATGAAGATCGTCGCCAACCCGGGCTGGTGGCGGCGCCTCCTCGCGCGCGTCCGCCGCGCCGTCATCGGCCGCCTCGCCGCGCTCGCACAGTGAACGAGGCCGGCTTCGTCAGCGTGCTCATTCCCGCGGTCGGGGGGCAGGGCGGTGGCGTGCTCTCCGAGTGGCTCGTCGAAGCGGCGATCGCCGACGGCCAGGTCGCGCACGGGACGTCCATCCCCGGCGTCGCGCAGCGCACCGGCTCGACGACCTACTACGTGGAGATCTTCCCGCCCGGGGATCGCGAGCCCACGGTGTCCTTGTATCCGGTGCCCGGCGCGCTCGACGTGCTCCTGGCGCCGGAGCTCCTCGAGGTGGGGCGGATGATCGAGCTCGGGTTTCCGTCGCCCGCGCGCACCACGATCATCACCAGCACGCACCGCCTCTACTCGATCCAGGAGAAGCTGGCGCTGGGCAACGCGATCTATCCCGCGGATCGCCTCGTCGACGCGGCGCGCGCGTTCTCGCGCACGCTGCACGCGTTCGACGCGCTGGCGCTCGCGCGCGAGCACCGCACCGAGGTCAACGCCATCCTCCTCGGCGCGCTCGCGGGCAGCGGCGTGCTGCCGCTGAAGGACGACGCGTATCGCGGCGCGATCCGCGCGAAGGGGGTCCAGGTCGACGCGAACCTGCGCGGTTTCGAGCTCGGCCTCGCGCTGGCGCGCCGCGGACCCGTGGCGGCTGCGGCACGGAACGGCGCGGCGCACGCGGCGCCGGCCGCCGACGACCCGCGCGTCGCGGCGATGCCCGAGGCCGTCCGTCCCATCGTCCGCCAGGCGCTGCCGCGGCTGATCGATTACCAGGACGCGCGCTACGCCGAACGCTATCTCGCGCTGCTGCAGCCGTTCGTCGCCGGCGACGCGGAAGTCGCCGCGCACGTCGCGCGGTACCTGGCGCTGTGGATGACGTACGAGGACGCCATTCGCGTGGCCGACCTGAAGACGCGGGCGGCGCGCTTCACGCGCATCCAGGGCGAAGCGCGGACACCCGGCGCGGTCGTCGAAGTCACGGACTACCTGAAGCCGGACCTCGACGAGATCTACGGCATCCTCCCGCACGCGCTCGTCGCGCCGTTCGCGCGCTGGGCCGAGCGACGCTGGCCGCACGGCCGCCCGACCCTCACGCAGCACGTCCGCACGACGACCGTGCTGGGGTACCTGCGCGTGTGGCTGCTCGGCCGTCTGCGACGCATCCGGCCGATCTCCTACCGCGCGCACGAGGAGTTCGCGCTGATCACGCGATGGCTCGCGGTCGTGCGTCGCTGCTCGACGTGGAACATCGAGCTCGCGCGTGAGGTCGCGCGCGCGGGTCAGCTGGTGAAGGGGTACGGCGACGTGCGGCGGCGGATGACCGCCCATCTCGATCGCGTCCTCGCGGCGACCCTGGCCGCCGCGGAGAAGGCGTTGCGGGACGGCGCGTGCGAGAGCGCCGACTTCAGTCAGGCGACGCGTCTCGCACGCGACTACCGTCTGCTGGTGCTCTCAGGCCCGGACGGTGAACGGAAAGCCGAAGCGCTCGCCGCGTCCTAGCGAGTCCTCGTCGAGGAAAGGCCCGCGGCCGCCGTCGGCAGCGGCACGAACTCCGTCTCCGACAGCTGGAATCCAGGCCGCGCGAGCGCCGTGCACGCGTCGGGAGCGCGCTCGACGTTCTGGATGAACGGCGCCGTGCGCGTGACCTCCTTGATGCGATAGGCACAGGCCACGTTCTGCCACGTGCGCGCCTGGCGCCGCTGCTCGTACCCCCACGCGACGGGGAGAACGATGAGCCCGACGAGCAACGCCACGCCGAGCATCTTGAGCGTCACTTCTATTTCGCGCCGAAAGAATCCCATGCGACTCCCCCGGTCTGGAGTGACCGGAGGAGGACGGGCGCATTTCCACTGCCAGACCGACGGGCGGGAACTCTCAGTCCTGCGGGAAGTTGCGCAACAGGGAGGAACGGCCTAGAGGCAAGCGCCGGACCGAAGTGTCCAACTGTTTACCGACACCTCCCCGGCGGCCTAGACGAGGCGTCGAGTGATCTGGCGGAGGCGATCCTTCTCGGAGGCGGTGAGGTTCACGAACGAAAACGCGTAGCCGCCGATGTCGGCCCGGACCAGGAGCGCCATCACGGTCATGGTGGCGCCGCCGTCGGGCGGCGTGAACGTGAGGCGCGCGGCGCTGCCGGCGCGCGCCGCGGCGCGGCCGCTCAGGCGGATTCCCGCCGACGCTCACGTCGACGGACGTCGCCTGCCACTCCGCGCCCCCGTACTCGACGACGCGCACCGGCACGGTCAGCGGCGCGCGCGGCGCGCTGCGGCGGTCGGGCTTCGCCTCGTCGGTGCCGAGCTTGCGGTCGAGCGCGTACGGCTCGAGATACGTGAGCACTTCCTGCAGGCGCTCGAACGGCAGCGGCTTGCCGACGAAATCCACTGCGCCGAGGCGCAGGCACTCGCGCGCCTGGCTCTCCGTCGCGACGGCGGACACCGCGACGACGGGCACGCCGGATTCGCGGATCGGGCGCAGCTGGAGGAATTCGATCCCGCTCATCCCGGGAAGATTCACGTCGACGATGATCGCGTCGGGACGCTCGGTCACGAGCTTGCCGAGCGCGGCTTCGGCGGTGCGCACGAGGAGCGGCTGGTGACCGAGCTCGAGCAAATAGTCGAGGAATACGTCGCCGACGTCCTGCTCGTCTTCGACGACCAACACGCGCATCGGCGGGAGTCCAGCACGCTGCTCGACGGCCATCAGCCGTCAATTGCGGGTTATGTCAGCGCGTCGGGCACACCCGTCCGGGGCAGCGGCTTCACCACGTGCCCGTTGTCGAAGAACATCCCCCAGAAGCCTTCATCGACGGGACGTTCCGCGATTCCCAGAAGTGCGACGGCGTCGAATCGATGGTACGCGCGGTACGTGAACGAGTAAAACGCGGCGATCGAAAACGGCGTGATGCGGCCGTTGAAGACGATGTCGAGCGCGAGGTGCATCAGCGCGCCGACGAGATAGCCCGAGAGCCACGGCGCGTGCGTCCACCACGCGATCAGCGCGAGCAGGGCCATCAGCTCGTACGAGTGGAGCACGAGCACCGCGCGCTTCACGTGACCCTCGACGTAGTACCGGAGGAACGCGCCGGGACGCAGGTCGCGTTGCCTGTCGAAGAGGACGTAGTCGACCGCGTGGTCGAGGTCGATGAGGAAACCGCCGGTCGCGACGGCCGCGGCGAGCGGCACCGAGCCGGTCGCGTAGCCCATTGCCGCCGTGGCGGCCGCTGTCGTGAGGAGATGTCCGCCGGGGCTCATGTCCCCTCACGACGGGCAAGCGCTGTGCCAAGGGCCGCGTCTCGCCCCGCTTTCATCAATCATATATACTGCGTCGTCGGGCCCGAGGACCGGAGGGAAAAAGCGTGTCCGAGTACCTGGCAGTCGCGATATTCGCCGCCTTCATCGTCGCGTTCGGCGTGGTGTCGATCGGCGTCGCGTGGCTGCTCCGGCCGGCGCGGCCCGATGCTGTGAAGCTCGAGAACTACGAATGTGGTGCCGAGCCCATCGGCTCTGCATGGGTCCAGTTCCCGGTCGGGTTCTACCTCGTCGCGCTGGTCTTCATCGTCTTCGACGCGCTGGCGGTCTTCGTCATCCCGTGGGCCCTCGTCGTGCGCACCGCCGGCCTCGGCGCGTTCTGGGTGATGGCCGCGTTCATCGCGATCGTGATGCTCGGCTGGGTGTACGCGTATCGCGAGGGAGTGCTGGAGTGGAAGTGAAGCGGCCCCTGCCCCAGGTCCCGCCGCCCGGCTGGAGCGACGTGAAGGATCTGCAGGAGTGGGAGAAGTACCATCAGACCCGGGCCGGCGACGACAAGACGTCGAACACGCTCGCGTCGATCGCCGACGCGATCCACCACATGCCCGGCGGCTGGATCGTCACCACGTCGACGGACAAGATCTTCAACTGGGCGCGCAAGTCCTCGCTCTGGCCCGTGACGTTCGGCCTGGCGTGCTGCGCGATCGAGATGATGGCCACGTTCGCCAGCCGCTTCGACGTCGAGCGATTCGGCATGGTCCCGTGGGCCTCGCCCCGCCACTCCGATCTGATGATCGTGTCGGGCACCGTGACCATCAAGATGGCGCCGATGCTCAAGCGCATCTACGACCAGATGCCCGACCCGAAGTGGGTGGTGTCGATGGGGTCGTGCGCGAATTCCGGCGGCCCGTTCCGTCACGGCTACCACGTGGTCAAGGGCGTGGATCGCGTCGTGCCCGTCGACGTCTACGTCCCCGGCTGTCCGCCCACGCCGGATTCCCTCATGTACGGGCTGCTCAAGCTCCAGGAGCAGGTCGCGGAGTTCCAGAAGACGGGCACGCGCGTCGTCACGCCGGCCGCCACCTCTTGAAGATCGCGTTCGACGTCGCGGCCGCCCGCCTCGAACAGCACCTCGGTCTGACCCCGACCGTCGCGGGCGCGCTGGTGACGCTCGACGTGCCGGTCGATCGCTGGCACGCGGCCGCGCGGATCGCCCATGACGCCATCGGCTGTCTCTACTTCAGCTGGCTCAGCGCGATCGACTGGAAGGAGCAGGGCTTCGAAGTCGTCTGCCGGGTCGAGAACCTCGAGAGCCGCGTGGCGCTGATGCTGCGGACGAAGCTCGGCGCGGGCAACGTGCACTGCCCGACGCTGACGGACGTCTGGAAGGGCGCGGACTGGATGGAGCGCGAGTGCTACGACATGTTCGGCGTGGTCTTCGACGGCCATCCCGATCTCCGGCGCATCCTGCTCGGACAGGACTGGCCGGCCGGCCACCCGCTGCGCAAGGACTTCGTGGACGCCGACTATTCGCCGTACCGCTGAGGCGAGAGAGGAAGGACGCATGATCTACGAGCTGCGCACCTACACGCTGACGCCGGGCAAGCTGCCCGAGTACCTCAAGCTGAACGTCGAGGTCGGCCGCAAGATCCGCGGTGACGACTACGGCCGGCTCGCCGGCTCGTGGACGACCGAGTTCGGGACGCTCAACCGGTACGTCCACCTCTGGGAGTATCCGAGCCTCGACGAGCGCGAGCGGCTGCGCGGTCAGCTCGCGAAGAACGACGCGTGGACGAAGGAGTACGTGCCGCGCATCCGCACGCTGATCCTCGCGCAGGAGAACAAGATCCTCTCGCCGCAGCTGCCGCTCGAGCCGCCCGCGGACAGCGGATGGCTCTACGAGCTCCGCTGGTACCGGTCGCACACGGGCCGGATCGGCGAATGGATCGGCCACATCAAGGACATCATGCCCGTGCGCGAGAAGTACTCGAAGAACGTGGGCCTGTGGCAGACGGAAGCGGGCCAGCTCAACGAGGCCGTGCACATGTGGGCGTACCGCGACCTCAACGAGCGTGCGTCGGTGCGCGCCAGGGCGATCGCGGATCCCGAGTGGCAGGCATTCCTCGGCAAGGCGACGCCGCTGCTCGTCGACATGAAGTCGATCATCCTGATCCCGGCGCCGTCCTCGCCGATGAAGTAGGCCGGATGGCGGACAGCGAATCGCGGAAAGTCATCGAGCTCGGCTACGGGGGCAACGAGCGCCTCGTGATGAACATGGGGCCGCAGCACCCGTCCGCCCACGGCGTCTTCCGCGCGATCCTCACGCTCGAGGGCGAGACCGTCGTCGCCGTCGACGCGGTCATCGGCTACCTGCATCGCTGTCACGAGAAGCTCGGCGAGATGCTGACGTACGTGCAGTACCCGACGATCGCGTCGAAGACGGACTACGTGGCCGCGATGACCGCCGAGCTCGCCTACGTCACCGCCGTTGAGAAGGTGGCGAGCTTCGAGGTCCCGAAGCGCGCGCAGTACCTGCGCGTGATCGTCGCCGAGCTCCAGCGGATCGCCTCGCACTGCCTCTGGCTCGGCACGTGGTGCCTCGACATGGGCGGGGCACTCGGCGGCGGCGCCACGGTGTTCCTCTACTGCATCCGCGAGCGCGAGCTGATCCTCGATCTCTTCGAGTCGCTCACCGGCGCGCGCCTGCTCTACGGCTTCCACCAGGTCGGCGGCACGCGCTACGACATCCCGCCGGGCTGGGCGCAGACGTGCCGCGAGACGATCGCGCTCATCGAGCAGCGCCTCGACGAGTACGAGG
The DNA here is from genome assembly GCA_016866775.1 of Candidatus Rokuibacteriota bacterium. GTDB lineage: Bacteria > Methylomirabilota > Methylomirabilia > Rokubacteriales > CSP1-6 > VGLJ01. The sequence goes on along the minus strand of VGLJ01000002.1, from coordinate 67,497 downwards.
CGATGCTCGAGGACAACGCGTTCTTCCTCGTGCGCACGCAGGGCGTCGGGGTGATCAGCGCGACCCTCGCGCAGGAGGTCGGCGTGTCGGGCCCGCTCGCGCGCGGCTCCGGGATCGACTTCGACCTGCGCCGCGCGGAGCCGTACTCGTCCTACCAGGACTTCGACTTCAAGGTGCCCGTGGAGACGGCGGGCGACTGCTACGCGCGCTACCGCGTGCGCATGGTCGAATTCCGCGAGTCGATCAAGATCGTCCGCCAGGCGCTCGACGGGCTGCCCGAGGGGCCGATCTCGTCGCGGCCGGGCGTGAAGTCGGTCGGGCAGGTGCGCGTGCCGAAGGGGGAAGGGTACGCGCGCGTCGAGGGCGCGCGCGGCGAGATCGGCTTCTACATCGTCGCCGACGGCGGCCCGAAGCCCTATCGCATGAAGGTGCGCGGCGCCTCGTTCTCGAACCTCGCGATCCTCCCGCACATCATCCCGGGCTGCAAGGTGGCGGACGTCGTCGCCATCATGGGCTCCGTGGATCCGGTCTTCGGCGAGGTGGACCGCTAGGCCATGGAGCATCTCGCGCTGGACGCGCTCGCCGCCTTCATCCTGCTCAACGCCGTGATCGGGATGGTCACGTACGTGACGCTTCTCGAGCGCAAGTTCGCGGCGCGGATGCAGTCGCGGATCGGGCCGTACCGCGTCGGCCCGCACGGGCTGCTGCAGCCGATCGCCGACGCGCTCAAGCTGATGATGAAGGAAGACATCGTGCCGCGCGCGGCCGACCGGTGGGTCTACAACCTCGCGCCGATCGTGTTCCTCATCCCGTGCGTGCTCATCTTCGCGACGATCCCGTTCGCGCCCCGGCTGGGCCTCGCCGACCTCAACATCGGCGTGCTGTTCTTCCTCGCGGTGTCGTCGCTCGAGATCGTCGGCCTCTTCATGGGCGGCTGGGGCTCGAACAACAAGTACGCGCTGCTGAGCGCGATGCGCGCGGTGAACCAGATCATCTCCTACGACCTGCCGTTCGTCTTCGCCGCGCTCATCCCGGTGGTGCTCGCCGGCTCGCTGCAGATGTCCGCGATCGTCGCCGCGCAGCAGGGCCTCTGGTTCGTCGCGTATCCGGTCATCGGCCAGCTCGGCTTCGTCGCGTTCCTCGTCGCGACGCTCGCCGCCGAGAACCGCGTGCCGTTCGACATCCTCGAGGCGGAGTCGGAGCTGGTCGCGGGCTTCCGCGTCGAGTACAGCGGGATGAAGTTCGCGATCATCCAGCTCGGCGAGTACGCCCACATGATCGCGAGCTCCTTCCTCGGCGCGCTGCTCTTCCTCGGCGGCTGGCTGGGCCCCGGCTCCGACATCCCGGCGATCGGCGTGCTCTGGTTCCTCCTGAAGGCGATGCTGGTCTTTCTCGTCGTCACGTGGGTGCGCTGGAGCTTCGTGCGCATCCGCGTGGACCAGATCCTCGCGGTGTCGTGGAAGCTGCTGCTGCCGGCGACGCTGGGCCTGCTGCTCGTGACCGCGTTCTGGGTCGCGCTGCGCGGAGGGGCCGGTGCCTGAGGCAGCGCGCAACGGCGCCGGGTTCTGGAGCGACTTCGGCCGGCTCGTGCGCGCGGTGGGACGCGCGATGGGCGTGACGCTGAAGAACCTCGGCCGCAAGCCGGTCACCGTGCACTATCCCGACGTCAAGCGCCTCTACCCCGACCGCTTCCGCGGGATCCTCGCGCTCACCTACGACAAGGAGACGGGCGAGGAGAACTGCATCGGCTGCCGGCTCTGCGAGTACATCTGCCCGCCGCAGGTGATCAAGGTCGAGATGCTGAAGGCCGAGAAGCGGAACTTCGCGAAGGTCTTCCAGCTCGAGCTCTACGCGTGCGAGTTCTGCGAGCTGTGCGTGCAGGTCTGCCCGACCGACGCGATCATCATGATGAAGTCGTTCGACCTCGCGACGGCCGACCGCCGCGAGCTCCTCCTCGACAAGGACCGGCTGCACGCGATCGGTCTCGACTTCGAGCCGTCGTGGGCGACGGGCAACAGGCTCCGCGACATGCAGGCGCCGCCGAAGCCGGCGAAGGCGCCGGCCGCGAAGGGAGAGGCGAAGGAGTCGACCGAGTGACCGCCGCGACCGCGGGGTTCTGGGCCGTAGCCGTGGTGCTGCTGGCCTCGAGCCTGGCGGTCGTGCTCACGCCGAACCTCTTCCACTCGGTGCTCTTCCTCGCCGTGGCCCTCGTCGCCACCGGCGTCGTCTTCCTCTTTCTCCACGCGCCGTTCCTCTTCGGCGTCCAGCTGCTGCTCTACGCGGGCGGTGTGGTCGTGCTCGTGGTCTTCGCGATCATGCTGACCGAGCGGATCGTGGGGCTCAGGATCCGCCAGTCGAGCCACGACCTCGTCAACGGCGTCATCGTCTCCGTGGCCGTGTTCGTGGGCATCGTCGGCTTCCTCGTGCAATCGGGGCCCGCGCCGGCCGCACCGGCGACGCCGCCGCCCGGCGGCGACCAGACCGTCGCGCTCGCGCGGGCGATCCTCGGTCCCTACGCGGTGCCGTTCGAGCTCCTCGGCGTACTGCTCGTCATCGCCCTGCTCGGCGCGCTCTACTTCGCGCGCGAGGATTGAGCGTGCCCGGGCTCCACTCCTACCTGGTGGTCGCCGCCCTCGTGTTCGCGATCGGGCTCTTCGGCGTCCTCACCCGGCGCAACGCGGTCGGGATCCTCCTCGGCATCGAGCTCATGCTGAACGCGGTCAACATCAACCTCGTCGCGTTCGCGCGGCTGCACGGCGATCCGATCGGCCTCCTGTTCGCGCTGTTCACCATCGCGATCACGGTCGCCGAGGTCGCCGTCGGTCTCGCCATCGTCATCGTCATCTTCCGCGTGCGTCGCACCATCGACGCCGACCGGCTCGATCTGCTCCGTGGATAAGCCGCTCGTCGTCCTCGCGCTGCCGTTCGCCGTCTTTCTCCTCCTCTCGCTCGCGGCGCCGCTGCGCCGGCGCGGCGTGCTCGCGGGCTGGGTGAGCACCGCCGCGACGGCGGCCGCGTTCGTGACGGCGCTCGTGATCTGGCGCGACGGCGCGCGCGGGTCGCTGATCGTGCCGTGGCTGCCGGGCGACGGCGGCCCGATGGCCACCGTCGGGCTGCTGCTCGACGGCCTGTCGGCGCCGATGCTCGTGCTCGTCACGCTGGTGTCGCTGCTGGTGCAGGTCTACTCGCTCGCGTATCTCGACGACGAGCCGCCGCGCTCGCTCGGCCGCTACTACGTGTACCAGTCGCTGTTCGCGTTCTCGATGCTCGGGCTCGTGCTCTCGCCGACGTACCTCCAGATGTTCGTGTTCTGGGAGCTGGTCGGTCTGTGCTCGTACCTGCTGATCGGCTTCTGGTACACGCGGCCGGCGGCGGCGCGCGCCGCGGTGAAGGCGTTCTGGACGACCAAGCTCGGGGATCTCGGCTTCGTCGCCGGCATCGTGATGCTGTGGTCGAACACCGGCACCTTCGAGTTCGAGGCGCTGTTCCGGATGGCGAAGGACCAGACGCTGCCGCTCGAGGGCCTCACCACGATCATGTTCCTGATCTACCTGGGCGCCGTCGGAAAGTCGGCGCAGTTCCCGCTGCACGTGTGGCTGCCGGACGCGATGGAGGGGCCGACGCCCGTGTCCGCCCTCATCCACGCGGCCACGATGGTGACGGCCGGCGTCTTCCTCGTGGCGCGCTCCGAGCCGCTGCTCGTGCTCGTGCCGGCCGTGCTCACGATCGTCGCGCGCGTCGGCGCGTTCACCGCGCTCCTCGCCGCGACGATGGCGTGCGTCGAGAGCGACATCAAGCGCGTGCTCGCGTACTCCACGGTCTCGCAGCTCGGGTACATGCTGGCCGCCGCGGGCGCGGGCGCCGCGGCCGCGGGCTTCTTCCATCTCCTCACGCACGGCGTGTTCAAGGCGCTGCTCTTCCTCGGCGCGGGCGCGGTCATCCACGCCGTCGGCACCAACGACATCTTCCGCATGGGCGGGCTCTGGCGGTTCATGCCGCACACCGGCATCGTGTTCATCGCCGGCACGCTGGCGCTGGCCGGCGTGTGGCCGCTCGCGGGCTTCTTCTCGAAGGAGGCGATCCTCGAAGGCGTCGTGGCCGGCGGCCGGCCGGGCGTGTTCGTGGCGCTCGCGGTCACCGCGTTCCTCACGGCGTTCTACATGTTCCGCGTGGTCTTCATCACGTTCTTCGGGCCCGGTCATCCGCACGGCGACACGCACCCTCCGCACGACCCGCCGTGGCTGATGCGCGGGCCGCTGTGGCTGCTCGCGGCACTCACGGTCGCGATCGGCGTGCGCTTCGTGATCGGCGCGCCCGGCGATCACCACCCGCCGGTGTGGTTGACCGTTCTCTCGCTCGCGCTCGCGGGCGGCGGGATCGCGCTCGCGTGGGCGATGTACGGCACGGGCGTCATCCCGGTCGAGCTCGTGCGCCGCCCGCTCGCGACCATCGACTTCCTCGCGCGCCGGCGCTACTTCCTCGACGCGATCTACGGCGGCATCTACCGCGGGCTGATGCTCGGGTTCTCGCGCGTCGTCGGCTGGATCGATCGCTACGTGGTCGACGGCATCCTGAACGTCTGCAGCGCGTGGAGCCTGCGCGCGGGCGACGCGCTCCGCCGGATCCAGAGCGGGCAGGCGCAGGATTACGTCTACGGCGTCGCCTTCGGCGTGCTGCTGCTGCTGGTCTGGGCGCGGTGGTGGCGGACGCCGTGAGGTTTCCGCTTCTGTCCGTCATCACGTGGTCGCCGTTCATCGGCGCGCTGCTGATCATGTCCCTGGCGCGCCACCGGCCGCTCCTGGTCCGCCTGATCGCGGTCGTGACGACGGGTATCTCCACGGTCCTCTCGCTGTGGATCTACGTGGCGTACGACACCGAGGCGGCGGGCTTCCAGTTCTACGAGAAGCTGTCGCTCGTCCCGCCGCTCGGGATCTCGTACGAGCTCGGCGTCGACGGCATGAGCCTGCTGATGGTGCTGCTCACCTCGATCATCATCTTCACGGGCGTGTTCGCGTCGTGGACGGTGCAGACGCGGAGCCAGGAGTTCTACGCGCTGCTGCTCGCGCTCGTCACCGGGGTCTACGGCGTCTTCTGCTCGCTCGATCTCTTCGTCCTCTTCCTCTTCTACGAGCTCGCCGTGCTCCCGATGTACCTGCTCATCGGCATCTGGGGCTCGAGCGGCGAGGTGAGGCCGCGCGGGATCTTCGCGTGGGCGTTCCGCGAGACCGGCGTGGGGACGAAGGAGTACGCGGCGATGAAGCTGACCCTCTACCTGCTCTTCGGGTCGGCGTTCATCCTCGTGGGGATCTTCGCACTCTACGTCAATGCCGGCGCCGCCTCGTTCTCGTTCCTCGACCTCGAGGCGATCACGTTCGAGTTCGGGGTCCAGCGCTGGGTCTTTCTCGCGTTCTACGTCGGCTTCGGCATCCTCGCCGGCATCTGGCCCCTGCATACCTGGTCGCCGGACGGCCACGCCTCCGCGCCGACGGCGGTCTCGATGCTCCACGCGGGCGTGCTGATGAAGCTCGGCGCGTACGGCGTCGTGCGCGTGGGCATGGGCCTCCTGCCCGAAGGGGCCGTGGACCTCGCGTGGCTGGTGGGCGGCATCGCGTGCATCAACGTCGTCTACGGGGCGCTGTCGGCGATGGCGCAGGTCGACCTCAAGTACGTGATCGCGTACTCGTCGGTCTCGCACATGGGCCTCGTGATGCTGGGCGCGGCGACGCTCACGGAAGCCGGCCTGAACGGCTCCGTCTTTCAGATGTTCGCGCACGGCGTGATGACCGGCCTCTTCTTCGCGCTGGTGGGGCTCGTGTACGAGAAGGCGCACTCGCGCGAGATCTTCAAGATGGGCGGGTTCGGCGCGGCGATGCCCGGCATCGCGACCGCGTTCACGATCGGCGGCCTGTCGTCGCTCGGGCTGCCGGCCACGGCCGGGTTCGTCGCCGAGGTGCTGACGTTCATGGGCGCGTGGCGCTCCGATCACCGCTGGTGGCTGTGGCCCGCGGTCCTCGGCACGCTGCTCACCGCGGTCTACGTGCTGCGCGTGGTCCGCCAGATCTTCTGGGGCCCGCCGTCGCCACACTTCCACGATCTCGTCGACGCGCGGGGACCGGAGTGGGTCGCGATCGTGGTGCTGGTGTTCACGCTCGTGCTGTTCGGCATGGCGCCCGGCCTCGCGCTCGTGCCCGTCGACACCGCCACCGTGCCCCTGCTCGCGAGGATCGTGAGCCCGTGACGGTCACGTCGCCCTTCGCGCTGGAGATCGGCCTCGGCGTACTGGTGCTGCTCGTGTTCCTCGCCACGCTCTTCGCGCGCGGCGACGACCGCCGCGCGATCGGATGGCTCGCCACGATCGGTGTGCTGGTCGTGCTCGCCGGGAGCTTCCTCGTGGCGCCGGCGTCGACGGTCCCCCCGGCCCTCGGCGGGATGTTCGTGCTCGACGGCCTGGCGATCTTCGCCAAGCGGCTCTTCCTGATCGCGACGTTCATCGGCCTGCTCGCGGGGCTCTCGTCGACCGACCCGGTCTTCGCGCGGCGATCGGGCGAGTACCACTTGCTCGTGCTCACGTCGCTCCTCGGCATGTGCGTGCTGGCGTCCGCGCGCGATCTGATCCTGCTCTTTCTCGCGTTCGAGCTGATGTCGATCCCGCTCTACGTGCTCTCGGGCTTCGTCAAGCGCGACGCGATCGCCGTGGAGGCCGCGCTCAAGTTCTTCCTCGTCGGGAGCGTGTCGTCCGCGGTCATGGCGTACGGGCTGTCGTTCGTCTACGGCGCGGCGGGGACGACGAGCCTCGCGGGCGTGGCGAAAGCCTTCGCCGCGGGCTCGCCGCTGCTCGTGCTCGGCCTGCTCGCCGCGTTCGCCGGCTTCGCGTTCAAGATCGCCGCGTTTCCGTTCCACATGTGGGTGCCCGACACCTACGAGGCGGCGAGTACGCCGTTCGTCGCGTGGCTCAGCGTCGCGCCGAAGGCCGCGGGCTTCGTCGCGCTCTTCCGCGTGTACTACGAGGGCGCGGGCGAGCGGGTCGTGGCATGGATCCCGATCGCCGCCGGGCTGGCGACGATCACGATGCTGGCGGGCAACCTGATGGCGCTTCCGCAGCAGAACACGAAGCGGCTCCTCGCGTACTCCGGGATCGCGCAGATCGGCTACATGCTGGTCGGCTTCGCCGCGGCCTCCGCCTCCGGCACGGCGATGGTGCTCTTCTATCTCGTCGCGTACGTGTTCGGGAACATGGGCGCGTTCCTCGTGGTCGACGCCGTCGCGCGCTTCGAAGGGTCGGAAAGCACCGCCGCGTTCCGCGGCCTCGCGCAGCGCTCGCCGCTCCTCGCGCTGTCGATGCTGCTCTTCCTGCTCTCGCTCGGCGGGATCCCGTTCGTTGCGGGCTTCTGGGCGAAGCTCTACGTCTTCTGGGCGGCGGCGGCGGCCGGCCTCTACTGGCTCGTGCTCGTCGGCGCGATCCTCACCGTCGTGGCGCTCTTCTACTACCTCGTCATCGCGAAGCGGATGTACATCGAGGCGCCGGAGCGCGCGGCGCGCATCCGCGTGGCGCCGACGCTGGCGATCGCGCTCCTGCTCTGCGTGCTCGGGGTCGTCGTGCTCGGCGTGTACCCGAAGCCCCTGGTGATGGCCGCGCTTCGGGTCGCCACCCCTCTCTTCTGACTCGAGGGGGCCTCGACGGCCCCCCTCGACACTCCCCCCAGGAGTTGCGCCGGCGAAGCCGGCGCTCGAACCCCGCTTTCACGTCAGGCGTCGCACGGGGTCTCAGGGGTCTCGGACACACCTGTTGACACGACGCGCAACGGTCGGTATTGTACCGACTAGTTGGTACAGAGCGAGATGACGGCGACAGCGACCCGGGCGAAAGAAGGCAAGGGCACCCGCGAGGCGGTGATCGAGGCGGCGACCCGCCTGATCCACCTCAAGGGCTACCAGAGCACGACGCTCGATGACGTCCTGAGCGCCAGCGGAGTCGGAAAAGGCAACTTCTATCACTACTTCAAGAGCAAGGAAGACCTCGGCTTCGCGATCCTTGACCGGGTCATCGACAGCTTCATCACCCGGGGGATCGAGCCGTGCTTCGCCGATACCGACGCGCCGCGGGTCGATCAGATCCGCTGCTTCCTCGGCCGCGTGCGTGAGGCCGTGGAGGCGCGCAACTGTGTGGGAGGCTGCCTCTTCGGGAACCTGGCGGCAGAGCTCGCGGACGTCCACGAGGGGTTCCGCACGCGCCTCGCGGGGCTGTTCGCGCGCTGGAACGCGCGCCTGACCCGGGCGCTCGAGGAGGCGCAGGCGCGCGGCGAGCTGAACGAGGCGTGTCGACCGCAGGCGGTCGCCCACTTCCTCGTGGCATCGCTCGAAGGCGCGATGCTGCTGACGAAGCTCACGAAAGAGATCGCAGTGATGGATCGGTGCGTTGAGGAGATGAATCACTACCTCACGCTTTACGAGCGAGGACGATGACGACGGAAACCCGTCCGAAAGTGGATCGCGACGCGGCGCTGCTCGAAGCGCTTCGCGCGGAAGATCCCGCGGCGGCGGAGCTGCTCGTCGACACCTACGGCGACCGTGTGTACCGGCTGACCTACCGGATCACCGGCTCCAACGAGGACGCCGAGGAAGCGACGCAGGACGCGCTGTGGACCGCCGCGCGGAAGATCGCCAGCTTCAAGGGCGAGTCGCAGTTCGGCAGCTGGCTCTATCGCATCGCCGCGAACGCCGCGTACCAGAAGCTGCGCTCGCGCAAGGCGAAGGCCCACGAGATCGCGCTCGACGACGTGCTGCCGGCGATGGACGGGGAGGGCCTGCACTTCGAGCCGATGGACGACTGGGCGCCGCGCGTGGACGACAACGCCGTGAACGGCGAGCTGCGCGACGTCCTCGAGCGGGCGATCGGCGAGCTGCCGCCGGACTACCGCACGGCGCTCGTGATGCACGACGTCGAAGGCATGCCGAACCCGGACATCGCGGAGACGCTCGGCATCAGCCTGCCCGCGGTGAAGTCGCGGGTGCACCGGTCGCGGCTGTTCGTCCGCAAGAAGCTCGCGGGCTACCTGGCCGGCGCCGCCTGAGCCGGGGGCCAGGAGTTGACGCCCTCCGGCCCCCTATGGTCTGATAACGGCTTGTCACTCAAGAGAAAGACGAGGGTCTGACGTCGATGGAAGCCGTGATCGCCACAGGGGGCAAGCAGTACCGCGTGACGCCGGGCCAGGTCATTTCCGTCGAGAAGCTTCCGGGCGACAAGGGCGGGGTCGTCGAGTTCCGATCGGTCCTCATGGTCACGCGGGATGGCGGCGACGTCCTCTCCGGCGCCGACGCGCTGAAGACGGCGCTCGTGAAGGGCGAGGTCGTGCGGCAGGCGCGCTCCCGCAAGGTCATGATCGTGAAGTTCAAGCGGCGCAAGAACTACCGTCGGCACCGCGGTCACCGGCAGGCGGCGACCACGGTGCGCATCACCGACATCGAGGTCTGAGGCGACATGGCGCACAAGAAAGGCGTTGGCAGCTCCCGTAACGGCCGCGACTCGAACCCGCAGATGCTCGGCGTCAAGCGGTTCGGCGGCCAATTCGTGACCGGCGGCAGCATTCTCGTCCGGCAGCGCGGGACCCGCTTCAAGCCCGGCCTCAACGTCGGCCGCGGCAACGACGACACGCTCTTCGCGAAGATCGACGGCTACGTACGCTTCGAGCGGCGGGGGGACTCGCGCTTCATCAGCATCCTCACCCAGCCGGCCTGACGGCCGGTTCGGCCGGCCTTGGACCTTGACCGCCCATGACGGTCAATTGTTGACCTGATGTTCATCGACGAGATCAATATTCACGTCCAGGGCGGCGACGGCGGTGCGGGCTGCATCAGTTTCCGACGTGAGAAGTACGTGCCGCGGGGCGGCCCCGACGGCGGCGACGGCGGTGACGGCGGCAGCGTGTGGCTCGAAGCGGATCCGGCGCTCACCACCCTCCTCGACTTCCACTACAAGCGCCATTACAAGGCCGAGCGCGGCCAGCACGGCAAGGGCGCGAACCGCCACGGCGCGGGCGGCGACGATCTGATCCTCCGCGTTCCGCTCGGCACGGTCGTCCGCGATCGCGAGACCGGTGAAGAGCTCGGCGATCTCACGCGTCCCGGCGAGCGCGTGCTCGCGATGGCGGGCGCGCGGGGTGGGCGCGGTAACGCGCGCTTCGCCTCGTCGATCAATCGCGCCCCGCGCCGCGCGGATCTCGGCCGTCCGGGCGGGGGACGCTGGCTCCACCTCGAGCTCAAGCTGCTCGGCGACGTCGGCGTGATCGGCTTCCCGAACGCGGGCAAGTCGACGCTCGTCTCGCGTCTCTCCGCGGCGACGCCGAAGATCGCGGACTACCCATTCACGACGCTCGCGCCCACGCTCGGGATCGTGCGCATCGACGTCGAGCGGACGTTCGTCATCGCCGACCTGCCGGGCCTCATTCCTGGGGCGTCGGAGGGCAAGGGCCTCGGGCACCAGTTCCTGCGCCACACCGAGCGCACGCGGCTGCTCGTCCACGTGCTCGATCTCGATCCGCAGACGGGCCGCGACCCGCTCGACGATCTCGCGGTGATCGACGCCGAGCTCGCCGCGTACTCGCCCGAGCTCGCCGAACGGCCGCAGATCGTCGTGGCGAACAAGGCCGACCTGGTCGAGCCCGGCGCGCCCCAGCTCGCCAGGATCGAGCGTCACTGCCGCAGCGCGGGCGTGCCGTTCCACGCGATCTCCGCGGCGGCGGGGGCCGGTCTTCCCGAGCTCGTACGCGGCATCGCCCGCCGCCTGGAAGAGAGCGGATGGCTTCGCGTCGCGAGCTGAGCGCCGCGCGGCGCATCGTGGTGAAGGTCGGCAGCGGCCTCGTCACCGCGCCCGGCGTCGGGCCCGATCCCGATCGCATCGAGCGCCTCGCCGGCGACATCGCCGCCGTGCGGCGCGACCGCGAAGTTGCGCTCGTTTCCTCGGGCGCGATCGCGACGGGCATGGCGCGCCTCGCGCTGGCGGAGCGGCCGCGCTCGATTCCCGAGAAGCAGGCGGCGGCGGCCGTCGGGCAGTCCGCGCTGATGTGGCAGTACGAGATCGCCTTCAAGCGTCACGGGCTCGCGGTCGGCCAGGTCCTGCTCACGGCGCAGGACATCGGCGATCGCACGCGCTACCTCAACGCGCGCAACACGCTGCTGGCCCTCCTCGCCTTCGGCGTCGTGCCCATCGTGAACGAGAACGACACGGTGGCGGTCGAGGAGATCAAGGTCGGCGACAACGACAACCTGAGCGCGCTCGTGGCCTCGCTCGTCGAGGCGGACCTCCTGGTCCTCCTCACGGACGTCGACGGCCTCTACACCGCCGATCCCGCGCGCGATCCGCGCGCGACGAAGCTCGACGTCGTGGAGACGATCACCGACGAGATCCTCACGATGGCCGGCGGGCACGAGGACGGCGTCTCGGTCGGCGGCATGGCGACGAAGCTCCAGGCCGCGCAGAAGGCGGCCGCGTCCGGCGTGCCGATGGTGATCGCGAGCGGACGCGAGCCCGGCATGCTCGCGCGTATCCTGGCGGGTGAGCCCGTGGGCACGTGTTTCCTGCCGAAGGCCGACCGCCTCGGGGCGCGCAAGCGCTGGATCGCGTTCGCGGCGCCGCCGCAGGGCCGGCTCGCGGTCGACGCGGGCGCGGCGCGCGCGCTCACGGCGCAGGGCCGCAGCCTGCTGCCGTCGGGCGTGACGAGCGTCGACGGCGAGTTCGGCGCGGGCGAGGTGGTGAGCGTGGTCGACGGCGGCGGGCGGGAGTTCGCGCGCGGGCTCGTCAACTTCGACGCGGCCGAGCTCAGGCGCATCCGCGGCGCGAAGACGCAGGAGATCGAGGCACGGCTCGGGTACAAGAGCTTCGACGAAGTGATCCATCGCGACAATCTCGTCATCCTGGGCGGGAGCTGAGGGCAAGGGCATGGACGTGACGGCGCTGGTGAGGGCGAAGGCGCAGGCGGCGCGGAACGCGGCGGCGATCCTGGCGCTGTGTCCGACGAAGACGAAGAACGACGCGCTCGCGCAGATGGCCCGTGCGCTCGAAGAGAAGACCGCGGCGCTCATCGAGGCCAACCGCGCGGATCTCGATCGTGCCCGCACCGCCGGTCACCCGCGGGCGTTCCTCGATCGCCTCACGCTCACCGAGACGCGCGTCGAGCAGATGGCGAGCCAGCTCCGCGAGGTCGCCGCGCTGCCGGATCCCGTCGGCGACGTCGTCGATGCGTGGCGCCGGCCGAACGGCCTCGAGATCGCGCGCGTCCGCGTCCCGCTGGGCGTGATCGGCTTCATCTACGAGTCGCGCCCGAACGTCACCGCCGACGCCGCGGCCCTCTGCTTCAAGTCGGGCAACGCGGTGCTCCTGCGCGGCGGCAGCGAGGCGATCGAGTCGAACACGATGATCGCGGCGCTACTCGCGAAAGCGGCGGAGAAGGCGGGCGGGCCGGCGGACGCGATCCAGTTCATCGACACGACCGACCGCGCGGCCGTCGCGGCGATGCTCGAGCTCGACGGCCTGCTCGATCTCGTGATCCCGCGCGGCGGCGAGGACTTCGTGCGATGGGTGGCCGAGCGCTCGCGCGTGCCGGTGCTCAAGCACGACAAGGGGCTCGTCCACGTGTACGTCGACGCCGCCGCGGATGCCGAGATGGCGGCCGCGATCGTCGTCAACGCGAAGGCCCAGCGGCCGAGCGTCTGCAACGCGCTCGAGACGCTGCTCGTGCACGAGGCTGCGGCGCCGCGGCTCTTGCCGATGATCGCCGCGCGGCTCGTCGACGCCGGCGTGGCGTTGCGCGGCTGCCCGAAGACACGCGCGCTCGTACCGGGAGCGGCGCCGGCGAGTGACGCCGACTGGGACGAGGAGTATCTCGACCTCGTGCTCGCGGTGAAGGTCGTGCCGGATCTGGGCAGCGCGATCGCGCACATCCGCGCGCACGGCACGGGCCTCGCCGAGGCGATCGTGACCAACGACCTCGCCGCCGCGCGCCGGTTCACGCGCGAGGTCGACGCGGCGGCCGTGCTCGTCAACGCGTCGACCCGCCTCGTCGACGGCAACCAGTTCGGCCTCGGGGCGGAGATGGGGATCTCGACGTCCCGCGTGCACGCGCGCGGCCCCGTCGGGGTGCGGGAGCTCACGACGACGAAGTTCGTGGTCCACGGCGACGGGCAGGTGCGCGAGTAGCGTGGCGCGCACGGCGCTCTTCGGCGGCTCGTTCAATCCGATCCACTATGGCCATCTGCTGCTCGCCGACGAGGTGCGCGAGCGCCTCGGGCTCGCGCGCGTCGTCTTCATGCCCGCCGGTATCCCGCCGCACAAGCCGGCGGCGGGCATGGCGCCCGGCGAGCACCGCCTCGCGATGGTGCGGCTCGCCATCGCCGGCAACCCGGCGTTCGAGGCATCGGACCTCGAGCTGCGCCGCACGGGCCCGTCGTACACCGCGGACACCGTCGAGGCGCTCGGCGTGGCGCCGGCCGACCTCTACCTCGTGATCGGCTCGGAGACGTTCCTCGACCTGCTCTCGTGGCACGAGCCGCGCCGCATCGCGGCCCGCTGCCGCCTCGTCGTGATCCCGCGCGCCCGGAGCGCGTTCGATCCCGAGAGCGCCGCCGCGCAGAAGGTGCTCCGCGAGATCGGCGCCGACGGCATCGCGCGCGCCGACGACGGCGCGCCGGACGCAGGCGTGATCGTCCTGCACGCGACGTCACTCCCGCTGTCGGCCTCGGACATCCGCGCGCGCGTCGCGCGCGGCGCGTCCATCACCTATCGCGTGCCGCCGCCGGTCGCCGACTACATCGCGCGTCACCGTCTCTACGGGGGGCGCGCGTGATGGCGCGCGCGGGCGGACGCGGCACGGCCCAGCGCGCGGCGCGGGCGGCGCTCGACAAGAAGGCCGTCGACCTCACCGTGCTCGACGTGCAGCGCGTGTCGTCGGTGACCGACTACTTCCTCGTCTGCGGCGGCAAGTCGACGCCGCACCTGCGCACGATCGTCGACGCGATCCGCACGGAGCTGAAGGCCGACGGGATCCGGCCGCTCCACGCCGAGGGAAAGCCCGAGAGCGGATGGGTGCTCCTCGATTACGGCGACGTGCTCGTGCACGTTTTTCTCGAGGACACGCGCGCGTATTACGCGCTCGAACGGCTCTGGGGCGACGCGCCCTCCGTTCCCATTGAAGGCTGACGGGTTGCGTGCTAGCCTGCCTCGACACGCAACCGGCGGTAGGAGGTCCCGATGAGGAAGGGTCGCCTGATCTACTTCAGAAAGCGCCTGCTGGAGAAGCAACAGCAGCTCACGGCCGACGTGGGAAAGAGCGCAGTCTACGGCAAGTATCAGGAGGACGACTCGATCAAGGATCTCGGCGATCAGGCGAACACCGCGTACACGCGCGAGTTCTTCTTCGAGCTCGGCAACGGCGACCGCCGGCTCCTCCGCGACGTGGTGTCGGCCCTGCAGCGCATCGACGACGGCAACTTCGGCACCTGCGAGCGCTGTGGCGAGCCCATCGCCGAGAAGCGTCTCGAAGCGCTCCCCTTCGCGCGCCACTGCATCGAATGCCAGCGCGTCGTGGAGGAAGAGGAGCGCATGGCGACCGGGTGATCCGGAACCCGGGTCCGCGGATCCGCGTTTCGACGCCGTGGCCTCACTGATCACCGCGCTCCGCGACCTCGTCGCCCGCGGCCGCGGCGTCGTCCAGCAGTTCACCGCCCGCCCGCCGGACTCCGCCTCCGATCCCGAGACGGCGGAGCTCGTGCGCCGGGCGCGCGAGGCGCATACCGCCGGCCGGCGCGACGAGGAGGCCGTGCTGCTCCATGAGGCGGGGCGCACCGAGCTGGCGCACGGCCGCCCCGCGAGCGCGCTCGGATACTTCCGTGCGGTGCTGCGCCTCGATCGCGACTTCCTGCCGGCGCTCGTCGCGCTCGGGGAAGCCTACGAAGCGGCCGGCGATCGGCGCGAGGCCGTCCGCGCGTGGGAGCGCGCCGCCGAGACGCATCCCGCGCTGCCGCTGCTCACTCGGCTCGAGCGCGCGTATCGCGAGGAAGGACGGCCGAGCCGCATGATCGCGGTGTATCAGGACGCCGTGGCCCGCGCGGGGAACGATCTGGCGCTCGCGGTCGCGCTGGGCCGCGTCTATCTCGAGCTCGAGATGCTCGATGAGGCCGCCGACCAGCTGGAGAAAGTCGAGGTCCGTGCCCCCGATCTGCCGCTGGTGCACGCGTACCTCGGCGCGGTCTTCGAGCGGCGCGGCGAGACGCGCGCCGCGTTCGAGGAGTACCGGCGCGCGCTCCGCCTCGGTCATGCGTTCGAGTGGCCGCACGTCTGCGCCGCGTGCGGCGCCGCGGCCGCCGGATGGCGCGAGCGCTGCGAGCGCTGCCGCGCGTGGAACACCGTCCACCCCGCCCGCGGCTAGGCATCGCCCGCGATGCGGGCTCTCGCGCTCGCGGCGCTCGACCTCCTCTTCCCCGCGGTCTGTCCGCTCTGCGCGGCGCGTCTGGCCGCCGGCCGGCGGGATCCCATCTGCGGCACGTGCTGGAGCAGCTTCTCGCGCATCACGCCGCCGCTCGCGTGCGCCGCCTGTCACGACGCCGAGCCGGGGTGGGAGTACGCATGCGCCTCGGCCGCGTTCGGCGGCGCGGTCCGCGAAGCGATCCACGGACTGAAGTTCGGGGGCCGGCGCTCGCTGGCACGGCCGCTCGGGGACTTGATCGTCGAGCAGTGCGGCGGCGCCCTGGCCGGCGGTCCCGACGCGCTCGTGCCGGTGCCGCTCGCGCGCGGTCGCGAGCGCGCGCGAGGCTTCAATCAGGCGGTCCTGCTGGCGGAGCGTGTCGGTGAGCGTACCGGGCTCCGCGTCCGGCCGCGCTGGCTCGTACGGCGGCGTGCCACCGTCCCGCAGACCGACCTCACCGCGGCGGAACGGCGCGCCAACGTCGCCGGTGCCTTCGCGGCGTCTTCCGCGGTCGCGGGGCGATACGTGGTGCTCATCGACGACGTGATCACGACGGGAACTACGGTCGCAGAGTGCGCGCGCGCGCTCCGCGCGGCCGGGGCCGCGCGCGTCGGCGTGCTCGCAGTTGCTCGTGTCCTGTAAGTGCCTGTATACTTTGGGGCGATCGTAGCCCGGCAACTCCGCGACGCTCCAAAGGAGCCCTTCCATGAGCATTCGAATCGGCGTCAACGGCTTTGGCCGTATCGGGCGTGTCTTCTTCCGCGCCGCGCTCGGCGCCAAGGACCTCGAGATCGTGGCCGTCAACGACCTGGCCGACGCCAAGACGCTGGCACACCTGCTCAAGCACGATTCGGTACACGGCGGCCTGCCCGCGGAAGTCGTGGCGAAGGGCGAGGCGATCGTCGTGGACGGCCGGGAAGTCCGGGTCTGCGCGATCAAGGATCCCGCGCAGCTCCCGTGGAAGGAGCTCGGCGTCGACATCGTGATCGAGTCGACGGGGCTCTTCAGCGATACGGCGAGCGCCTCGAAGCACATCCAGGCGGGCGCCAAGAAGGTGATCATCAGCGCGCCCGCGAAGAATCCGGACGCGACGATCGTGCTCGGCGTCAACGAGAAGGTCTACGATCCCGCCAAGCATCGGATCATCTCGAACGCGTCCTGCACGACCAATTGCCTCGCGACGACCGTGAAGGTCCTCGACGACGCCTTCGGCATCAAGCGCGGCTTCGCGTCGACGGTGCACTCCTACACCAACGACCAGAAGATCCACGATTTCCCGCACAAGGATCTGCGGCGGGCGCGCGCGGGCGCGGTCAGCATGATCCCGACGACGACGGGCGCGGCGACCGCGGTCGGCCTCGTGCTCCCGCACCTCAAGGGCAAGCTCGACGGCATCGCGATCCGCGTGCCGACGATCAACGTCTCCGTCGTCGATCTCACCGCCGAGCTCGCGAAGCCGGCGTCGGTCGAGCAGATCAACGATGCGTTCCGCGAAGCGGCGGCCGGGCCGCTCAAGGGGATCCTCGACGCCACGGACGAGGAGCTGGTGTCGGCCGATTTCAACGGCAACCCGCACTCGTCGATCGTCGACCTGCCGTCGACCGCGATCGTCGACGGCAACCTGGTGAAGGTCCTCGCCTGGTACGATAACGAGTTCGGGTACTCGAGCCGGCTGCGCGACCTCACCCGCTACATCGCGAAGACGCTGTAGTCGCGCGTGCCCAAGCTCACGATCGAGCAGCTCGATCTTCGGGACAAGCGCGTCTTCCTCCGCGCCGATCTCAACGCGCCCCTCGAGGGCGGCGCCGTGAGCGACGACACGCGGCTCACCGCGGTCGTCCCGACGATCCGGCTGGCGCTCGATCGTGGCGCCGCCGTGGTGCTGGCCTCGCATCTCGGACGTCCCAAAGGGACACGCGATCCGAAGTTCTCCCTGAAGCCGGTGGCCGAGCGCATGGCGTCGCTGCTCGGCCGGCCCGTGCCGCTCGCGCCGGATTGCGTCGGCCCCGACACGGTGACGCTCGCGAAAGGCGTCACCGGCGGCCAGCTTCTGCTCCTCGAGAACCTCCGCTTCCACCCCGAGGAGGAGGCGAACGACGACGGCTTCGCGCGCGAGCTCGCGGCGCTCGCGGATTGTTACGTCAACGACGCGTTCGCCGCCGCGCACCGCGCCCACGCCTCCATCGAAGCGATCACGCATCACCTGCAGCCCGCGGCGGCCGGTCTGCTGATGCGCTCGGAGCTCGTGGCACTCGGCCGCATCCTCGAAGCGCCGCAGCGGCCGCTCGTGGCGATCCTCGGCGGCGCGAAGGTCTCCGACAAGGTCGCGCTCGTCGAGCATCTGCTCGAGCGCGTCAACGCGCTGGTGATCGGCGGCGGCATGGCGTTCACGTTCCTCCACGCGCTCGGGCACGGCGTCGGCCGCTCGCTCCTCGAAGCCGACCGGGTGGAGACGGCGCGCCGCGTGCTGGAGAGCGCGCGCCGGCGCGGCGTGCAGGTGGTGCTCCCGATCGACGCCGTCGTCGCCGCGGGCCTCGACGCGCCGTCGGGCCGCACGGTCGGGATCCGGGACATTCCCGGCGACCAGATGGGCCTCGACATCGGACCGCGGACGGTCGAGCGGTTCGACGGAGTGATCACGACCGCGGGAACCGTCGTGTGGAACGGACCGATGGGCGTGTTCGAGAAGGCGCCGTTCGCCGCGGGCACGCTCGGGGTGGCGCGCGCGGTCGCGGCGGCGCCGGCGTTCTCCGTGATCGGCGGCGGCGATACGGTGGCCGCGGTGAACCAGGCCGGCGTGGCGGAGCGGATCGGCTACATCTCCACCGCCGGCGGCGCGTTCCTCGAGTTCCTCGAGGGCCGCACGCTTCCGGGCGTCGAGGCCCTCACGGAGGCGCCACGATGAGGACGCCGCTCGTCATCGGCAACTGGAAGATGCACGGCTTGCAGGCGGACGCGCGCGCGCTGGCGTCGGCGGTGCGCGAGGGCTTCAAGCGCAAGGTCGCGGTGACGATCGCGGTGTGCCCGCCGTTCACCGCGCTCCCCGCCGTCGCCGAGGTGCTCGCCGGCAGCGTGATCGCGCTCGGCGCGCAGAACTGCCATCCCGAGCCGTCCGGCGCCCACACCGGCGAGATCTCCGTGCCGATGCTGGCGGAGCTCGGCTGTCGCTACGTCCTCGTCGGTCACTCGGAGCGCCGCAAGGAGATGGGCGAGACCGACGAGCAGATCAATCGCAAGGTGCAGGCGGTCCTCACGCACGGTCTCACGCCGGTGCTGTGTGTCGGGGAGACGGGCGACGAGCGCCGCCAGGGCCTCACGTTCACCACCATCGAAGGTCAGCTCCGCGCCGGCCTCGCCGGTCTCGGTCCGGAGGCCGTCGGCAAGCTGGTGTTCGCCTACGAACCCGTGTGGGCGATCGGCACCGGCGTCAACGCGACGCCAGGGCAGGCCGCCGAAGTCCACGGCTACCTGCGCGGGATTCTCTCGGAGCTCTCGTCGAAGGAGACCGCGCAGGCGACCTCGATCCTGTACGGCGGCAGCGTCAAGGCCGACAACGCAGAGAGTCTGCTGACCGAGCCTGAGATCGACGGCGCCCTGATCGGCGGGGCGAGCCTCAAGGCGCCGGAGTTCATCGCCATCGTGAAGAAAGCCGTCGCGGCGCCCGCGGCCGCGCGAGAGGGAAGTCGATGATCATCGCGCTCACGGTCGTTCACGTGCTCATGTGTTTCGCCATCATCGCGATCGTCCTGCTGCAATCGGGCAAGGGCGCCGACATCGGGTCGGCGTTCGGCGGCGCGGGCAGCCAGGCGGTGTTCGGCTCGATGAGCACGCCCACCGTGCTCGGCAAGGTCACGACGGTGGTGGCGATCGTCTTCACGCTGACCTCGTTCTCGCTCGCGTTGCTCGGCGGCGAGCGCGGGAGCACGGGCTCGGTGGTGCGTGAGCGACCGGCTCCGGCCACGCCATCTGAAGGCGCGGGCTCCCGGGCTCCCGCCACGCCCGCGCCCCCCGCGACCACGGCGCCCGCACCGGCGCCGCCCGCGGCCGCGCCCACGAAGTAGCGCCCATGGAACGGGGGCCGCTGCTCGGCGGGCTCGCCCTCGCGAGCGCGCTCGCGCTCGCCGGCTGCGGCGTCGACCGCGGCGGCGCCGACGAGCCCGTCGCGGTGAAGGACAACACGCCCGCGAAGGGCGACACCTTCATCGAGGCCTCGATCGGCAACGTGTCGGCGCTCATCCCGAACATCGCCAACGACAGCGCCTCTCACGACGTCGGCGGGCAGATCTACAGCGGCCTCGTGACCTACGACAAGGACCTCAAGGTCATCCCCGAGCTCGCGGAGTCGTGGACGTTCAGTCCCGACTGCCGCCATCTCACGTTCCGGCTCCGCAAGAACGTGCGATGGCACGACGGCAAGCCGTTCACCGCGGACGACGTCGTGTTCACCCACGCGACGATGGTGAACCCCAAGACGCCGACCGCGTACCGCGAGGACTTCGCCGCGGTGGAGACCATCGAGGCCGTCGATCCTCACACGCTGCAGATCACGTACAAGACGCCCTACGCCAAGGCGCTGCAGAGCTGGTCCATGTACATGCTGCCGCGCCACCTGCTCGAGTCCTACATGAAGGACGGCAAGCTGCGCGAGGCGCCGCAGAACCGGACGTCGCCCGTCGGCACGGGGCCGTACCGCTTCAAGGAGTGGAAGTCCGGGGAGAAGGTCGTGCTCGTCGCGAACCCCGACTACTACGAGCCGGACCGGCCCTACATCAGCCGCATCGTCTATCGCATCATCCCGAGCCAGGCCACCATCTTCCTCGAGCTCAAGGCGAAGGGCGTCGACGGCGCCTCGCTCACCGCGCTGCAGTACAAGCGGCAGACGGAGTATCCGGCGTTCCGCAAGGCGTACCAGCGGTTCCGCTACGCGTCGAACTCCGTCACGTACTTCGCCTTCAACATGAAGGACCCGCGGTTCGCCGACAAGCGCGTGCGCCACGCGATCGCGCACGCGATCAACAAGCAGGAGCTCATCGACCACGTGATCCTCGGCCTCGGCCGCAACGCGACCGGCCCCTACCTCCCCGGCGCGTGGGCCCACAACGGCGAGGTCAAATCGCTCCCGTACGACCTCGCGCGCGCCCGCCGGCTCCTCGCGGAGGCGGGGTGGCGCGACCGTGACGCGGACGGGTTCCTCCTGAAGGACGGCAAGCCGTTTGCGTTCGAGATCCTCACCAACCAGGGCAACGACGAGCGCAAGAAGATCGCCGAGATCATCCAGGCCGCGTTGCGCGAGCTCGGCCTCAAGGTCGACCTGCGGACGGTGGAGTGGGCGACGCTCCTGAAGGAGCACGTGCGCAAGCGGAACTTCGACGCCTTCGTGCTCGGCTGGGGCCTCGGGCGCGATCCCGACATGACCGCGCTCTTCCATTCCTCCAAGACCCGTCCCGAAGACTTCAACGTCGCGTCGTACGCCAACGCCGAAGTCGACGGCCTGCTGGAGCGCGGGCGCGCCACGTGCTTCCAGGACGAGCGCGCGAAGTACTACCATCGCGTCCACGAGATCCTCGCGGACGACATCCCCGTCATCTTCCTCTATCACCGGGACGCGCTGCCCGCGATCACCGCCCGCGTGCGCGGCGTGAAGCCGTCGCCGGGCGGGATCATGTACAACTTCCACGAGTGGTTCGTCCCGCGCGAGTTGCAGCGCTACACGGCCGGATGAGCGCGGCGCCGCGGCCGTGCTGACCTACGCGCTCCGCCGCATCCTCTTCGCGATTCCGCTCCTCCTGGGGATCACGTTCCTCTCCTTCGCGATCATCCATCTCGCCCCGGGGGAGCCGACCGACCTCATGGCGGGGGATCCGCGGCTGGAAGCGAGCGCGCAGGCGCGCCAGCTCCTCCGCGAGATGTACGGGCTCGACAAGCCCATTCACGTGCAGTACTGGAGCTGGCTCACGCGGCTCGTGCGGCTCGATTTCGGCCGCTCGTTCTCACCCGACGGCCGGCCCGTACTGGTGAAGATCGCCGAGCGGCTGCCCGTCACCCTCCTCCTGAACATCGTCGAGCTCCTGATCATCATCGCGCTCGCGGTGCCGATCGGCGTGCTCTCCGCCACGCGGCAGTACTCGCTCTTCGACAAGGTCACCACGGTGTTCGTCTTCATCGGGTTCGCGACGCCGGACTTCTGGCTCGCGCTGCTGCTCATGATCCTCTTCGGCGTCCAGCTCGGATGGCTGCCCATCTCGGGGCTGCGCTCGATGAACTGGGAGTACCTCTCGTTCTGGCACCAGCAGAGCGACTTCGTCGCCCACCTCGTTCTGCCGATCGTCGTCGCGACGTTCGGCGGGCTCGCGGGCTTCTCGCGCTACATGCGCCAGTCGATGCTCGAGGTCGTGCGGCAGGAGTACATCCAGTCGGCGCGGGCGAAGGGGCTCGCGGAGCGCGTGGTCATCGGCAAGCACGCGCTCCGCAACGCGATGCTGCCGATCGTCACGATTCTCGGGCTGTCGCTGCCGGGGCTCATCGGCGGCAGCGTGATCGTGGAGTCGATCTTCGCGATCCCGGGCATGGGCCAGCTGATGGTCCAGGCCGTCTTCGAGCGCGACTACCCGGTGATCATGGGCAACCTCGTGATCGTCGCCGTGCTGACGCTGGTCGCGAACCTCATCGCCGACCTGGCGTACGGCCTCGTCGACCCGCGCATCCGCGTGGGGCGGCGGCGGTGAACGGCGGCGAGCCGTGAAGGACTTCTGGCGCGCGTTCCGGCGCAACCGGCTCGCCGTCGTCGGCGGCGTCGTCGTCATCGTCCTCGTCGTCCTGGCGGCGTTCGCGCCGCTGTTCTCGCCCTGGGATCCGAATCGTCCGGACGTGAAGAAGATCCTCGCCGACCCGACGCGCAGCCATCCGCTCGGCACCGACCAGCTCGGGCGCGACGTGCTCTCGCGCATGCTCTTCGGCGCGCGGGTCTCGCTCGCGGTCGGCTTCGTCTCCGTCGGCATCGCGACGGCGATCGGCATCGTCCTCGGCGCGCTCGCCGGCTACAACGGCGGCAGCTTCGACGCGTTCATCATGCGGCTCGTGGACCTGATGCTCGTCTTCCCGCGCTTCTTCCTGCTCCTCGCCGTGCTCGCGTTCCTCCGTCCGTCGATCTGGACGATCATGGCCGTCATCGGCCTCACGGGCTGGATGGGCGTGACGCGGCTCGTGCGCGCGGAATTCCTCGCGCTCAAGGAGCGCGAGTTCGTCGTGTGGTCGCAGGCGATCGGCGCGAGCGGCTACCGGGTGGTGTGGCGGCACATCCTGCCGAACGCGATGGCCCCCGTGCTCGTCGCGATGACGCTCGGCATTCCCGCGGCGATCCTCACGGAGTCCGGCCTCTCGTTCCTCGGCCTCGGCGTGCAGCCGCCGTACGCGACGTGGGGGAACATCCTCAACGAGGGGAAGGACACGATCGAGATCGGCTGGTGGCTCTCCTTCTATCCCGGCGTCGCGATCCTCGTCACCGTGCTCTCGTACAACCTGCTCGGCGAAGGCATTCGCGACGCGCTCGATCCACGCCTGCGACAAGCGGCCGGTCGCGTTGCGACGCGCAAAGGCTAGCGATATACTCTCCGGCGCACGCCAGCCCTTGCGGAAGTGGCGGAACTGGCAGACGCGCACGTTTGAGGGGCGTGTGGGGCAACCCGTGGGGGTTCGAGTCCCCCCTTCCGCACCAGATCACCATGGGGGGATGCGAGGCGCCCCCCCAAACTCCCCAACGCTCCGCACGCCGAATGAATCGGCGCGCTCCGCGAGTGCCGAATGGACGCGGGGCGCTTTCAAGACGCGCAATCGACGGGGTTCGAGCGCGGGCTTTGCCCGCGCAATCCTGCTTCTGGGGGGCGGCAGGGAGGAGCGCGCGCCAGTGCGCGACGACCGTCGGAAGGGGGGCGCAGCCCCCCCTTCCGAGTTCCATGAGTGAGCGGGTTACCCGGTTTTGGGCGCGGCTGCTCGTCGTCATCGGGCTCGTCATCGTCATCGTCGGTGCCGGGCTCGCCGTCGTCGCGCTCATCATCGAAACGCCGTGGGCGAGCGTCACCGGGCAGGTGTTCCTCGAGCGCGTGGTCGTCGCGGTGTTCCTCGTGCTGTCCGGCATTCTCGCGGGCGCGCCCTTCATCGTCTTCGGTCAGCTGCTGCTGATCTTGCTCGATCAGCGCCGGCTCCTCGCGGCCATCAACCGGCGGCTCCGGCGCCGCGCGGTATAATGACGTGGTTTGATCAAGACGGACGCACGGTTATGACGCACTCGCTACCGGTCATCCAGCCCCACGACGGCGCCTCGGGGCGCAAGCCCGCGTGGCTCAAGGTCCGTGCGCCCGGCGGGCCGAGCTACATGCGCCTGAAGCGACTGCTCCGCGCCGCGAACCTCCACACGGTATGCGAGGAAGCGCACTGCCCGAACATCGGCGAGTGCTGGGAAGATGCGACCGCGACGTTCATGATCCTCGGCGACGTGTGCACGCGGAACTGTGGCTACTGCGCCGTCGCGCACGGCAAGCCGCAATGGGAAGATCGTGAGGAGCCCGAGCGCATCGGACGCGCGACGGCGCTGATGGGCCTCGACCACGTCGTGATCACGTCGGTGAATCGTGACGACCTCGCCGACGGCGGCGCCACGCACTGGGCGGCGACGATCCGCGCGGTGCGACGCCACGCGCCGGGGTGCCGCGTGGAAGTGCTCGTCCCCGACTTCCAGGGGCTCGCCTCGGCGATCGACGCCGTGCTCGACGCGGCGCCCGACGTCTTCAATCACAACACCGAGACCGTGCCGCGCCTCTACAAGCTCGCGCGCCACGGCGGCCGCTACGACCGCACGCTCGACGTCTTCCGCCACGTGAGGCACCGTGCGCCGGATCTCGTGACGAAGTCCGGGATCATCGTCGGGCTCGGCGAGACGCCCGGGGAGCTGCGCGACACGATGCGCGACGTCCGGGAGACGGGCGTCTCGATCCTCACGCTCGGCCAGTACCTCCGGCCGTCGCCCGCGCACCTGCCGGTCGCGCGCTACTACCACCCCGACGAGTTCGCCGCGCTCGCGGAGGCGGGGCGGTCGATGGGGTTCGCGCACGTCGAGGCCGGCCCGCTCGTGCGCAGCTCGTACCACGCGAAGAACCAGGCCGAAGTGGCAGCGAAGAGGGCGCTCACGAAGGGCGCGGATTCACTCCGCGCCCGCAGCGCTGGGGGGCTTGGGGGGACGCTGGAAGCGGCCCCCCATGTGCGGTCATAGAATACGTGCCGGTCGTCATGGTGTTCGCCTTCGCCGCGGCCGTGGCGGGGGCGCTGATCTGGATCCCGCACCTCATCGCGCCCCGCCGGCTCACCGCGGTGAAGGCGCAGCCGTTCGAGTGCGGCAAGGATCCGATCGAAGTCGCGGAGGGACGCTTCGCGATCAAGTTCTCGACGATCGCGATCTTCTTCATCCTGATCGACATCGAGCTGATCTTCATCTGGCCGTGGGCGGTGCTCTATCGCCGGCTCGGCTGGTTCGGCTTCGCCGAGATGCTCGTGTTCCTGGGGATCCTGATGTTCGGCTTCCTCTATATCTGGCGCAAGGGGGGGCTCGAATGGGAGTAGGCAGCTTCTTCACGTCGAAGCTCGACGAAGCCATCGGCTGGGCGCGGAAGTACTCGATCTTCCAGTACCCGTTTGTGACCGCGTGCTGCGGCATGGAGTACATGGCGACCGCGTGCTCGCATTACGATGTGGACCGGTTCGGCGCCGGGCTGCCTCGCTTTTCTCCTCGCCAGGCGGATGTCCTGTTCGTGGTGGGGACCATCTCGCACAAGATGGCTCCTGTCTTGAAGCGCATCTACGACCAGATGACGGAGCCGAAGTGGGTGGTTGCGTTCGGCGTGTGCACGTGCACGGGCGGCTTCTACGACAACTATGCCACGGTGCAGGGCATCGACACCATCATTCCGGTGGACGTCTACATCCCGGGCTGCCCGCCGCGCCCCGAATCGGTGCTGGACGGCCTGATGAAGCTGCAGGACAAGATCGCGACCCAGGTCCAGAGGTACTAGTGGACGGGGCCGCGATCCTCGACGAGCTCCGCGCGCGCTTCGGCAGCGCCGTCCTCGAGACCCACGATCATCGTGGCGATCACACGGCCGTGGTGGGGCGGCGCGCGCTGCGCGACGTGCTGACGTTCTGCCGGGACAGCGGTGCGCTCGCGTTCGACGTGCTGATGGATCTCACCGCGGTCGACTACTCGAAGTTCCCCGGCCGCGAGGACGGGCCGCGCTTCGAGGTCGTTTACCATCTGTACTCGATCGCGCACAACCACCGCGTGCGCGTGAAGGTGCGCGTGGACGAGGACGACGCCCTCGTGCCAACCGCCAACTCGCTGTGGCCGATCGCGAACTGGTTCGAGCGCGAGGTGTGGGACATGTTCGGCATCCGCTTCGACGGGCATCCGGACCTGCGCCGGCTGCTCATGTACGAGGAGTTCGTCGGCCACCCGCTGCGGAAGGACTATCCGATCACACGACGCCAGCCGCTCATCGGCCCCGCGCACTAGATGGCCACGACAGAGCCTCGGCCCACGACCACGCGCGAGTTCATGCTCGGCGAAGGCGGCGGCACCGGCGGCGGCAGCCAGCCCATGCACCTCGGCGTCGGGCCGCAGCACCCCGCGATGCACGGGATCATCCGGATCACGACGGAGCTCGACGGCGAGATGATCACGAAGTCCGACGTCGAGATCGGCTATCTCCACCGCGCGTTCGAGAAGGATTGTGAAGTCGGCGGGTGGAACAACGCGATCCCGTACACGGACCGCCTGAACTACGTCTCCCCGCTCATCAACAACTTCGGCTACGCCAACGCGGTCGAGAAGCTCCTCGGCATCGAGGTGACCGAGCGCTGCACGTACATCCGGACGATCATGTCCGAGATCTCGCGCGTGTGCGATCACCTCACGTGCGTCGGCGCGTCGGCGATGGAGCTCGGCGCGTTCACCGTGTTCCTCTACATGATCAAGGCGCGCGAGTTCCTCTGGGAGCTCGTCGAGGCGGTGACCGGCGCCCGGCTGACGATCTCCTACGGCCGCGTCGGCGGCGTGAAGGCCGACCTGCCCGACGGCTTCGCCGCGCAGGCGAAGAAGGCGTTCGCCGAGACGCGCCTGGTGCTCGCCGAGGTCCACCGGCTGCTCACCGGCAACCGGATCTTCATGGACCGCATGGTCGGGGTCGGCCGCCTCTCGCGCGAGGAGACGATCGCCTACGCGATCACCGGGCCGCTGCTGCGCGCCGCCGGCGTCGGCTACGACGTGCGCCGGGCGCAGCCGCACTGGGCGTACGACCGCGTGGAGTGGGAAGTCCCGACGCAGAAGGACGGCGACAACTACGCGCGGTATCTCGTGCGCATGGCCGAGATGGAGCAGTCGATGCGGATCGCCGAGCAGGCGCTCGACGCGATCCCCGCGGGCCCCGTGAACGTCGACCACGAAGGCCGCCCGATCGATCCGGCGATGTACGTCGACCAGGGCAAGCAGGGGAAGACCGAAGGCCTGCTGCTCGTGCCGATCACGCTCTCGCCGAATCTCGAGGGCCAGGGGCGCGCCGCGCAGCGGCGCGTGAACGTCCACGACAAGCGCGTGGTCCTGCCGCCGAAGGAGAACGCGTACGGCTCCATCGAAGGTCTCATGAACCACTTCATGCTGATCATGGAAGGCTACGGGATCCGGCCGCCGCAGGGCGAGGCGTACTTCGCCACCGAAGGCGCGAACGGCGAGCTCGGGTTCTACGTCGTCTCGGACGGGAGCGATCGTCCCTACCGCGTGCGCTGCCGGCCGCCGTGCCTGCCGCCGCTCGCGGCGCTCCATCGCATGATCGAGGGCGAGATGATCGCCGATCTCATCCCGACGTTCGGCTCGGTGAACATGATCGGCGGGGAGCTCGACCGGTGAGCGTGCAGTCGATCGCGTTCTCCACCGGGCAGCTTGCCGAAGTCCGCCGGCTGCAGGGGCTCTACCCCGACAAGCGCGGCGCCCTGCTGCCGGTGCTTCACATGGCGCAGGACACGTTCGGCTACGTCTCGCTCGAGGTGGAGGAGTACGTCGCGTCGCTCTTCGGGCTGAGCCCCGCGCACGTGCACGAAGTGGTGACGTTCTACACCCTCTACTTCCGGCAGCCCAGGGGCCGCCACGTCGTGGCCGTCTGCCACAACCTCTCCTGCCACCTCGCGGGCGCGCCGCTGATCCTCGCGCACCTCAAGGAGCGCCTGGGCATCGACGTGGGCGAGACGACGGACGACGGCCGCATCACGCTGCAGGCCGTGGAATGTCTCTGCGCGTGCGAGGCCGCGCCGATGATGCAGGTGGACGACCGCTACGAGATGAACCTCACGCCCGACAAAGTCGACCGCATCGTCGAGGCGCTCCGATGAGCGAGAAGATCCTCTCGCGCAACTTCGGGGTGAAGGACTCGCACACCCTCAAGGTCTATCGCGAGACCGGCGGCTACACGGCGCTCGCGCAAGCGCTCGGCAGAGAGCCCGCGGCGATCCTCGACGAGGTGAAGAAGTCGAACTTGCGCGGCCTCGGCGGCGCGGGCTTCCCGACCGGCATGAAGTGGTCGTTCATCCCGAAGAACCACTCCGGCCCCGTGTATCTCGTCATCAACGCGGACGAGGGCGAGCCGGGCACGTTCAAGGACCGCTACCTCCTCGAGCGGGACCCGCACGCGCTCATCGAGGGCATGATCATCGCCGCGCGCGCGATCAAGTCCGCGCTCGGGTTCGTCTACATCCGCGGCGAGTACGTGGAGCCGTGGCGCCGCTTCACCGCGGCCGTACGCGAGGCCTACGACGCGGGCTATCTCGGCCAGGGCTTCGACATCGTCGTGCATCGCGGCGCCGGCGCCTACATCTGCGGCGAGGAGACGGGCCTGATCTCCTCGCTCGAGGGCAAGAAGGGCTGGCCGAAGGTGAAGCCGCCGTTCCCGGCCATCAAGGGCGCGTTCGGGCAGCCCACGATCGTCAACAACGTCGAGACGATCTGCTGCGTGCCGCACATCATCAACCGCGGCGCGGCGTGGTTCGCGGGACTCGGCTCGAAGACGCAGGGTGGGACCCGGATGTACTCGGTCTCGGGCCGGGTGACCACGCCAGGCGTGTACGAGGAGTCGTGCGCGATCACGCTGCGCGAGCTCATCGAGCGCGCGGGCGGCGTCAGCGGCAGCGGCCGGCTGAAGGCCGTCGTCCCCGGCGGCTCGTCGGCGCCGATCCTCGCCGCCCACGAGATCGACGTGGTCATGGACGTCGACGGCCTGCGCAACGCCGGCACCATGGCGGGCTCCGCGGGCGTGATCGTCTTCGACGACACGGTCTCGATTCCCGAAGCGCTGATGGTCGTCGCGCGCTTCTACGCGCACGAGAGCTGCGGCCAGTGCACGCCGTGTCGCGAGTCCACCGGCTGGATCTACAAGATGTGTCACCGCATCGTCGAGGGCAAAGGCCGAAAGGACGACCTGGACACGATCCTCGACGTCGCCAAGCGCGGCGCGGGCACGACGATCTGCGCGTTTTACGACGGCGCCGTGGGTCCGTACATCTCGTACATCGAGAAGTTCCGTGGCGAGTTCGAAGCACTCTGCCAGCGCTGACATGCCGAAGCTGACGATCGACGGCAAGGAGATCGAGGTCCCCGCGGGGACCAATCTCATCGAGGCCGCGCGCCGGCTCGGCATCGAGATCCCGCACTACTGCTATCACCCGGGACTCTCCATCGCCGGCCAGTGCCGCCTGTGCATGGTCGACATCGAGAAGACGCCGCGCCCGACGATCGCGTGCAACACGCCGGCGACGGACGGGATGATCGTCCACACGCAGACCGATCGGGTGAAGGAGACGCGGCGGTCGATCATGGAGTTCCACCTGATCAACCACCCGCTCGACTGCCCCGTGTGCGACCAGGCCGGCGAGTGCTGGCTGCAGATCTACTACATGCAGCACGGCCTCTACGACCCGCGGATGAAGGACGAGAAGGTCCACAAGCCGAAGGCGGTGCCGCTCGGGCCGCACGTGATGCTCGACGCCGAGCGGTGCATCCTCTGCTCGCGCTGCGTGCGCTTCTGCGACGAGGTCACCCAGACGGGCGAGCTCGGCATCTTCAATCGCGGCGATCACTCGGAGATCGGCCTCTTCCCCGGCGCCGACCTCACCAACAAGTATTCCGGCAACGTGGTCGACATCTGCCCGGTCGGCGCGCTCACCGACCGCGACTTCCGCTTCCAGGTTCGCGTCTGGTACCTCGACACCACGAAGTCGATCTGCCCGGGCTGCGCGCGCGGCTGCAACATCGACGTGCACGTCAACCGGCGCCGCCCGCATCACGCGGAAGGCCGGCGCGTGGCGCGCGTGAAGCCGCGCTTCAACGAGGACGTGAACAGGTGGTGGATGTGCGACGAGGGCCGGTACGGATACGGCTTCGTCGACGCGCCGACGCGCCTCGTGCTGCCGGTCCGGAACGACGCCGGCGAGACGCGGGAGCTGAGCTGGGGCGGCGCGATCGCGGCCGTCGTCGACGCGCTTGGTCGCACGCCCGCGGACCAGACCGCGATCATCGCCTCGCCGAAGCTCGCGAACGAGGACCTCTTCGCGATCAAGACGCTCGCCGAGGCGCGCGGGATCCGCCAGGTCGGCTTCCGCGTGCCGCCGCCCGAGCCGGGCTACGAGGACGACTTCCTCATCCGCGCCGACAAGAACCCGAACACCCGCGGCGCCGAGCTCATGGGCCTCGACGGCAAGGTGGACAAGATCCTCAACGAGGCGACCGCGCATCGCGTGCGATCGCTCCTCGTCTTCGAGCACGATCTCTTCGACACGGGGTGGCGCGAGAGCGACGTCCGTAGCGCGCTCGAAGCCGTCGACACGCTGATCTTCGTCGGCCCGAACGGCAGCCGCACGAGCGACCGCGCGCATCTCGCGCTGCCCGCGTCGGCCTGGGTGGAGCGCGACGGCACGTTCACGAGCTTCGAAGGCCGGGTGCAGCGCTTCCGCCCCGCGCTCGGAGCGCTCGGCGAGGCGATCCCGACCTGGGAGATCGTCGGCCGGATCCTCGCGGCGACGGGCGCGCCGGTGACGGCAACGCGCGCCGAGCACTGGTTCCGCGCGCTGGCGGCCGGCGTGCCCGCGTTCGCCGGCTTGACGTACCAGTCGATCGGCGACACGGGCGCGATGACCGCCGGCACCGCCCCGCAAGCGCCCGCCGAGGCGAAAGCATGAGCCTCGTCGCGGATCTCGGCATCGCGTTCGGGCGGGTGGCGTTCGTCATGCTGTTCGTGCTGAACACGGCGGCGATCCTCGGCTGGGTCGAGCGCAAGCAGTCGGCGATCATGCAGGACCGCATCGGCGCCAACCGCGCGTCGATCTTCGGCATTCGCGCGCTCGGCCTGTTCCACCCGCTCGCGGACACGCTGAAGATGCTGACGAAGGAAGACTTCCGCCCGGCGCGGGCCGACAAGGTCCTCTTCAGCCTGGCCCCGTTCGTCTCCGTCGTCTTCGCGCTGGTGGCGTTCGCGTCGATCCCGTTCGGCGACACGCTCACGATCGGCGACCGCGTGATCCCGCTGCAGGCCGTCACGCTCAACGTCGGGATCCTCTACGTCTTCGCGATGCTGTCGCTCGGCGTCTACGGCGTGATGATGGCCGGCTGGTCGTCCGGCAACAACTTCGCGCTGCTCGGCGGCCAGCGCGCGGCCGCGCTGATGATCTCGGCCGAGATCGCGATCGGCGCCTCCGTCATGGGCGTGATCATGATCTACGGCTCGCTGAACATGATGGACATCGCGCGCGCGCAGGGCCAGCTCCTCTGGGGCTGGCTGCCGAAGTGGGGCATCATCACCCAGCCCCTCGCGTTCATCCTGTTCCTGACCGCGGGCATCGCCGCCACCAAGCGCATCCCCTTCGACTTCCCGGAGGGCGAGTCCGAGATCATCGGCTACAACGTCGAGTACAGCGGGATGAAGTTCGGGATGTTCCTGATGACCGACATGGTGGAGACGACGGTGCTCGCCGGGCTCTGCACCGCGCTCTTCCTCGGCGGCTGGCAGGTGCCCTACCTCTACGCCGAGGGCTTCCACTTCCCGTGGGGTGCGGAGCTCCTGCTCTCGCCGCTCGCCGTCACGGTGCTCCAGGTAAGCGCGTTCGTCACCAAGGTCGCGGTCATGATCTTCATCCTCATGCTGATCCGGTGGACGCTGCCGCGCTTCCGCTACGATCAGGCGATGAAGCTCGGCTGGCTCGGCCTCTTCCCGCTGTCGATCCTCAACATCGTGCTCACGGGCGCGCTCGTGCTCGCGTGGGGAGCCCGATGAACCTCGGCCAGCGGTTCTATCTCCGCGAGGTGCTGAGCGGCCTCGGTCTCACCGCCGGCCACTTCTTCCGCAACATGGGCAAGCACATCGCGCGGAGCCTCGGCAAGAAGGACGCGCGGGGCGCGGTCACCATCCAGTATCCGGAGGAGCGCCGGCCGCTGTCGCCGCGCCTGCGCACGCTGCACCGGCTCGTGCGCCGCGAGGACGGCTCGCCGCGCTGCGTGGCCTGCATGATGTGCGAGACCGTGTGCCCGGCGCGCTGCATCTACATCGTCGCCGAAGAGCATCCCAATCCCGAGATCGAGAAGATGCCGCAGCGCTTCGACATCGACCTCGGCAAGTGCGTGTTCTGCGGGTACTGCGTCGAGGCGTGTCCCGAAGACGCGATCCGCATGGACACCGGCATCCTCGAGTTCTCGGCGTACGACCGGCAGTCGATGATCTATACGAAGGAGAGGCTGCTCTCGCTCGAGCCCGCGGGCACCGACGGGCGCCCGCGCTCGCCGATCCCGATCCCGCCGCGGCGGCATCCCTGATGGCGACGGTCACGTTCTTCGTCGTCGCGGTGCTCGCAGTGGCGTCCGCGCTCGGGCTGATCCTCAAGCGCAACCCGATCCACGGCGCGCTCTTCCTCGTGATCAACCTCGCATGCGTCGCCGTGCTCTATCTGAGCCTGGGCGCCGAGTTCCTCGCGGCCGCGCAGGTCATCGTCTACGCGGGCGCGATCATGGTGCTCTTCGTGTTCGCGATCATGGTGCTGATCCCGGGCAAGGAGGAAACGGGCCCCGACCCGCGCCGCGCGGTGCGCCTGCTCGCGCTGCCCGTCGGCGCGCTGCTGTTCGTCCAGCTCGCCATGATCGTGCGGCCGCGCGACGCGCGCGTCCCCCCGCCGCCGGCGGGCGGGAGCGCGGAATCGCTCGGCACGCTGCTCTTCACCGACTACCTGTTCCCGTTCGAGCTCACGTCGGTCCTGCTGCTGGCCGCGATGGTCGGCGTGCTCGTCCTGGCGCGGCGGAGACCGTCGTGATCCCCGAGGTGTGGTACACGGCGCTGTCCGCGGTGCTGTTCTCGCTCGGCGTCATCGGCGTCGTCATCCGACGCAACCCGCTCGTGATCTTCATGTCGATCGAGCTGATGCTCAACGCGGCGAACCTCGCGCTGGTCGCGTTCGGCCGGCGCTACGGAAGTGCGGAGGGACAGGCGCTCGTCTTCTTCGTGATGGCGGTGGCGGCGGCGGAGGTCGCGGTCGGCCTGGCGATCATCGTCGCGATCTTCCGGCAGCGCAGCCGACTCTCCGTGGACGATCTCAGCCTGATGCGCTGGTAGGAGTTCAATCCATGGCCCAGAAGACAGGAAAAGCGGCGCAGGGGCTCGGCGTCGATGGCGCGACGGCCAAGCAGCTGCTGCACGAGATGATGCTCATCCGCCGGTTCGAGGAGAAGGCGGCGGAGAACTACGCGCTCGGCAAGATCGGCGGCTTCCTCCACCTCTCGATCGGCGAGGAGGCGGTGGCGGTCGGGGTCACGTCCGTCCTCCGTCAGGACGACTACGCGATCTCGACGTATCGCGAGCACGGCCACTGCCTGGCGAAGGGCTCCGACCCCAAGCGCGCCATGGCCGAGCTGTTCGGGCGCAGCGACGGGCTCTCGAAGGGCAAGGGCGGCTCGATGCACCTGTTCGACAAGAGCGTGAACTTCCTCGGCGGGCACGCGATCGTCGGCGCGCACCTGCCCCTCGCCGCGGGCGTCGGCTTCGCGATCAAGTACCAGGGCGGCGACCAGGTCTGCGTGTGTTATTTCGGCGACGGCGCCGTGCCCGAGGGCGAGTTCCACGAGGCGCTGAACCTCTCCGCGCTGTGGAAGCTTCCCGTCGTCTACGTCTGCGAGAACAACCGCTACGCGATGGGCACCTCGCTCGAGCGCGCGCTCGCGCAGACCGAGATCTACAAGTTCGGCGAGACGTACGGGATCCCGTCCGAGCCCGTGGACGGGATGGACGTGCTCGCCATTCGCGAGAGCACGCGGAAGGCCGTCGAGCGCGCGCGCAAGGACAAGACACCGGCGCTGCTCGAGGCGCGCACGTACCGCTTCCGCGGCCACTCGATGCGCGATCCGGCCGGCGCCGTCTACCGGACGAAGGAAGAGGTGGAGCGCGAGAAGCTGCGCGACCCGATCGTGCTCTTCCGCGACCGCGCCGTCGGCGCGGGCCTGCTCACCGGGGAGGACGTCCAGGGAATCGAGAAGGACGTCAACGACATCATCGACGAGGCCGTCGCCTTCGCCGACGCCTCGCCGGAGCCGGCCAGCGAAGAGCTCTTCACCGACATCTACAAGGACTGACGACGATGGCGGTGATGACCTATCGCGAAGCGCTCAACCTGGCCCTGCGCGAGGAGATGCATCGCGACCCGCGCGTGTTCGTGATCGGCGAAGAGGTCGGCCTCTACGAGGGCGCGTACAAGGTGACGCAGGGCCTGCTCAAGGAGTTCGGCCCGCAACGCATCGTCGACACCCCCATCGCGGAGTCGGGCTTCACGGGCGTCGGTATCGGCGCCGCCATGGTCGGCCTGCGGCCGGTCGTGGAGATGATGACGTTCAACTTCGCGCTGCTGGCGCTCGACCAGATCGTGAACACCGCGGCGAAGATGAACTACATGTCCGGCGGGCAGTATCCGATCCCGATCGTCGTGCGCGGTCCGGGCGGCCCGGCGCATCAGCTGGCCGCGCAGCACTCGCAGTCGATGGAGAGCTACTTCTATCACGTGCCCGGGCTCAAGGTCGTGCGGCCGTCCACGCCGATGGACGCGAAGGGCTTGCTGAAGTCCGCCATCCGCGACGACAACCCGGTCATCTTCATCGAGTCGGAGACGCTCTACGCGATCAAGGGCGAGGTGCCGGAAGACCCGGAGTTCACGGTCCCGCTCGGCGAGGCCATCGTCCGCCGCGAAGGCACCGACGTCACGGTCATCGCGTACATGGGGATGATGTACCGCGCGATGGAGGCGGCGGAGATCCTCGAGAAAGACGGGATCTCGGTCGAGATCGTCGACCCGCGCACGCTCCGGCCCATGGACGAGAAGACGATCGTCGGGTCGGTGCGCAAGACCCATCGCGCGGTGGTCGTCGAAGCGGGCGCGGGCTTCGCCGGCATGGGCTCCGAGATCGCGTCGTTCATCACCGAGCGCGCGTTCGACGACCTCGACGCGCCCGTCGAGCGCGTGACGGGCGCCAACGCGCCGATGCCGTACGCGCGCAACCTCGAGCGCCTCAAGACGCCAAATAAGGACCGGGTCGTCGACGCCGTGCGCCGCGTCTGCTACGCCAACGGGAGCTGAGCCATGGCCATCACCAAGGTCGTCATGCCGAAGCTGTCCGAAGCGATGGAGACCGGCAAGGTCATCAAGTGGATCAAGAAGGAAGGCGACCGCGTCAACGGCGGCGACATCCTCGCCGAGGTCGAGACCGACAAGGCCGACGTCGAGATGGAGGCCTTCGGCGCGGGCGTGCTGCGCAAGATTCTCGTGGCCGAGGGCGATCGGGCGCCCGTCGGCACGCTCATCGCCGTCATTGCCGAGGCGAACGAAGACATCGCGTCGGTCGTCGCCTCCGCTGGTGGCGGTGCGGCGGCTGGGGCGGCGGCGGCTCCGGGGGATGCCCGGCCTCCGGTCCTCGCAGGGCCTGCGGATGTCGGCCGGACATCCCCCGGAGCCGCCGCCGCCCCAGCCTCGGCTCCATCACGCGGAGGGGCGACGAGCGGCGCAACATCGTCGCGGCCTGCGGCCGTGCCTCCCCAGCCGCGCGGCGAAGATCACGTCACCGTCGAGCGCGCCGAACCCGCTGCGCGATCGGGGGCAGGCGCGGCAGCGGCGAGGACGCCCGCTGCCGCGAGCACCGGCCGTGTCAAAGCCTCGCCGCTCGCGCGCAAAGTTGCCGCGCAGTCGGGCGTTGATCTTCGGCTCGTGCATGGCAGTGGACCCGGCGGACGCATCGTCCGCAAGGACGTCGAAGCCGCCGTCATGGCGCCGGCCGCGAGCGGCGCGACGGCACAAGCCGTCGCCGTCCCCGCCGGTCCGGAGTTCGAGGATCGGCCCCTGTCGCAGATGCGCGCCATCATCGCCAAGCGGATGCCGCTGTCGAAAGCGCCGGTGCCGCACTTCTACGTCTCGAGCGAAGTCGCCATGGATCG
The DNA here is from genome assembly GCA_016866775.1 of Candidatus Rokuibacteriota bacterium. Taxonomy (GTDB): domain Bacteria; phylum Methylomirabilota; class Methylomirabilia; order Rokubacteriales; family CSP1-6; genus VGLJ01. The sequence continues at coordinate 31,502 of VGLJ01000002.1, read as the reverse complement.
CGCGTGGGAGCTCCGTGAGGAGCTGAACGGCCTCGAAGGGCAGCCGAAGATCTCCGTGAACGACTTCGTCGTTCGCGCCTGCGCGCTCGCGCTGCTGCAGCATCCCGGCGTGAACGCGTCGTTCCAGGGCGAGGCGATCCGCGTGTATCACCGCGCGCACATCGGAATCGCGGTCGCGCTCGAGGAGGGATTGATCACGCCCGTGCTCCGCGACTGCCACGCGAAGAGCCTGAGCCAGATCGCGGTCGAGTCGCGGGATCTCGCCGAGCGCGCGCGCAACCGCAAGCTGCGCGCGCAGGAGATGTCGGGCGCGACGTTCTCGATCTCGAACCTCGGCATGTACGACGTGACCGAGTTCTCCGCGATCATCAACCCGCCGGAGGGCGCGATCCTCGCGGTGGGCACGGTGCGGCAGGTGCCGGTCGTCGACGACACCGGGCTCGGCGTCGGACGCCGCATGATGATGACGCTCTCGTGCGACCACCGCGTGATGGACGGCGCGATGGGCGCGCGCTTCCTGCAGGACGTCAAGCGTCTCCTCGAAGAGTCGCTGCGGCTCCTGGTCTAGGCGATGGCGACCCAGAAGTTCGACGTCGTCGTCGTCGGCACGGGCCCGGGCGGTTACGTGTCCGCGATCCGGTGCGCGCAGCTCGGTCTCTCCGTGGCCGCGGTCGAGGACGATCGCCCGGGCGGCGTGTGCCTCAACTGGGGCTGCATCCCCACCAAGGCGCTGCTGCGCAACGCCGAGGTCGTCCACCTCTTCGCGCGCGCCGAGGAGTTCGGCATCAAGGTGAGCGGCTTCCAGGCCGACTACGCCGAGGCCGTGCGCAGGAGCCGGCGGGTCGCCGACCGGATGGCGAAGGGCGTCGAGTTCCTGTTCCGCAAGAACAAGATCACGCTCGTGCCCGGCCGCGGCGTGCTGCGGAGCGCGACCGCCGTCGAGGTGACCGGCGCCGCCGGCACCACGACGCTCGAAGGCCGCGCGGTGATCCTCGCGACCGGCTCCGAGCCCCGCTCGATCCCCGGGGTGACGATCGACGAGAAGCGCGTGATCTCCTCGAACGGCGCCGTGCGCAACGAAGGCCGTCCCGCGTCGCTCGTGATCATCGGCGCGGGCGCGGTCGGCGTGGAGTTCGCGGACGTCTACAGCGCGTACGGCACGACGGTCACGCTGCTGGAGGCGTTGCCGCGGATCGTCCCGATCGAGGACGAGGAAGTGTCCACGCAGCTCTCGCGCATCTTCGCGCGCCGGAAGATCGAGGCGAAGACCGGCGTGAAGGTGCAGTCGGTTACGGCGAGCGACAAGGGCGTCCGCGTGACGACGGATTCAGGGACGCTCGACGCCGAGCAGGTGCTGATGGCCGTCGGCCGCGCCGCGAAGGTGAAGGACGTCGGCCTCGACAACCTCGGCATCCAGACGGAGAAGAACTTCGTGAAGGTCTCCCCGATGATGGAGACGTCGGTGAAGGGCGTCTACGCGATCGGCGACATGGCGGGCGCGCCGCTGCTCGCGCACAAGGCCATGGCCGAAGGCGTCGTGGCGGCGGAGGCGATCGCGGGCAAGAGCCCGCGCCCCGTCGACTACACGAACGTCCCGTCCTGCACGTACTGCCGCCCGCAGATCGCGTCGATCGGCCTCACCGAGGCCAAGGCGAAGGAGAACGGCCGCACGGTCACGGTCGGCAAGTTCCCGTTCACCGCGAGCGGCAAGGCGGTGGCGCTCGGCGACACGGACGGCTTCGTGAAGGTGGTGGCCGACAAGTCGACGGGCGAGATCCTCGGCGTCCACATTCTCGGGCCCGAGGCGACGGAGATGATCCACGAGTTCGCGGTCGGCCGCACACTCGAGGCGACGCTCGAGGAGATCATCCATACGATCCACGCCCACCCGACGCTGTCCGAGGCCGCGCTCGAGGCGACGCTGGGCGCGCTCGGTCAAGCGATCCACCTGTAACACTCGGAGGGGGGCTTCGCCCCCCTTCCGACCGTCGTCGCACGCCTCACGGCGTGCTCCTTCGTGCCTCCCCCCAACAGCAGGATCGTGGACTACTTGCTCGGTCAGAATCGTCAGGAGCGCCTGCCGAAGCTGAACGTTCTCTTGCTCGACTTGCGCATATCCCGCGGGAGCGTAAATCTGGCGACGCAGGTCATCAGTACTGAATCGGTAGCCGACCCGCGACCCCATCGTCTGAAGGAGGTCGAGCTTCAAGTCGTCATAGGTTCTATTCCATCCGAGGTTGGTGGTCGGCGGTGCTACATGGGCAAGAAACTTCTGCCAAGCGTCGCGTACTTGACGATCTCCTCGCCGACTGAAAACAACGTCAATCGAATTCAGCGCTTGAACGTGTTCGGGGGACAGATACGCCGCACGCGTCCCCATGAGTCTCAAGCAGAGGCTAACTCGGCGTTGTCTCTTCTCGCGAATCCAGTCCAGCGCTCGCCGAGCCAAAAGCGCAAGGATGGGCCCAAGGACGATCGCGATCACCGTGATCCAGTCGAACCACGTGGTTGGCGCCAAGGGCAACAGAATCCTCGCGCGGGGAAATCTCGGCGCGGCAGCCTCGGCGTTTGTGCGCCTGCGTGTACGCGGCGGCGACCGTAGTCAAAGGCCTTTAGTCTTCGCGAGGCTCCTTGTCAGGGACTTCCGCCTCGAGCCGCACGATGTCGGCGAGATCTTGAGGCCGTCCTACGGCCCTCTTGTTCAGGATGAGATGACGGCGTCCGATCACGGGCACGCGCAGGCCTTCGATGTCGACCTCAGTCCGATGCTGCCAGGCGTCGTCGAAGTCAACGCCGTCGATTGACGTAAGGACATCGATCCGACGCGGCGCCACGCCGATCTGGATGACGTTGCCGGGAGTACGGAGATCGTTGCGACCGACCGCCGAAGCGGGAGCGCCGAAGGACGTCAGGGCCCGTTCGACTCGCGCGGCGTTCTCGTCCGACGGGCGAACCCAGATATCGAGGTCGGCGGTCGCACGGGCGATGCCGTGAACCGCCACCGCGTACGCGCCGACGATCAGGAAGTCAGCGCGCGTGGCGGACAACGCGGACAACATGTCGCGGAAGTCCGGATTCAGCAGCGAGCGCTTCTCCTTTGAAAGCCCAGGTGTCGAGGGTGAGCTGCCACATCATCGCCAAGCGCTCCGATGCCGTCCGGGGCACCGGTGCCTCGTCCCCATCCTTCGTCATCCGCCGCACGCGAACCGGCCGTTCGTTCACGCGTCTAGGATAGTGCGCTCGCCGCTCGGCGACAAAGTCGCGCGTTCGCGTACACTCCTTCTCATGGACTTCGACCTGACGAAGGACCAGCAAGCCCTCAAGGCGAAAGCGCGCGAGCTCGCCGACGGCGTGTTCGCCGAGCGCGCGGCGCGGTGGGACGAGCGCGAAGAGTATCCGTGGGACAACGTGAAGGACCTCGCGGCCGCCGGGTTCATGGGGATGACGGTCCCGCGCGAGTACGGCGGCGGCGACCGGCCGGTGCTCGACGTCATCCTCGTGATCGAGGAGATCGCGCGCGCGTGCGGCGTCACCGCGCGCATCGTCGTCGAAGGCAACCTCGGCGTCGTCGGCGCGCTGCGCGAGTACGGGACCGAGGCGCAGAAGCGCCGCTACTTCCCGTGGGTCGTGCAGGACGGCGAGAAGCCCGCCATCGCGATCACCGAGGTCGAGGCCGGGTCCGCGGCGACCGACCTGACCACGCACGTCGACGAAGCCCCCGAAGGGTGGACGCTCACCGGTCACAAGCGCTACATCACCGGCGCCGGCACGTCGCGGCTCTACCTCGTCTATGCGCGATTCGGCGGACGGCCGGGAGCCGACGGCGTCGGTGGCGTGTTCCTGGAGCGTGACACGCCCGGGTTCCGCGTGGGGCACCGCGAATTCATGATGGGCCTGCGCGGTATTCCCGAGGGCGAGCTCCACTTCGAAGGCTGCGCCGTGCCGAAGGAAAACGTCCTCGTCGGTCCGGGCGACGGGTTCAAGAAGCTGATGGCTGCGTACAACGGCCAGCGGCTGGGAGCGGCCACGGTCGCCCTCGGCCTCGCCCAGGGCGCGTACGAGAAGGCGCTGGCCCACGTCACCGAGCGCAAGCAGTTCGGGCGGCCGATCGCCGAGTTCCAGGGCCTGCGGTGGAAGCTCGCCGACATGGCGATCAAGCTCGACGCCGCGCGCCTGCTCATCCATCGCGCCGCCGCGCGCGCGGGCCGCGGCTTTCCCGAGCCGCTCGAGGCCGCGAAGGCGAAGACGTTCGCGGCGGAGACCGCGCAGCAGGTCACGAGCGAGGCCCTGCAGCTCCACGGTGCCGCCGGCTACGGCCGCAGCCTCCCGCTCGAGCGGATGATGCGCGACGCGCGCATGTTCGCCATCGGCGGCGGCACGCTCGAGATGATGCGCAACCTGATCGCCGACCGCATCCTGCCGTCCCGCGCCGACTGGCGGCGCCGATCGAACTGAGGAGACCACGATGACCCATCGGGCACTCGCCTCGATGCTGCTGCTGATCCTCGTCCCGCTCGCGGCGGGCTGCGCCACGGGACCCGGCGGGATGATGCCCTCCGCGTCGGTGACGACGGCGATCCAGGGCTGGGAGCGCTGGCTCAGCGTCGACTGGACGGCGCAGCCGCGGCCCGGCGGCAGCGATCTCGAAGGCTACGTCTCCAACCTTCAGGGCACGCCGATGCTCGGCGTCCAGCTCCTGGCCCAGGGCCTCGACGCGACGGGCAACGTCGTCGGCCAGAAGGTCGAGTGGGTACAGACCGGCGTGCCCGGACTCCAGCGCTCCTATTTCAGGATTGCCGGCCTGCCTCCGGCGGCGCAGTACCGCGTGACCGTGTGGTCCTTCGAGACCATGGAGAGCAGCAGCTGGATGTGACCGCGCGCGCGCGGTCAGTGAAGGAAGGAGATGCGGGCGAGGAGCAGGAAGCCGTTCACCGTCGCGAGCGCGCCGAGGATCGCGAGCGCGAGTGAGAACCAGAACATCGGGCGCGAGGCCGCGAGGATCGCCACCGACGCCGAGACGATCGCGATCTGGAGGAAGACCTCGGCGAAGTCGAAGTAGGTGTCCTTGTCCTTGTTGACGTCGCGATCCTTCTCGAACCTGCGCGCGTCCTTCTCGATGTCCTTCTTGTCGGCGTTCATCCGCTTCTCTTCGTCCGCGTACTTCTTTGCGAGCGCCTCGAACTTCACGCGCTCGGCGCCCTTCAGCGGTGACGGATCCGCGAGCTGGGTCTCGACGAGCAGCTTGTTGCCGCGGTTCAAGTGCTCGCGCACGACCTTCGCCTGGTAGTACGCCCACTGGTTGGTGGCTTCCTGCTGGGCGAGCAGGATGTCCTCCATCGCGTTGTTGCCGCCGAGCGAGGCGAGGGCGAGGACGACGGCGTAGACGGCGGTGGTGAGGGCGACGCGACGGCTGAACGCCTTGTCGCGCCGCTCCCCCATCTCCTCGGGATCCGGAAGCTCGACCTCAGCCACGAGGTGGCGTCCTGCGCATCTCCTCGCGCATGGCGTCGCGCCCGGCCTCGAACGCGCCGAGCAGCCGATCGGTCTGCTCCGCGAAGAGCTCGCGGCCCTTGTCGAGGAGATCGCTCGCGCGCTCCCCGAGCAGGCCGCGATTCTCCTCGCCGGTCTTCGGGGTGAGGAGCAGGGCGGTGATGCCGCCCAGCGTCGCGCCGAACAGGAACCAGCCCAGATAGGCACCCGCGCCACCGCGGTCACTCGCCATGGTGGTTACCTCCTGCCTTCCGCATCCGCTGCACGAACACGTCGATGCCGCGCCGGACGGCGGCCGCGACGCCGACCACCTGGCCTGCACGAGTGAGGCCCGCGAGCGCGTTGACGATGCGGCTCACGCCCTCCGCCGAGTCGTGGACGCGGTCGACGACGTCGCCCGCACGCCGCAGCTCGCGCGTGGCTTCCTGGGCGAGGGCCCGGGCGTCGCTGGTGAGTCCCCGCGCTTCCGTGGTGAGGGGCGCCAGCTCGCGCTCGGCGATGGCAAGAATCGCGGTGGTGCGCTCGATCGCGCGGCGCGCGCTCAGGATCAGGAGCACGACCGCGACGGAGACCGCGACGGCACAGCCGGCCAACACGACCATGAGCCAGGGGGGCATGGGGCTCGATTATACTGACCTCAGCGGATGTCCCTCCAGGAGCGCTTCGAAGAGCTGCACCGCCGTCACGCCGAGGCCGAGCTGGGAGGCGGCGACGAGCGTGTCCGGCGCCAGCACAAGGCCGGCAAGAAGACGGCACGCGAGCGCCTCGACTTGCTCCTCGACCCCGGCACGTTCCTCGAGCTCGACAAGTTCGTCGTCCACCAGACGCACGATTTCGGGATGGCCGAGCAGCGGATCCCCGGCGACGGCGTCGTCACGGGCGGGGGGCGCATTCACGGGCGGCCGGTGTTCGTCTTCGCGCAGGACTTCACGGTGTTCGGCGGATCGCTCTCCGAGGCGTACGCCCGCAAGATCTGCAAGGTGATGGACCTCGCGCTCAAGACCGGCGCCCCGGTGATCGGCCTCAACGACTCGGGCGGCGCCCGCATCCAGGAGGGCGTGGTCTCGCTCGCGGGCTACGCCGACATCTTCCTGCGCAACACGCTGGCCTCCGGCGTCGTGCCGCAGATCTCGGCGGTCATGGGGCCCTGCGCGGGCGGCGCGGTGTACTCGCCGGCGATCACCGACTTCGTGCTCATGGTGAAGCACACGTCGTACATGTTCGTGACCGGGCCGGACGTGATCCGCGCGGTCACGCACGAAGAGGTCTCGGCCGAGCAGCTCGGGGGTGCGGAGACGCACGGCAGCACGTCGGGTGTCGCGCACTTCGCGGCGGACTCCGAGGAGGAATGTCTCGCGATCATCCGCGAGCTGGTGAGCTTCCTGCCGCAGAACAACCTCGAGGACCCGCCGCTCCGGCCGACGACCGATCCCGTGGACCGGCGCGACGAGTCGCTCCAGTCCGCCGTGCCCGAGCAGCCGAACCGGCCGTACGACATGAAGACGATCATCGAGACCGTGCTCGACGATCGGTACTTCTTCGAGGTGCAGGCGGGCTTCGCGCCGAACATCATCATCGGCTTCGGCCGCCTCGGCGGCCGGCCGGTCGGCATCGTCGCCAACCAGCCCGCGCACCTCGCGGGCTGCCTCGACATCAACGCGTCGGTGAAGGCCGCGCGGTTCGTCAGGTTCTGCGACTGCTTCAACGTGCCGCTCGTGACGTTCGTCGACGTGCCGGGCTTCCTGCCCGGGACCGCGCAGGAGCTCGGCGGCATCATCAAGCACGGCGCCAAGCTCCTCTACGCGTTCTGCGAGGCGACGGTGCCGAAGCTCACGGTGATCACGCGCAAGGCCTACGGCGGCGCGTACGACGTCATGTCGTCGAAGCACATCCGCGGCGACGTGAACCTCGCGTACCCGACGGCGGAGATCGCGGTGATGGGGCCCGAGGGCGCGGTCAACATCCTCTACCGGCGCGAGATGGAATCGGCGGGCGACGCCGCCGCGTTCCGCGACGGCAAGATCCGCGAGTACCGCGAGAAGTTCGCGAACCCGTACATCGCCGCCGAGCGCGGCTACATCGACGAGGTCATCGAGCCCAAAGAGACCCGCGCACGTCTCTGCGAAGCGCTGGCGATCCTGCACACCAAGCGCGACGCGAACCCGCCGAAGAAGCACGGGAACATGCCGTTATGAGCGAGCCGCGCGAGCGGGACGCGCTCTTCACCACCTCGTGGGGCACGCCGGTCCCACGGGTGTCCGGGCCCGACGACCCCTCGCGCGACCCGCAGCGCCTCGGCGAGCCCGGCGAGTTCCCGTACACGCGCGGCATCCACCCGACCGGCCATCGCGGCCGGCTGTGGACGATGCGGCAGTACGCGGGCTTCGGCTCCGCGGCCGAGACGAACAAGCGCTACCGCTTCCTGCTCGACCAGGGGCAGACCGGTCTCTCGGTGGCCTTCGATCTCCCGACGCAGATGGGCCACGATCCGGACGCGCCGATCGCGCACGGCGAGGTCGGCAAGGTCGGCGTCTCGATCGCGTCGATCGAGGACATGCACGACCTCTTCGAGGGCATTCCGCTCGACCGTGTCTCGACCTCGATGACCATCAACGCCACCGCGTCGATCCTGCTGGCCCTCTACGTCGCGGTGGCGAAGCGGCAGGGCGTGGCGCCGGCGAGGCTCTCGGGCACCGTCCAGAACGACATCCTCAAGGAGTACATCGCGCGCGGCACGTACATCTTCCCGCCGGGACCGTCGATGCGGCTCGTCACCGACATCTTCGGCTACTGCAAGGACGAGGTGCCGCGCTGGAACACGATTTCGATCTCCGGCTACCACATGCGCGAGGCCGGATGCACCGCCGTGCAGGAGGTGGCGTTCACGCTCGCGAACGCCGTCGCCTACGTGCAGGCGGCCGTCGAGGCGGGGCTCGCGGTCGACGCGTTCTCGCCGCAGCTCTCCTTCTTCTTCAACGCGCACAACAACCTCCTGGAGGAGGTCGCGAAGTTCCGCGCGGCGCGCCGGCTGTGGGCGCGGATCATGCGCGAGCGGTTCGGCGCGCGCGACCCGCGCGCGCTGACGCTGCGCTTCCACGCGCAGACCGCGGGCAGCATGCTCACCGCGCAGCAGCCGGAGAACAACGTGGTCCGTGTGACCGTCCAGGCGCTCGCCGCGATCCTCGGCGGCTGCCAGTCCCTGCACACCAACTCGCGGGACGAAGCCCTCGCGCTGCCGACCGAGGCGTCGGTGCGGCTCGCGCTCCGGACCCAGCAGATCCTCGCGTACGAGTCGGGCGTGGCGGACACCGTCGATCCGCTCGGCGGATCGTTCGCGCTCGAGCGCCTGACCGACGACCTCGAGGGCGAGGCCGGGGTCTACATCAAGAAGATCGACGACCTGGGCGGCTCGGTGGCGGCGATCGGGTTCATGCAGCGCGAGATCCAGGACGCCGCGTACCGCTACCAGCGCGAGGTCGAGGACAAGCGCCGCGTCGTGGTCGGGGTGAACGACTTCGTGACCGACGAGCCGCCGCCCGCGAATCTCTTCCAGCTCGACGCGGGGGTCGGCGAGGCGCTGCGCGAGCGGATCGCGCGCGTGCGCGCGGGGCGCGATCGCGATCGCGCCGCGCGGGCGCTGGACGCGGTGGAGGCGGCGGCGCGCGGGCGCGACAACCTGATGCCGCGTCTCGTCGACGCCGTGGAGGCGTCGGTCACGCTCGGCGAGATCTGCGGGCGGCTGCGGGGCGTGTTCGGCGTGCACGCGCCGTCGGTGACGTTCTGAGCCCGCGCGCCGGCGCGCTGCTCGGCGCCGTCCTCGCGATCCTCGTCTCGGCGCCGGTCGCCCACGCCGGCCTCGCCGATCGCATCGCCTCGACCTTCACGGCGATGGCCGAGGACCTCATCAAGGCGTTCCAGCCGATCGAAGGGCTCGTCCTCGACACCGACGGCGACCGGCTCTACCTCGACCTCGGTGAGGAGCGTGGCGCTCAGGTCGGGCAGGAACTGACGGTCTTCCGCAAGGGCGAGGTCTTCCATCACCCGATCACCGGCAAGCCCCTCGGCCGCTACGAGGACGTGCTGGGCTACGCGCAGATCCGGCGCGTGCTGCCGCGCGTCTCCGAAGCGATGTTCGTCCCGGCCCCGGGACAGCCGCGGCCGGGCATCGAGGACGGCGTGCGCATCAGCCGCGGGCGCATTCGCGTGGCCGTGGCCCCGGTCCTGGATCTGACCGCGAGCGCCGCCGACGTCCGGCGGGTGCCCTATCTCTTCGCGACCCTGCTCGAGCGCTCCAAGCGGTTCCAGGTCATCGACCCGCTGCTCGTGAGCGACACGATCTCGGCCCAGAACGTCCGCGTCGAGGAGCTGCTCGGACGGCCCGACCGCGCCGTCCCGCTCGGCCGCGCCCTCGAGGTGTCCGCGTGGCTCGTGCCGATCCTGATCCGCCGGGGCAGCCAGACCTATCTCGACACCACGTGGGTGTCGGCGGTCACCGGGACGGCCCTCTTCTCCCGGCGCGACGTTCTGCAGACCGTCAATCCGACCGAAGAGCAACGCTTCCCGTGGGAGCCGCTGCCGGAGGATTGAGGAGGGGGTGTGCTATGGTAGGGCGCGCATGAAGTCCCTGCCGGTCGCGGTCTTTCTCGCCGCCGTCACGCTGGGCCTCGCGGGATGCACCACGGCGACGAACGTGGCGCGCGAGCTCGTGGGTATGGGCCCGGCGAGCGAGCCGTCGGTCACGCTGAGGTCGGCCGAGACGCGGTGGCTGCTCGTGAAGAACCCGCGGTTCGGCGACGTCCCGAGCGAGCCGCAGTACATCTGGGTCGAAGAGGACAAGGTTCCGACGACGATCACCACGCTGATCCGGGGCGAGAAGGCGATCATCGCCTCGCCCGAGATCGTCGCCCGCTACGGCCCGCCTCCCGGCAGCGGCAAGATCAGCCCGCGCCAGGGCATGGCGCTGCCGAGCGACGCGACGCCGCCCGCGGCGGTGCGCGCGGCCGCCTCCAGGTCCGTCGCCACGACGGCGCCGGCGAACGGGCGCGTCGTGGCACCGGGCAAGCAGGGCATCGTGCTCTACGTCGACACGACACGCATCGCCGTCGATCTCACCGCGGCGGACGGTCTGCGTGCGGGCACGGTCCTGAGCCTGCGGCGCGATCGGATCCCCATCGTCCATCCCGTCACCGGTGAAGTCCTCGGCGACCTCGACGAGGAGGTCGGCATCGCGCGCGTGACCGAGGTGCGCGAGAAGTTCTCGGTGGCCGAGCTGCAGAGCGTCGCCCCCGGCGCGTCCGTCCAGATCAAGGACCGCGTGGTCGCCAAGTAGCGCCGTTGGCCACTCCCGCTCTCGAGGGCCTGCTCAAGGAGCGCGTCGCGGTGCTCGTGGGAGCCGACCTCGACGCGGTCGAGACCGAGATCCGCCGCGAGCTCGATTCGAACGTGACGCTCATCCAGGAGATGGGCGGCTACATCGCGGGCGCCGGCGGCAAACGGCTCAGACCGATCCTCCTCCTCCTCGCGGCGCGGCTGGCGGAAGCCCGCGGCGAGCGTCCCGTGCGGCTCGCGTGCGTGGTGGAGCTCTTGCACACCGCGACGCTCATCCACGACGACGTCGTCGACCAGGCGCCGCTCCGGCGCGGCCGGCCTTCGGCGAACGCGCGCTGGGGCGACGACGCCTCCGTGCTCGTCGGCGACCACCTCTATTCGAAGTCGTTCGACCTCCTCGTGCGCGACAACGACCGGGCGATCATGGAGACGCTCGCGCGCGCGACCGTGTCGATGACGGAGGCCGAGGTCTTCCAGCTCGAGCGCAAGCGCAGCGGGATCACGTCCGAGGCCGACTACGTGCGGATCATCACGCAGAAGACCGCGTCGTTCATCTCCGCGTGCTGCCGCATCGGCGGGCTGCTCGGCGGCGTGCCCGCGGCCCAGCTCGACGCGCTGACGCGGTACGGCCTCGACATCGGCGTCGCCTTCCAGATCTCCGACGACTCGCTCGACTTCGTCGCCGACCCGGACCGCCTCGGCAAGGCGATCGGCGCCGACCTCCGCGAGGGCAAGCGCACGCTGCCGCTCATCGCGATGCTCGACCGGGCGAAGCCCGCGGACGCCGAGCGCGTGCGCGAGAGCCTCAAGACCCACGCGCTCGGGCCCGGCGAGATCGAGGAGATCCGCCGGCTCGTGCTGGAGCACGACGGCGTCGAGTACGCGCTCGCACGCGCGCACGCCTACGCGCAGGCCGCCAAGCGCGACCTCGAGGCCTTCCCACCGTCGGAGGAGCGCGGCGTCCTCTCGCTCGTCGCCGACTTCGTGGTGGACCGCGACCGCTGAGCGTGGCGGTCGTCACGCTCACCACCGACTTCGGCCTCCGCGACCCCTACGTCGCGGAGATGAAGGGCGTGATCCTCGGTCTGGCGCCCGACGTCCGGCTCGTCGATGTCACGCATGACGTCGACTCGCACGACGTGGTCGGCGCCGCGCTCGCGCTCGAGGCGGCGGTGCCGTTCTTCCCGCGCGGGACGGTGCATCTGGCGGTCGTCGATCCCGGCGTCGGCACCGCGCGCCGCGGCCTCGTGGTGCGGCAGGGCCACGCCACCTTCGTCGCGCCCGACAACGGTCTCCTGACGCCGATCTTCACGCGCGGCGCGTGGCGCGCGTACGCGCTCGTGACCGCGGAGCTGCGCCTGGCGCGCGTGAGCCGCACGTTCCACGGGCGCGACGTGTTCGCGCCGGCCGCCGCGCATCTCGCGCGCGGCGTCGCGCCCGAGCAGTTCGGGCCCGCGGTCGACGATCCCGTGCTCGTGCCGTGGCCGGAAGTCCGCGCCGTCGGCGGCGCGGTCGCGGGCGCCGTCCTGCACGTCGACCGCTTCGGGAACCTGGTCACGTCGATCGCCGCGGATGCCGTGGAGGACGCGGGGCCGGAGGCGTCGATCCACATCGCGGGGCGACGCCTGCCGCTGGTCGGGACCTACGCGGATCTGCCGCGCGGCGCGGCGGGCGCCTTGATCGGCTCGAGCAATCGCCTGGAGGTGGCGGTGCGCGAAGGGAGCGCGGCGGCGATGCTGAAGGCGCGGCGCGGGACGCCGGTGGCGCTCAGCTCGAGGACGACGACGACGACGAAGGGGAAGGCGAGGAAGGCGAGGACGACTTCGTGGAAGAAGAGCTAGTGGAGGACGAGCTCGTGGACGCGCCGTCGCTCGACGAGCTGCTCTTCTCGGTGCCGCTCGAGGCGGCTTCCTTGGTGCCGCCCTTCTCCGATTCCATCGCCTTCTTGCGCGAGGCCGAGGGATAGTCGGTGACGTACCAGCCCGCACCCTTCAGAATGAAGGGCGCGGGGGAGAGGAGGCGGCGGACGGAACCGCCGCACACGCCGCAGGTCTTCAGCGGGTCTTCGGAGATGCGCTGCCTGACCTCGAAATCGCGGCCGCAGCCGTCGCAGTGATACTCGTACGTCGGCACAACTCGAACGCTACATGGGGGAGGAACAGGGTGTCAAGGAAGCCGAGGACGGCTCTGTGGCGACGACCCCTGCTCGCGGCGCTCGTGACGCTCGTGACGCTCGCCGGCTGCACGACCACGCCCCCGTCCTCGCGCGTCGAGGACACGAAGGAGCTCAGGGCGCTCCAGGCGCGCGCGGCCTACGAGCGCGGCACGGCCGCGCTGGACCAGCAGCAGTTCGGTCTCGCGCTCTCCGCGTTCCAGGAGGCGGCGCAGCTGGATTCCACCGTGGCGGTCTACGCGTACTCGATGGGCACCGTCCTGCTCCACATGCGTGAGCTCCGGGGCGCGCTCGCCTGGCTCGATCGCGCGGTGGAGCGCGATCCGACGTACGGCGACGCCCATTTCCATCGGGGGACGGCGCTCGCCGAGTCGGCGCGCTTCGACGACGCGGTCGCCGCGTATCGACGGGCGCTCACGCTGCCGACCCTCACGGTGCCCCACGCGGCCCATCAGAACCTCGGCTACGCGCTCTTCGCGCTCAAGCGCTACGTCGAGGCGGAGGCCTCGCTGCGCTTCGCGCTGAACATCGAGTCGCAGCAGCCGCAGATGGCCCGGACCTACCTCAACCTCGGCCTCGTGCTGGTCGCCGAAGGGCGCAAGGAGGAGGCGAAGGCGGCCTTCCGCCAGGCGCGCAAGCTCGCGCCGGACTCGCCGTCCGCGCGCGACGCCGTCGAGCAGCTCAAGGCGCTCGGCGAAGAAGGGTAGGACGTCCGCTCCGATGATCGTCCTCGGCATCAGCGAGACCCATTGCGCGACGGCGGCCGTGCTCCGCGGCGGCCGCATCGTCGGCTGCGCATCGGAGGAGCGGTTCAGCCGGCTGAAGAACGATGCCGGGTACCCGCGGGCGGCGGTCGACGCGCTCCTGCGCCAGCTCGGCCTGACGCCGGCGGACATCGACGTGGTGGCGCTCGCGGGGCGCCAGGCCTACGCGCGCGAGTGGATGAACCGCGTGCTGCACGATCTCCCGTACGCGCGCGCCTACTACGGCGTCAGCCTCGAGGCGCCGGCCGGCGGCGTCGCGCGCCGGACGCGCAAGCTCGCGGCGCGCGTGGGCCTCGCGGCCTCATCGGCCGGGAAAACGGCGCTCGGCGACGACGAGCGGCTCGCGCTCGTCACGGACCACCTCGGCATCGCGCGCGAGCGCATCGTGACGCTCGACCACCACGCCTGCCACGCGGCGGCCGCGTACTACGGCGCGCCGTTCGGCGCCCAGGACGCGCTCGTGCTCACGAACGACAACTCCGGCGACGGCCTCTGCGCGACGGCGTCGCGCGCGGCGGGCACGGCGATCACGCGACGGGAGGCGTCGCCGAGCGCGCCCGGCTCGCTCGGCTCGTTCTATTCGTTCGCGACGCTCCTCCTCGGCATGAAGTTCGGCGAGCACGAGTACAAGGTGATGGGGCTGGCGCCGTACGCCGGCGCCCGCGCCACCGCCGAGGCGACCGCGGCGCTCGCGCGCGTCTTCGCGCTCACCGAGGGCGACCCGTGCCTGTTCGCGTGGACGCGGCGCGGGCCGCGCTATCGCCAGCTCGTGGAGGCGACGCTCGGCCTCCGCTTCGACGCGATCGCGGGCGGCGCGCAGGCGATCGTGGAAGACACGCTCGTGCGCTGGGCCCGCCGCATGCGGGAGCGCCACGGCGGCGAGCGCCTGGCGCTCGGCGGCGGCGTCTTCATGAACGTGAAGGCGAACATGCGGCTCGCCGCCGAGGAGTGGGTCCGCGAGCTCTTCGTCTTTCCCTCGTGCGGCGACGAGTCGAACGCGATCGGCGCGGCGTATCTCGGCTACGTCGACCTCTGCGCGGCGCGCGGCGTGCCCGCCGCGCCGCGGGCGTTCGGGCCCGCGTACCTCGGGCCGGACCTCACGTCGGACGAGATCGAGGCGACGCTGCGCCGGCGCGACGTCGCGAATCGCCACCGCGTCACCGAGCACGAGCGGATCGAGGAGAAGATCGCCGCGCTGCTCGTGTCCGACGGCGTCGTCGCGCGCTGCGCCGGCCGCATGGAGTTCGGCGCGCGGGCGCTCGGCAATCGATCGATCCTCGCGCATCCGTCGCATCCGTCCGTCGTCGGCATCATCAATCGCATGATCAAGAATCGCGACTTCTGGATGCCGTTCGCGCCGTCGATCCTGCGCGAGCGCGCGGACGACTACCTCGTCAACCCGCGCGGCCTCGCGTCGCCGTACATGATGCTGGCGTTCCCGACACAGCCGAAGCGGCGCGACGAGCTGGTCGCGGCGATCCATCCGCACGACGGCACCGCGCGCGCGCACATCGTCGAGCAGGCCTGGAACCCCGACTACCACCGCGTGATCCAGGAATTCGAGCGCCAGACGGGCGTCGGGGCCGTCCTGAACACCTCCTACAACCTCCACGGCGAGCCGCTGGTGTGCTCGGCGGACGACGCCCTGGACACCTTCGAGCGCTCGGGGCTCCAGCACCTGGCCCTCGGCCGGTGGCTGATCTCGAAGCGCTAGTTTTTTCTTGCGGCCGCAGGGCGCTTGGTGTATTCACGACACGCCGTGCCCTGTCCCGAAGCATGGCTGTTGGCAGTGGAAGCACGGGTCCACCCATCATCGTGAGGAGGCGGGCAGCGTACTTGATGACCGGCCCGGCCCTCGCGGCGCACGTCATCACGGGTACCAGCGGTGGCGCACGAAACGCGCGCAACCCCCAGGACGTGCAGGCGACGGGTGCGCGGGTCCGGTTCAGCTTCTAACGCATCGCGCGGTCGAGCGGGGACCTTTTGCTTTGCGTTAAAGGGGTTTCCGAGTATAGAGTTACATGTAGGCTGCTTCCCCGCAGGTGTTGGTGCTGGTCTGGGATGTCGTTCGGCGACCGGTAGCCAGGTGTTCCACACCCCAACTGAGGAGGCGGTAATGAGGCGAATCGGGATCCTGTTCCTGGCCCTCATCGCGGTCATCGCGATGACGGCACCCGACGTGTCGGCTCAGACCAAGGTCACGATCAGCGGGCTGATCGACAACGTCCTGTCGTGGCAACGCAACTCGAATCACGAAGACTCCAACCCCGCGCGCACCGGCGACACGGAGTGGTACGCCCGCACGCGCGCCCGGCCGGACATCACGGCCGAGGTCGGGACCACGAAGTTCGTGCTCGGTCTCGAAATCGACTACACGTACGGCCAGACCGGCGCGACGAGCATCACAGCCCCGAATAGGCTGGGCACCACTTCCAGCGCCGGCCCCAACACCGACATGCAGGGCATCCTCGAACTGAAGTGGGCCTACACGGAGTTTGCGCTTCCGATCATTCCGATTCCGAACGTCTGGCGCGTCGGTGCGCAGATGGCGACGGTCATGTACAAGCCCGCCATCCTGATGCAGGGTGACTTCGCGGGCCTTCACCTGACGCTGACGCCCGCGCCAGACGTCAAGGTTCACTTCACCTACAACCAGATGGAAGAGGAGAACACGGGGATCCGCGACGGGTTCCCGCGTGGTGAAGATTGGGCCATATTCCTCAGCGTCGAGTACACGCCGTTCAAGGGCCTCGACATCCGCCCGATCTTCTCGTACGCCCAGATCGAGGGCATAACCGGCCAGGCGCGCCTGGGCCGCGGTGGCGTGGCGAATGTCGCGGCATCGTTCCCGAACGCGGCGACGGGAAGCGGTGCCCGTGAAGACCGGTGGACCATCGGTGTCGACGCGCGTTGGAAGCTCGGCGCCTTCTCGATCGATCCGACCTTCATGTACCAGGGCGGGAGCCGTGACCTCTTCGTCGGCAGCACGCAGCTCGAGCAGAAGCGCAGCGCGTGGCTCTTCGACGTCCGCGCGGGCTGGCAGGCCGGTCCGCTCCTGATCGAAGGTGCCGCGATCTACACGAGCGGCAACAAGGCCGGCGATCGCATCGATCTCGGCGCCGACATGGACTTCTACGAGCCCATCAGCACGGACAGCGGGTTCTACGGCGGCTGGGCCGAGATGTGGGCCCTCAACATCGACTACTTCAGCAGCCTCCTGCCGCGCGCGGGCGGTCTCAACACGATCACCGCGATCGGATACGACAAGTACGGTCTGATCCGCGCGGGTATGCGCGCCCGCTACGATCTGACGCCAGCGTTCTCGGTTCGCACGGCGGTGACGGCCAACTGGACGGCCGAGAAAGTCGACACCGCCAGCACGCTCGCCAACGCCTCCGGTCTCACGCCCGGCGACTGCACGGTCCCGCAGGCGAACGGCGGGTGCCGTGACCGAGGTAATGCGAGCTTCCTGGGTACGGAAATCGACCTCGGCTTCACGTGGAAGTTCGCTCCGAACGTCACCCTGGACGTCGTCGGCGCGTACAACTTCGCGGGCCATGCACTGGCGACGCACACGTCGACGGGGAACTGCGGCGGGTCGGCGACATGCGGCGCTCGGAGCGGTCGCAACCCGCAGGACTCGCAGTCCGTCGTCACGCGGGTCCGCTACACGTTCTAAGCTCGCGTCGTAGCAGCACAGACGGGGCCCGGGACATCCCGGGCCCCGTCGTCGTTCGTGCTATAGTGCCGGCGATGCGGCGTGTCGTTGTTGCGGTCGCCCTCTCCCTCCTGACGCTCGCCACCGCCAGCTATTCCCAGACACCCCAGGCGCCGTTGTCGATCACGGCGCTGGTCGACCAGGCCGTCGCGCTCTTCCCGAAGCTCGAGGGCGACGTGATCGAGGCCAAGGACCGCGCCCTGACGCTCTCCATCGGCCGCGCGACAGGCATCCAGCCCGGTCTGGCGCTCGAGGTGTTCCGCGAAGGCCGAGAGCTCAGGCACCCGCGGACCGGAGCCGTCCTCGGGAAGACCGAGGACACGCTCGGGCGGGCGGTCATCACGCGGGTCTTCGACGGCTACTCGATCGCGACGGCCGACGCGCCCGGCGCGAAAGCCGGTGACCGCGTCCGGACCGGCACGAGCCCCGTGAAGGTGGCCCTGTTGCCGCTCAAGGGGCCCGGCATGCGCGATCCGCTGATGGAGGCCGCCACCAACGAGGTGTACGCCGCGCTCAATCGGTCGGGGCGTTTCCACGTCACGGCGGGCGACCAGATCTCGGTCTGGCTCTCGCAGGAGCGCATCGCTCCCGAGGAGTTCCTGCGCGGGCGCGGAGCGCGTGAAGCCCTCGAGCGGTTCAAGGTCGACACCGTCCTCGCGCTGCACTTCACCACGGTCGATCGGAAGCCGTTCGTCGACGCGCGTCTCTTCACGGCGGGGCGTGCCGAGCCCCTGCTCGCCACCGCGTTCGTCGTGCCGCCGAGCGTGAAGCCGGCGCCGCGCGAGCAGTTCTCGGGCGGGCCCGGGAAGGCACCGGCGCCCGTGAAGAGGCAATCGCTTCTGGCCGGCCTGCTCGGCCTGGAGGCCGACAGCGCGACCTACTCGAGCGGCGAGGGGGCGCTGGCGCTGAAGGAGGTGGCGCGGCTCGGCTTCGCGATCGTCGGGATGGACGTGTCGATGACGCCGGCCGATCAGGTGCCGCGCCTCGCGGTGAGCGACGGCGAGCGCGTGTACGTCTACAAGGTCGTGAATCGCGCGCTCGAGCCCGAGTGGACGTACTACGGCCGCTCGCTCGGCCGGATCATCTCCGTGCAGCTCGCCGACGTGACGGGCGACGGCACGCTGAGCGTGGTGACCAATCGCTTCGATACCCGGATCGGCGTCTCGTCGTTCATCGTCGCGCTGCGCGGCGGCAAGCCGGCGCTTCTCGTCGACAACGTCGACACCTTCCTGCTGGCCGTCGACGAGCGCGGGACGGGCGTGAAGCAGACGCTCTGGAGCCAGGGGTATCGCGAGGAGGCGTTCTTCGTGCGCGGACGCGCGGACAAGGTGGTGCTGCGGGACGGCGCGCTCGTGCGCGAGCACGCCGCGATCGTGCCCGAGAACTTCCGCGCCACCGGCGCCACGTTCTCGAACATCGTCGGCAAGGGCGCGCGCGCCCTCGTCTACATCGATCCCCAGAACCGCCTGCGCATCATCAGCGGCACCGACGAGGTCTGGCGCTCGTCGACGACCGTGGGGGGCGGCGGCCAGAAGATCGAAGTCTTCCGCCCGGGGCTGGAGCGCGGCGGCCGCAGCTTCTTCTATCAGATGGAGCCCATCCCGCTGGCCGTCGACCTCGACGGCGACGGCGTCGAAGAGATCGTCGTGCCCCAGAACAAGGAAGAGAGCGGCGTGCTGACGGTGGCCTATCGCAGCGCCGCCGGCATCCGCTTCCAGCAGGTGAACTCGGGGTTCGAAGGCGTCATCGGTGGGTTCGGCGCGTTCCCCGGCACCGACGGCGGAAGCCCGACGCTCATCACCGCCGTCGTCCGCTACAACAGCGTGCTGCGGGGGGCCGGGCAGACGCAGATCATCATGACCCTGGCGGAGTGACCACCCGCCCTCCTGCCCATTCTCATGGCAGACTGAACATCGTCCTGCCATGACGAGCGCGATTCCGGCGAAGGGCATGCGCGACCTGCTTCCAGGGCAGGTCGCCACACGCGACTGGGCGACCGCGCGGATCCTCGAGGTTTACGCCTCGTACGGTTTCACGCGCATCGAGACCCCGGCCGTCGAGAACCTCTCCGTCCTCGTCGGCGCGCAGGGCGGCGAGAACGAGAAGCTGATCTTCAAGATCCTGAAGCGGGGCGAGAAGCTGTCCGCCGCCGACTCGGGGGAGCTCGCCGATCTCGGCCTCCGCTTCGATCTCACGGTGCCGCTCGCGCGCTACTACGCGCACCTCCACGCGAGCCTGCCGCAGCCGTTGCGCGCCATCCAGATCGGGCCGGTGTGGCGCGCGGACCAGCCGCAGAAGGGGCGCTATCGCCAGTTCACCCAGTGCGACATCGACATCCTGGGCCTGGGATCGCCGCTGGCGGAGATCGAGCTGATCCGTGCCACCGTCGACGCGCTGGCCGAGGTCACGCTGCGGTCGTTCACCGTGCGCGTCAACGACCGCCGGATCCTCATGGCGCTCGTCACCGCCGCGGGGTTCGCGGAGGCGGAGGCCGGCACCGTCCTCGTCACGCTCGACAAGATGGACAAGGTGGGCGTCTCCGGCGTGCAGCGCGAGCTCGTGGGCCGCGGGTTCCCGGCGGAGCGCGTGAGCGCGTTCCTGACGTCGGTGGCGGAAATCGAGAAGCGAGCGATGGCGAACGAGGCCGACCTGGGCTGGGTCGATCTGCGCGTCGACCGCGGGGCCGTCACGGCGCTGGCGACGATCATCCGCAGCGTCCGTGCGGATCAGGCGACGTGGTCGCAGGGCGGCGCGTCGGTCGACATCCGATTCGATCCGACGCTCGTGCGCGGGATGGGCTACTACACGGGTCCCATCTTCGAGATCTCGGAGGCGTCCTACACGTCGTCGATCGCCGGCGGCGGGCGCTACGACGACATGATCGGCCGTTTTCTCGGACGGACCGTGCCCGCGTGCGGCTTCTCCATCGGCTTCGAGCGCCTCATGGACATCCTCGAGGAACGCGGCGCCGCCGCGGCGTTCGCGTCCGCGCGGACGAAAGTCGCGCTGCTGGTCGACGAGGCGCTCGAGGACCTCACGCCGGTCCTCACCGAGGCGCGCGCGCGCCGCGCCGACGGCGCCGTGGTGATCGTCGAGCCGCGGCACGCGAAGAACGCGGGGCGGCAAATCTTCCAGCTCGCGAAGGACGGCTTCACCGACGGCCGGGTGTACCGCGCCGACGGCACCGCCGAGGACATCGGCACGACGTTGCGCAGCAAGCGCGCGGCCTCCGCCGAGGGCGTATGAGCCTCAGCACGGGTCATCGCACGCACACGTGCGGCGAGCTCCGCGTGACGCACGCCGGGACCCCCGCGCGGCTCGCCGGCTGGGTCCATCGCAAGCGCGATCACGGCAACCTGCTCTTCATCGACCTGCGCGACACCTACGGCGTCACCCAGTGCGTCGTCGCGGGCGGCACGCCGGCCTTCGCGACCGCCGAGAGCCTCCGTCTCGAGAGCGTGATCATGGTCGGCGGCGAGGTCGTGCGGCGCACGCCCGGCGCCGAGAACCCGAAGCTGCCGACGGGCGAGATCGAGGTGGCGGTGAGCGACCTGACCGTCGAGTCGATGGCGGACACGCTCCCGCTGCAGGTGAACAGCGATACCGAGTTCCCGGAAGAGACGCGCCTGCGCTACCGGTTCCTCGACCTCCGCCGCGAGCGCCTGCATCGCAACATCGTCCTCCGCAGTCGCGTGATCGCGAGCATCCGGCGGCGGATGATCGACGCGGGCTTCACCGAGTTCCAGACGCCGATCCTCACCTCGAGCTCGCCCGAGGGCGCGCGTGACTATCTCGTGCCGAGCCGCGTGCATCCCGGACAGTTCTACGCGCTGCCGCAGGCGCCGCAGCAGTTCAAGCAGCTCCTGATGACGGCGGGCTTCGACCGCTACTTCCAGATCGCGCCGTGCTTCCGCGACGAGGATGGACGCGCCGACCGCTCGCCGGGCGAGTTCTACCAGCTCGACTTCGAGATGTCGTTCGTCACGCAGGAGGACGTGTTCGCGACGATCGCGCCCGTGCTCCACGGCGTCTTCGAGGAGTTCGCGGACGGGCGCGCGGTGTCGCCGCCGCCGTTCCCGCGCATCACGTACGACGAAGCGCTCGTCCGCTACGGCAGCGACAAGCCCGACCTGCGCAACCCGCTCGTCATCCACGACGTCGGCGAGGTCTTCCGCGGCTCCGGGTTCAGCGCGTTCGCTCAGGCGCTGGAGCGCGGCGACGTGGTGCGCGCGGTCGTCGGCCCGAAGGCGGCCGCCCAGCCCCGCAGCTTCTTCGACAAGCTCAACGAGTGGGGCCGCGCGCAGGAGATGCCGGGCGTCGGCTACGTCACGCTGGCCGACGGCGCCGCGAAGGGTCCGATCGCCAAGTTCCTCGACGAGACGCGCGTGGCGCGGCTGATGACGATCACCGGCGCCGCCGGCGGCGACGCCGTGTTCTTCGTCTGCGCCAAGCGCCCGACCGTCGACACCGTCGCGGGGCGTCTGCGCACGAAGCTGGGCGAGGACCTCGGGCTCATCGAGGCGAGCACGTTCCGGTTCTGCTGGATCGTCGACTTCCCGATGTACGAGCGCGACGAGGAGACCGGCACGATCGGATTCAGCCACAACCCGTTCTCGATGCCCCAGGGCGGGCTCGACGCGCTGGAGACCCGGGACCCGCTCACGGTCAAGGCGTACCAGTACGACATCGTCTGCAACGGCGTGGAGCTTTCCAGCGGCGCGATCCGCAACCACCGCCCCGACATCATGTTCAAGGCGTTCGAGATCGCCGGCTACCGCCGCGAGGACGTCGAGGCGCGCTTCGGCGGCATGCTGAACGCCTTCCGCTTCGGCGCGCCTCCGCACGGCGGCTCCGCGCCGGGCATCGACCGCATCGTGATGCTGCTCGCGGGCGAGACGAACATCCGGGAGGTCATCGCGTTTCCGATGAACCAGCAGGCGCAGGATCTCCTGATGCAGGCGCCGAGCGAGGTGCCGCCCGAGCGGCTGCGCGAGCTCCACATCCGCCTCGCGCTGCCGGAGCGGCGCGCGGACGCGCCTTCGCGCCAGCCGTGAGCCCCGAAGCCGCGACGATCACACGCCGGCTGTCGCTCGCGCCGGACGTCGACCTCGTGCAGCTCCTCGGCCGCAACGACGACAATTTGAAGCTCCTCGAGAACGCGCTCGAGGTCCGCGTGGTCGCGCGCGGCCACGACGTCACCATCATGGGCGACGAGGGGCAGGTCCGGAAGGGCGAGCGCGCGATCGTCCAGCTCGCGGAGCTGGTGCGCGCGGGGACGCCGCTCCGGACGGCGGAGGTGCGCGCCGCGCTCCGCATGCTGTCCGACGACGCCGAGGTGGACCTCAAGTCCGTGTTCGCCGACTCGATCGCCGTGCCGTCGCGCAAGAAGTGGATCGCGCCGAAGACGCTCGGGCAGAAGCGTTACGTCGACGCGATCCGCGGGCACGACATGGTGTTCGCCATCGGGCCGGCGGGCACCGGCAAGTCGTTCCTCGCGGTGGCGATGGCGGTGGCGGCCCTGATGAAGCGCGAGGTCGCACGCATCGTGCTCACGCGGCCGGCGGTCGAAGCCGGCGAGCGCCTCGGATTCCTTCCGGGCGACCTGCACGAGAAGGTGCATCCGTACCTGCGGCCGCTCTACGACGCGCTCTACGACATGCTCGAGGCGGAGAAGGTCGCGAGCCTCATGGAGAAGGGCGCGATCGAAGTCGCGCCGCTCGCGTACATGCGCGGCCGGACGCTGAACGACTCCTTCATCATCCTCGACGAGGCGCAGAACAGCACCGCCGAGCAGATGAAGATGTTCCTCACGCGGCTCGGCTTCAACGCGAAGATGGTCGTCACCGGCGACGTGACCCAGATCGACCTGCCGTCGTCGCGCGGCTCCGGCCTCGTCGAGATCCAGAAGATCCTGCGCGGCGTCGAGGGCATCACCTTCGTGTACTTCAGCGACCAGGACGTGGTGCGCCACCACCTCGTCTCGTCCATCATCCGCGCCTACGACGCGTACGAGGCGCGGCGCGAGAGCGGGGCGCCGCCCCCGGCGCCCTGATGCCCGCGGCCATCGTCGATCGCCAGCGCCGGGTCGCGGTCCCGGCCGCGCGGCTCGCCCGTGCCGCCCAGCGCGCGCTCGTGGCGCTCGGCCGCCCCGAGGGCAGCGTCGACGTCGCGATCGTCGGCGATCCCGAGATCCGGGCGCTCAACACCGCCCACCGCGGCATCCGGCGCCGCACCGACGTGCTCGCGTTCCCGCTGGAGCTCCCGGGCGCGGCGAGCGGACTCCTCGGCCAGATCGTGATCTCGGCGGACACCGCGGTCCGCCAGGCGCGCAAGGTCGGCGTGCCGCTGGCGCTGGAGCTCGAGCTGCTGACGACGCACGGCGTGTTGCATCTCGCGGGCTACGACGATCGCGATCCGGTCGAAGCGGACCTGATGCACCGCCGCGAGCGTGCGCTGCTCGGCGATGCCGCGCCGGCGCGTCTCTGGAAGGGACTCCTGCCTGGATGATGATGTCTGAGGAGCGGCGGCGGCGCGAGGGACCAGCGGACGTTCGAGCGCCGGCTCCGCCGGCGCAATCCGATCTGGGGGGAGGCAGGGAGGAGCGCGCGTCAGCGCGCGACGACCGCCGGAAGGGGGGCGAAGCCCCCCTCCGGGCAGGTTTTGCGGCGTTGATCGGGCGTCCGAATGCCGGGAAATCGACGCTGCTGAACCGCCTGGTCGGGGAGAAGCTGGCGATCGTGTCGCCGCGGCCGCAGACGACGCGCAACCGCGTGACCGGGATCCGGAACCTCCCTGCGGCCCAGATCGTCTTCGTCGACACGCCAGGGCTCCACGCGGGCGGCGACAAGCTCGGCACGTTCATGATGGAGACCGCGGAGCGCGCCGTGAAGGACGTGGACCTCGTCTGCCTCGTGGTCGACGCGACGGCGCGCGAGCATCCCGATCCGCTCGCGCTGCGCGCGCTCGCCGACGCTCGCGGGCCGCTCGTCTGCGCGATCAACAAGACCGACCGTGTGCGGAGCAAGAGCGCCCTGCTGCCGATCATCGACCGCTGGCGCGCGGCGCGCGCGTTCGACGAGATCGTCCCGATCTCGGCGCTCGACGGCACGAACTGCGAGCGGCTCTTGGCGCTGATCGTCGAGCGGCTGCCGGAGCACCCGTTTCTCTTTCCGCCCGACGCGACCAGCGATCAACCCGAGACGTTCTACGTCGCGGAGATCATCCGCGAGCGGATCTTCCACCTCACGCACCAGGACGTTCCCTACGCGGTGGCCGTGCGGGTGGACGAGCTCGCCGAGCGCCGCCGCCCGGAGTGCCTCTACATCCGCGCCACGATCTTCGTCGAGCAGGACTCGCAGCGCGGGATCCTCATCGGCCGTCAGGGCGCGATGCTGAAGCGTATCGGGACCGACGCGCGCAGGACGCTCGAGGCCTTCTTCGGCGTCAAGGTCTTCCTCGATCTCACGGTGCAGGTCCGCCGCAACTGGCGCAAGGACGAGCGGGCCCTGATGGAGTTCGGCCTGCGCATGACGTCCTGAGATGGCGCTCGGCAAATCGTCCGCCGTCGTCATCGGCAGCTTCCCGCTCGGCGAGAGCGACCGCGTGGTGACCTTCTTCTCGCGCGAGTACGGCAAGGTGCGCGGCGTGGCGCGCGCCTCGCGCCGGCCGCGGTCGCGCTTCGCCGGCGCGCTCGAGCTCTTCACGGTGGGCGAGCTCGTGTTCTTCGACACCGGCCGCAGCGAGCTCTTGCGCATCGACCACTTCGACGTCGTGCGCCCGCTCGCGCGCCTGCGCGAGAGCCTCGAGCGGCTCGGGCATGCCTCGTGGATGGTGGAGTGCGTGAACCGGCTCACCGGGGAGCGTGACCCGCACGCCGCGCTCTACGGCCTGCTCACGCGCGGCCTCCGCTCGATGGAAGTCGCGCCGCCGGGGCGGGTGGCGCTCTCGTTCGTCGCGCGCTGCCTCGATCAGACCGGCCACCGGCCGCGGCTCGACGCCTGCGTCGAGTGCGGGCGGCGCGCGCCATTTCCGCGCGCGCGCCTGGGCGAGGGCGGCCTCGTCTGCGAGGCGTGCGCGCCCTGCCTGCCGGGCCTCGTGCCGATCTCTCCGGCGGCGACGGCGGCGCTCGAGCGCCTGCGTGGCGCTCCGTGGGAGGATGTGATCGGAACGCCGCTCGGCCGGACCGAAGGCGAGCTGAAGACGGTCCTGGACGCGCACATGACTCGACTCATCGGCATGGCACCGCGCGCGACGAAGTTCCTGCGCGAGGTGCGCCGGCTGTCGAAGATCGCGGGAGATCGCGCATGAACAATGCAGTGCGAGCCGCAGGCGAGGCGAGTCTATGAACATGGACGTGCTGGTCTCGCTCTGCAAGCGCCGGGGGTTCATCTTCCAGTCGAGCGAGATCTACGGGGGGACCGGCTCGTGCTGGGACTACGGGCCGCTCGGCGTCGAGCTGAAGCACAACGTCAAGCGCGTGTGGTGGCGGGACTTCGTCCAGCGGCGCGCGGACATGGTCGGGCTCGACGCCTCGATCCTGATGCATCCGACGGTGTGGAAGGCGAGCGGCCACGTCGACAGCTTCACCGACCCGATGGTCGATTGCCGCGAGTGCAAGCGGCGGTTCCGCGCCGACCAGGTCGACGACATGCCGTGGGTCCACTACTGCGAGGCGACGAAGGGCAACAAGTTCACGATCGCGGCCGGCGAGCCGTGCAAGCACTGCGGCGCGCGCCGGACGCTGTGCCCGGAGTGCGGCAAGGGCCAGCTCACCGCGCCCCGCCAGTTCAACCTGATGTTCAAGACGTTCATGGGCCCGGTCGAGGAGGAGGCGTCGTTGACGTACCTGCGCCCCGAGACCGCGCAGGGCATCTTCGTCAACTTCGACAACGTGCTGCAGGCGACGCGGCGCAAGCTGCCGTTCGGGATCGCCCAGATCGGCAAGGCGTTCCGCAACGAGATCACGCCGGGCAACTTCATCTTCCGGACGCGCGAGTTCGAGCAGATGGAGATCGAGTACTTCGTCAACCCGCACGACACGATCGAGGGCCGGCCGGCGGACGAGTATCTCCACGACGTCTGGATCGAGCAGTGCAAGGCGTGGTTCACGGGCTACGGCGTGAGCTCGGACCACCTGCGCCTGCACCAGCATCCCGACGCGGAGCTCGCGCACTACTCGAAGCGCACGGTCGACATCCTCTATCAGTTCCCGATGGGCTGGAGCGAGCTGATGGGGATCGCGAATCGCACCGACTTCGACCTGAAGCAGCACGCGAAGTTCAGCGGGAAGTCGCTGACGTGGTTCGACGAGGAGCGGAAGGAGCACGTCGTCCCCTTCGTCCTCGAGCCTTCCGCCGGTGTGGACCGCGCGCTGCTCGCCTTCTTGCTCGACGCGTACCGCGAGGAGGAAGTCCGCAACGAGAAGCGCGTGGTGCTGCGCTTCCACCCGGAGCTCGCGCCCGTCAAGATCGCGGTGCTGCCGTTGCTCAAGAAGCGGAGCGAGATCGTCGCGCGCGGCCACGAGCTTCGCGACCGCCTCGCGCGCCGCTGGACGACCGTCTACGACGACACGGCGGCGATCGGACGGCTCTACCGGCGGCAGGACGAGGTCGGGACGCCGTACTGCCTCACCGTCGACGTCAAGACCGTCGGCGACGCCGAGAAGGGCGAGGCGGGTGACGGCAAGGTGACGATCCGCGAGCGTGATTCGATGGAGCAGATCCGCGTGCCGATCGATGCCGTCGACACGGTCTTCGGACGTCTGCTCGACGCCGGAGCGTCGTGGGCGGACGTCGCGCGCGAGTTCCCGCGCGCCGAGGGCTGAGCGCGCCCTAGGGTGTTTGCGCGCCGGGGGCGGGGGCCGGCGCGCCGGTGACGGGCGCTGCGGCGCCGACGTTGCCGCGAATCAGCGCGGAGGGCCCGGGAGCCGGTGCGGGACTTGGCGTCGCCGGTGCGGGCGGCGCGCCGGGCGCGGCACCGGGCGGGGGCGACGGCGTCGTCGGCACGCTCTGGCGGCGTGGACCACACGTCGACGCGGGCTCGGTGCCGCGGATGAAGGCCATCGTCACCACCCGCACGCACTCGTTCGACGGATCGAGGTCGATCGGGAGCAACACCACGCGCTCGGGAACGGGGAAGTCTTCTTTCGGCGACTCGCCGAGCACCCTCGTCATGTAGGTGAGCCAGATCGGAATGGCGACGCGCGAGCCCGTCTCGTCCTTGCCGAGACTGCGCGGGCGGTCGTAGCCGACCCAGACGCCGGTGGAGAGCTTCGGCGTGAAGCCGATGAACCACGCGTTCGAGTAGTCGTTCGTGGTGCCGGTCTTCGCCGCGACGGGGCGGCCGAGCGCCTTGGCCGCCTGCCCCGTTCCGCGCTCCACGACGCCGCGGAGCATGTGCGTGGCGATGTACGCCATCTCCGGCGAGAGCGCCTCGCGCCCGGTCGGCACGTGCTCCTCGAGCAGTTGCCCCTGCGCGTTCGTGACGTAGCGGATCGTCGTCGGCGGCATCCACACGCCCTGATTGGCGAGGACGCCGTACGCGGACGTCATCTCCAGGAGCGTGAGGTCCGACGTGCCAAGCGCCATGCTGAGGTTCACGTCGATCGGGCTCGTCACCCCGAGCCGCCGCGCGACCTGCACCGTGCGATTCACGCCGATGCGCTCCTGCAGCTTGACGGTGACGACGTTCACGGACTCCTCGATCGCCTGCTGGAGCGTCGTCGGCCCGCGGTACTTCCGGTCGTAGTTCTCCGGCTTCCAGACGTTGCCGCCGCCCACGGCGTACGAGACGGGCTCGTCGACCACGCGGCTGGCGGCGGTGAAGCCGGATTCGAGCGCGGCGATGTAGACGAACGGCTTGAAGGCCGAGCCCGGCTGCCGCTTCGCCTGCACCGCGCGGTTGAACTCGCTGCGGAAGAAGTCGTACCCGCCGACGAGCGCGCGCACGTAGCCGGTCTGCGGCTCGATGGTGACGACCGCGCCCTCGGGGTGCTCGGCGGGCCGCGAGGTCTTGCTGCGGCCTTCGAGCGCGCGGAGGCCGTCGCGCAGCGCCTGCTCGGCCGCGAGCTGCATCGGCGGGCTCAGCGTCGTGTAGACGTTCAGGCCGCCCTTGAAGACCATGTCGGCGCCGTACTTCGCTTCCAGGGTCTGCTGCACGTACTCGAGGAAGTACTGGCCGGTGGTCCGCCGCCGCTCGGGCGGAATCAGGCCCAGATCCGAGCGCGCGAGACGCTTGGCGTCCGGCTCCTTCAACGCGCCGTACTCCACCATCCGGCGCAGCACGACCTCGCGCCGACGCTTCGCGGCGTCACCGTGCTCGAACGGCGAGTACGCGGAGGGCGCGCGCGGCAGGCCGGCGATCAGCGCCGCCTCGCGCACCGTCAGCTCGGACACCGACTTGCCGAAGTACGTGCGCGCGGCGGCTTCGACACCGTACGCGCCGTGGCCGAAGTAGATCTGGTTCAGGTACATCTCGAGGATGCGGTCCTTGCTGTAGCGCCGCTCGAGCTCGAGCGCGAGGATCGCTTCCTTGAACTTCCGCTCCAGGCTCTTGTCCGGCGTGAGGAAGAGCACCTTCGTGAGCTGCTGGGTGATGGTGCTGCCGCCCTCGACAACGCGACCGCGCCGGTAGTTCTGGTACACCGCACGCGCGATGCCGATGGGGTCGAGGCCCCAGTGCTGATAGAAGCGGCGGTCCTCGGTCGCGAGCACGGCGTCGCGCAGCGCGCGCGGGATCTGCGCGAGCGGGACGAAGATCCGGCGCTCGACGTGGAATTCGGTGATGAGCTCGTCGTTGTCGTCGTAGATCTTCGCGCCCTGCATCGGCTGGAACGTCTCGAGCGCGGCGACGTTCGGGAGCGAGCGCGGCAGGACGGTGAAGGCCCAGAGCGCGGCGACACCTCCGCCGGCGGCGATCAGGAGGGTGACGACGCCGACGACGATGAGGAGGGGGCGGAGCCAGCGGCGCCGCGCGGCCGGCGTGCCCGACGTCTCGGCCGCGCGCTTGCGTGAAGCCATGCTCGGAACATTATAGGCGTCCGCCACGGGAGCCCGGTAGGGAATGCGATAATGCGGAGACCGTGAGCGCCCGATCCCACCCATTTCTCGAGGACTTGGCCGCGCGCGAGCTGATCGTCGACTCGACGCCGCGCGAGGAGCTCGCGGCCCACCTCGGTGAGGCGCGGCGCAGCGCCTACATCGGCTTCGACCCGACCGCCGACAGCCTGCATGTGGGGAACCTGCTCGGCCTGACCCTGCTGCGCCGCCTTCAGCTGAGAGACCATCGCCCGATCGTCCTTGTCGGCGGCGGGACCGGCCTCATCGGCGATCCGAGTGGCAGGGCCGGCGAGCGCGCGCTCAACGAGCTGGAGACCGTGCGCGCCAATGCCGAGCGGCTCAAGCGGCAGGTCAGCCGGTTCGTCGATTTCGACCGGGGCGCGAACGCGGCGCTCCTCGTCGACAACTACGAATGGCTCGGGAGCGTGTCGCTCATCCCGTTCCTGCGGGACGTCGGCAAGCATTTCTCGATCAACGTGATGCTCGCGAAGGAGTCCGTGAGCGCGCGGCTCGCGACCGGCATCTCGTACACCGAGTTCAGCTACCAGCTCCTGCAGGCCTACGACTTCCGCGAGCTCGCGCGCCGGCACGACTGCACCATGCAGATGGGCGGCAGCGATCAGTGGGGCAACATCACCGCGGGGATCGAGCTCATCCGGCGCATGGATGCCGGCGCGGCGCACGGCTTGACGCATCCGCTGGTCGCGAGATCCGACGGCACGAAGATGGGCAAGAGCGAGACGGGAACCGTCTGGCTCGACGCCGACAAGACGTCGCCCTACGAGATGTACCAGTTCTGGATCAATACGCCGGACGCGGACGTCATCCGCTTCCTGAAGTTCTACACGTTCCTGCCGCTCGCGGAGATCGTGGCGCTCGGCGAGACGACGGAGCACGCGCCGGAGAAGCGCGAAGCGCAGCGCGTGCTCGCGCGCGAGGTCACGCAGCTCGTGCACGGTGACGACGGTCTGCGCGACGCCGAGACGATCACGGCGTCGCTCTTCGCCGGGGACGTGACCGGGCTCAGCGCCGCGCAGCTCGAGCAGGCGTTCGCCGCCGCGCCGACGACCGCGCTCGCCGCGGACGACCTCGGAACACCGCTGGTCGACGTGCTCGTGCGCGTCGGGCTCGCGGAGTCGAAGCGTCGTGGCCGCGAGCTGCTCACGACCGGCGCGATCCAGGTCAACGGCCGGAAGGTGAGCGGGGCGGATGCCGTTCTGTCCGGCGACGCCGTCCTGCCCGGGGGCTTCGTCGTCCTCCAGAGAGGCAAAAAGACCTTCCACATCGCACGGTTGGAAAAAAAGTAGGGCCGACAGCCCGAAGGGTTGACAGGCTCGGGAGCGATGCGTATATTCAGTCTTCGCCCGCGCTCAAGGGCGCGGACCGTTTGAGCAGCACGATCCGGTCACCTTCCAAGCTGACCGCCGTTCTTTGACAGTTGGATATGCTACTGGCTCACCGAAAAGGTGTGAGCACCATCCGTTCTATGAGTGCCTTGCGCTCGGCCGAGTAACTGTCAGTAGTCAGTGAAACGTTCGAGCTACGAGGACCAGGTTCAACGCTGTTTCTTGGCGAGTTTGATCCTGGCTCAGAGCGAACGCTGGCGGCGTACTTAACACATGCAAGTCGAACGAGGTCGGGGGCAACTCCGGCCTAGTGGCGCACGGGTGAGTAACACGTGGGCAACCTGCCCTTGAGTCCGGGATACCCTCTCGAAAGGGAGGCTAATACCGGATACGTTCCTCGGGTCGCAAGACCTGGGGAGGAAAGGTAGCCGCAAGGCTGCCGCTCTTGGAGGGGCTCGCGGCCTATCAGCTAGTTGGTGAGGTCATGGCTCACCAAGGCGATGACGGGTAGCTGGTCTGAGAGGACGACCAGCCACACGGGAACTGAGACACGGTCCCGACTCCTACGGGAGGCAGCAGTGGGGAATTTTCCGCAATGGGCGAAAGCCTGACGGAGTGACGCCGCGT
>VGLJ01000001.1 GCA_016866775.1 Candidatus Rokuibacteriota bacterium | reverse complement strand
CCGCGCGCCGGCGTCCTCGGGAATTCCTCCACGTGTGCGCGCGCTCTACGTGGACGTCAACATCGACCGAGAGATCGCGGACGCCGTTACAACCCGCTTGACAGCTGGTCCTTCCATATCAGCTAGCACGCGCGCGAACCGTACGCTGGTGCTAGGATCGCGGGTGGAAGGGGTTTGGGGTCCTCAGTTGCGTGGCCCCATCTTCAAGGGAGATCACCATGGCACTGACCCTCGCCGAAGCGAATCAGATCGTCCACGCCACGATCGACAAGGCGCGCGAGCTCAACATCAAGGTCAGCGTCGCCGTGTGCGATGCCGGCGGCCGGCTGCTGGCGTTCAATCGCATGGACGGCGCGATCTGGGGCAGCGTGTACGGCTCGCAGGGCAAGGCGATCGCCTCGGCGGCCTTCGCGCGGCCGAGCGGCGAGCTCCAGGAGCGCGCGAGCACGCCGATCATCCAGGGCATCGCGGCCGCCGAGGGCGGGCACATGATCCCGCACCAGGGCGCGGTGCCCATCATCAGGAATGGCGTGGTCGAAGGCGCCTGCGGCGTGGGCGGCGGGACGTCGCAGCAGGACGAGGACTGCGCCCGCGCGGGAGTGGCGAAGCTCTAGCGGCGCCGCGCGGCCGCTGCAGTACCATAGCGTGATGGCTGCGACACGTCGGGACACGCCGTTCCGCGACGCGATGCGGTCGCTCCTCGTCTTCGACGGGGCGATGGGCTCGCTGCTCTACGAGCGCGGCGTGTTCGTGATGCAGAACTTCGAGCAGCTCAACGTCACGCGCCCGGACATCGTCAGCAAGATCCACGAGGACTACGTCGCCGCCGGCGCGCAGGTCATCGAGACCAACACGTACGGCGCGAACGCCTTC
This sequence comes from Candidatus Rokuibacteriota bacterium, assembly GCA_016866775.1. Classification (GTDB taxonomy): domain Bacteria; phylum Methylomirabilota; class Methylomirabilia; order Rokubacteriales; family CSP1-6; genus VGLJ01. The sequence continues at coordinate 222,235 of VGLJ01000001.1, read as the reverse complement.
CGCCTCGATCGTCACGGGCTCGGCGACCAGGTCCGCGCCTACAACGTGGCCGGCGCGCAGCTCGCGCGCCGGGCGGCGGGCGAGGACGTGTGGGTGGCCGGGTCGATCGGCCCGTCGGGGCTCGTGCCCGGCGTCGCGACCAAGATGGAGCTCGACCTCGCGTTCGCGACCTTCGCCGAGCAGGCCGCGGCGCTCGTCGAGGGCGGCGCGGACCTCCTGATCATCGAGACGTTCCGTCACCTCGAAGAGCTGCGCATCGCGTTCGAGGCCGCGCGGCAGGCGACGCCGGCGACGCCGATCATCGCGTCGATGACGTTCGACCCGAGCGAGACCGTCGCGGACGGGTCCTCGGCGGAACAGGTCGCGCTGACGCTGCGCGAGTGGGGTGCGGACGCCATCGGCGTGAACTGCGGCGACGGGCCGCAGATCGCGCTCACCATCGCGGAGCGCATGCGTGTCGCCGGACTGCCGCTCTGCGTGCAGCCCAACGCCGGCCTGCCGCGCACGGTCGACGGGCGCCTGCTCTACATGGCGACGCCGGAGTACTTCGACGTGTTCGCGCGGCGCACCATCCAGATCGGCGCCACGATGGTGGGCGGGTGCTGCGGCACCACGCCCGAGCACGTGAAGTGGATGGCGAAGTCGGGCCGCATGCTCGCCGACAAGCGCACGACGGTCGCGATGACGACTCCCGTCGCGACGGCCGAAGTCACGCCGCTGCTCGAGCCCACGCCGCGCGCGGAGCGCAGCGCGTTCGCGGCGAAGATCGCGGCGGGGAAGTTCGTGGTCTCGGTCGAGGTGAATCCCGCGCCCGGGCTCGACGCGTCGAAGGCGCTGCAGGGCGCGAAGATGCTGCTCGACCACGGCGTCGACATCGTGAACGTCGCGGACGCGCCGCGCGCGATGGCGCGCATGTCGAACATGGCGTTCTGCGCGCTCCTGCTGGAGCGCTACGGCATCCAGCCGATCATGCACGTGTGCGGGCGCGACCGGAATCTCCTCGGGCAGATGGCGCACCTGCTGGGCGCGCACGCGCTCGGCATCCGGAACCTCGTGATCATCACCGGCGATCCGCCGAAGGTCGGCGACTATCCGGAAGCGACCGCGGTCTACGACCTCGACGCGATCGGATTGCTACAAATGGCGTCGAACATGAACCGCGGCGTCGATCCCGCGGGCAAGCCGCTCTCCGGTGGCAAGACGTCGTTCCTGCTCGCGACGGGGCTCGAGCCCGGCGCCGCGGATCTCGACAAGGAGATCTACCGCCTCGAGCGCAAGAAGGCCGCCGGCGCGGAGCTGATCATGACGCAGCCGATCTTCCAGACGGACCTGCTGGAGAACGTGCTGCGCCGCATCGAGCACCTCGGGCTTCCCGTTCTCGTCGGCGTGCTGCCGCTGGTCAGCCACAAGAACGCGGAGTTCCTCCACAACGAGGTGCCGGGCATGCAGATCCCGGCGGAGATCCGCGAGCGCATGCGCAAGACGCCGGGCGGCGAGGCCGCGCGCAAGGAAGGGGTCCAGATCGCGCGCGAGATGCTGTTCGTGGTGCGCGACCGCGTGCAGGGCGCGTACCTGATGCCTCCGCTCGGCCGCTACGAGCTCGCGCTCGAAGTCCTCGACGGCCTCAAGCGCTAGCCGGTCACAGCCACGTCAGCTCGGTCCCATGCGGGTGTGCGACCGCGAGGAGCTCGTCGCGTCGCCGTCCGCTCGTGAACCGTGTCCGCCCGAGAAGAAAGCGAAGCTCGTCGGAGGGGAGCGCCGGGGCCGTGAGCTCGGGCACCACTCCCGGCGCCTCGTCCGAGAGCCACACGACGTCTCTTCGCCTCGACGTCTCGGCAAGGATCGCGGCGAACGCCTGACGGCGATCGGCAGCCACGTAGGTCAACACCGCCGAGTGAAAGACGACGAGCTGCGCGTCGTCCGGGACTTCTGCGAGCAGGGCCGGCAGGTCGTCGACCAGGTCGCCTTTCCCGACGACGGGCGGATTCTTCCTCGCCATCTCGATCGCGGCTTCCAGCCGGCGGCGGCGGTCGCGATGGTCCGCCCACACGCACGCCAGCAGCCATCGCGTCGCGTCGTCGTCGTGCACGTCGACCGGACGCGCATCGAGTCCTGCCCTCCACACGATGCGTGGCACGACAGGCGGCAACGGCGCGGGCCCCGCGACGGCGCACCGCAGATGCACCGGTGAGGACGGATCACCGATGAGAGCCGATCCGAAGTCATAACGGAACCGGTCCAGGAGCAGGCAGAGTCCGGCGCTCGCGCCGACCTCGAGCAACGCGAGTGGTCCCGGCGGCAATGCCGGCAGCAACACGGCACACCGCCCGACCTCGTTCGTCTGCGTTCGCCGTGACCGCATGATGGCGGCAAGCTCGTCGGCGCGCCGCGCGACGAACGCGGGCAACGCCGCGCGCGCGGGCATCCCGTCGGGTCCCGCCAGAAGCTGGATCGCCGCGAAGAAGAGGTTGGGTTGCGCGACGGGGAGCTGCGTGAGAAACGCCACGATGTCGTCGTCGCCCGCCGCCGCGAGGGCGAGGTCGTAGTCCGTGGGCGCGTAGCCCTTGCACTCGCGCTCGGCGAAGCGGCGATACGTCTGCGCGATGAGTGTCGAATCCATCACGTCTGTAGCCGATTCAATCACGCGCGCGCCTGCCGGCGGCAGTGACCTTGCCGCCCTTCATGCGTCTCCGAAAGGAGGTCACGGGATGAAGTTCCGCAAGATCGCATTGACGACCGCCATCACGGCCGGCGCGCTGGCGTTCGCGGCAGACGTGGCGAGCGCGCAGGTGGTGGTGCAAGATCAAGGCATCGCAGGTCAACGGGCGGATCCACCAGACCGACAAGGTCGAGGTGAGCGGCAAGAGCGACCTCAAGGTCCCGTCCGTGGAGGCGTCGGTCATCTACGCTGAACGCATCGAGGCGCGCACGGTGACCGCGAACGACATCTACGTCCGCGAGCTCGAGCGCCGCTGATCTCACTGAGCGCGGGTCGGGGGCGCCTGGCCTCCGACCCGTCCTTCTCCCGCTGTCTGCATCCGTCCACACTTGACGACGACGCGGACGTGAGTGCGTGATGACGCTCGATGCACTTCACGATCGTAGGCGCCATCAGAAACGCGCAACCGATCGCGCGAGGCGCATCGGTCGGCATTCGAAGGCACCTGGTCCGAAAGTTCGGCACCGGACGATGGCGTAAGATGAAGGGCGAGGCGTCGATCCAGTTCGACGATGGGACGATCCGCCGAGCCGAACTCCACTGGTTCGAAGCCCACGGGATCGGGCGCGTGTACGTCAAGCGAAAGAGGTATCTAGACTGAGGGCCATGCCGAGTCGAGGACGTCGGTCGCACAACTTCGTGGTGTGCATCCACAACGGCGAGTATGACGCGGACCTGGTTGTGGGAAAGATCTACCGCGTCGTGAAGCCGGAGCGAAATGACGCGGCCTCGGATCTCCGAATTCTCGACGAGTCCGGCGAAGACTACCTCTATCCGAAGACCTGGTTCGTTTCGGTCGACCTGCCGCTGCGAGCAAGAAAGGCCCTCGTCGCGACCCAGTAGCGGCGGCGCGGTCACTTCGCCTTCAACCGCACCTCTTCGTACGGCGCCGACCACGGGTACGGGTCGATCAGCATCAGCGCGGACTCGGCCACGCGCGGGCCGATGCCGCTCGGCCAGACGAACTCGTAGAGCGGGCCGAAGCGCACGCGGTCGTAGAGCAGCTGCTGGATCTGGTGCAGCATCGCCTCGCGCTTCTTCTTATCCGGCTCGCGCGCCTGCTGCCGGAAGAGCGTGTCGACGTCGGCGTCGGCGCCGCGCGCGTAGGTGCCTTCCGTGGTGACGGCGTTGACGATGCGCGTGGCCGCGTTGCCGAAGTTCGCCATCGTGCAGAGACACACGCCGTGGAGCTTCTTGCCCGCCCACGCCTGCTGGAACGCCGCGCGCTCCATCGTGCGCAGCTTCATCCGGATCCCGACCGCGCCGAAGTAGCCGATCACCGTCTCGCCCGCCGACCAGTACGGGGGATACGGATAGAAGTCGCCGCCGTCGAAGCCGTTGGGATAGCCGGCCTCGGCGAGCAGCGTCTTCGCTCTCGCGGGATCGTAAGCGTACGGCGGCAGCGCCAGCGTGAACTCGAAGGCGCGCGGGGCCATGCTGCCCGTCGGACGCGAAGCGCCGAGCGTCTCGACCTCGCTGAGCCCCTTGCGATCGACGGCGTGGTTGGCGGCGAGACGCACGCGGCGGTCGTGCCACGGCGACTTCGGATCCCACTGGTCGAAGAAGTCGAGATAGTGGACACCGATCGCGCCGGAGAAGCCCAGTCGGAGGTTCGGATCGCGCGTGAGCTGCTGGGCCGCGGTGGTGTCGAGCATGTACGCGACGTCGACCTCGCCGTTCTTCAGCATCGCGGCGCGCGTCGTCGGCTCCGGCACGCTCTTCAGCACCAGCCGCTTCACCGGCGGCACCTTGCGCCAGTAGCCTTCGAACGCCTCGAGGACCAGCTCGATGCCCGGCGTATGGCTCACGAACTTGTACGGTCCGAGACCGACGGGCTGCTTGCGAAAGCCCTCGTCGCCGACCCTTCATGGCGTACTCCGACGATCTCGACGTCGCGCACGCGGTCCTTCAGGATCTTGCCCGCCTTGGAGCGCTGGAAGCTGAACTTCACGTCCTCGGCCGTGAACGGCTCGCCGTTGTGGAACCTGACACCCTCGCGGAGCTTGAAGTCGTACGTCTTCTGATCGACGCTCACGGTCCACGACTCGGCGAGGCTCGGCGCCATGAGGTTGCCGGGCATCGGCTTCACGAGCGCGTCGTGCATCGCGTAGAGGATCCAGAACGGCGTGAGGAATCCGGCGGTCACTTCGCCCGGATCGAACCACGCGGGCGCGAGCGTGACGTAGAGCGCCCAGCGCATCTCGCCCTCGGGCTTCACGGGCGCCGCCGGTCGCGGTTGTGCCGTCGCGACGCTCGCGAGCACGGCGACGATGAACACGACCATCAGGCCACGTTTCATCGCCGGCTCCTCTTCGAAAGGGTGAGCGTCAGATCGCGGCCGGCCGGCGGTTGCGGATCTCCGGCGTCGCGACCTCGTACGCGTGCGCGATGCGAAGGATCTTCGCCTCGCCCCACGCCGGGCCCACGATCTGCATCGAGAGCGGGAGCCCGCTCTCGCCGAAGCCGATCGGCACGGCGACGGCGGGGAGACCGACGACGTTGAGGACCTGGCGCATCGCCAGCCCGGACGCGAACGTGACCTCCTTGCCGTTGACGCGCGACGCACCGGTCGCGATCAGCGGCGCCTCGCACGGCGCCACCGGCAGGATCAGCGCGTCGACGACGCGGAGGAGCTCGTCGAGCTCGCGACGGAGCGCCTCGCGCGTCCGGCACGCGCGGACGTAGTCGTCGAGCGTGATCTTGTCGCCTTCGGAGAGACGCGCGCGTACGTCGGCGCCGTAGCCCTCCGGCTGCGCGGTGAACCGTGCGCGGTGCAACGCCATGAACTCGCCGCGCGACAGCGCCTCGCGCGTCGCCGGCACCTCGGACGCGAGCGGAAACGGAACGGTCTCCAGCTTCGCGCCGAGCCCGACCAGCACGCGGCTCGCCTCGTCGAGCGCGCGTGCGACGGCGGCGTCGAGCTCGAGGAAGTGGAGATCGGGACAGAGCGCCAGCCTCAGTCCGCCGACACCGGCGCCGATGCCGGCGGTGTAATCCGGCACGGGCACATCGGCCGATGTCGGATCGTGCCGGTCGTAGCCCGCCATCGCGCCGAGCAGGAGCCCGGCGTCACGCGCGGTGCGCGTCATCGGACCCGCGTGATCGAGGCTCACGGCGTTGGGATAGATCCCGCGGATGCTCACGCGCCCGTACGTCGGCTTGAGCCCGACGATGCCGCAGCACGCGGCCGGCCCGCGGATCGAGCCTCCGGTGTCCGTGCCCGTCGCCCCGGGACACAGGAATGCGGCGACGGCGGCACCGGAGCCGCCGCTCGAGCCGCCGGGCGCGCGGTCGAGCGCCCACGGGTTGCGCGTCGGGCCGTACCACGGGTTGTTCGTCGTCGAGCCCGCGGCGAACTCGTGCGTGTTCAGCTTGCCGATGAGGACGGCGCCGGCCTCCTTCAGACGGCGGACGCTCTCCGCGTCCTCGGTCGGCACGTGGTCGCGGAAGAACGACGAGCCGTTCGTCGTGCGCACGCCCGCCGTGTCGAAGATGTCTTTCAGACCGATCGGGACACCGTGAAGCGGCCCGCGCCAGCGTCCCGCCCTCGTCTCGGAATCGGCGCGCCGGGCCGCCTCACGCGCCCGCTCGGCCATGACCGTGACGAACGCGTTCAGCGTCGGATTCAGACGCTCGATGCGCGCGAGGTGTGCTTCGGTCACCTCCTCCGAAGACACCGTGCGCGCGCGCACGAGACTCCCGAGCTCCGCGATCGACAGGAAACAGAGATCGGGATCGGCCATCAGATGACCCCGCGCTTCGCGAGGTCGGCGATCTGGTCCTTCGTGTAACCGAGCCCGGTCAGCACATCGTCGTTGTCCGCGCCCAGCTCCGGCGCGGCGTTCCGGATCGGCAGCCGCGTGTCACCGAACGACACCGGATGCCCGAGGATCGTGAGATCGCCGAGCACGCCGGACTTCACGGGCTGCGCCATCTTCAGGTGCTGCACCTGCGGATCGGCGAACGACTCGTTGATCTTGTAGATGGGCCCGCAAGGCACGCCGGCCTCGTTGAGGAGCGTGATCCACTCGGCGCTGGTCTTCTTCCGGGTGACCGGCATCAGGACTTCCATCATCTCGTCACGATTCTTCGACCGCGCCCTGGACGTGGCGAACCGCTCGTCCGTCAGGAGGTCCGGGCGCTCGACCGCCTTGCAGAACCGCGCGTAGAGATCCTCGCCGGACGCCGCGATGTTGATGTGCCCGTCCTTCGTCTCGAACACGCCCGTCGGAATGCCGGTGGGATGGTTGTTGCCGGCCTGGGGCGGAACTTCGCCGCTCATCAGCCAGCGTGAGGCCTGGAAGTCGAGCATCGAGAGCATGGCTTCGAGCAGCGAGGTGTGGACCCATTTGCCCTGGTCCGTCGTCTCGCGCTCGATGAGGGCCACGAGCACGCCCTGCGCGAGGAAGATGCCGGAGCAGAGGTCGGCGATCGGGATGCCGACGCGCACCGGCCCCTGACCGGGAATGCCGGTGATCGACATCAAGCCGCCCATGCCCTGCGCGATCTGATCGACGCCCGGGCGATCGCGGTACGGACCGCTCTGCCCGAAGCCGGAGATGCTCGCGTAGATGAGTCGCGGGTTGATCGGGCGCAGCGCCTCGTAGTCGATGCCGAGCCGGCGCTTCACGTCGGGCCGATAGTTCTCGACGACGACGTCCGCCGTCTTCGCGAGCTCCTTGAAGATCTTGACACCGTCGGGGTCGCGCAGGTTCAGCGTGACGCTTCGCTTGTTGCGGTGCAGGTTCTGGAAGTCGAACCCGTGGCGGTTGCCGCCCATGCCGTCGCCCGATCGGCCGCCGGGCATCTCGATCTTGATCGCGCTCGCGCCCCAGTCGACGAGCTGGCGCACGCACGTGGGACCGGCGCGGGCGCGGGTGAGGTCGAGGACGTTGAACTTCGCGAGGGGCAGCGAGCCGTTCCCGGTCATGCGGCACCTTCCTCGGTGCGGGAGTCGCGCTCGGCGATAATACCGCATGGCGTTCGGCCTCACGCTGCCTCAACGCGGCGTCTTCTTCGGCGTGACCACCGTGCCGGAGATGCTCGCGCTGTCCGCGAAAGCGGACGGCAATCCGCTCTTCGACTCGGTCTGGGTCGGTGACAGCCTGGGCGCGAAGCCGCGGCCGGACTCGATCGCGCTGCTCGGGGCGCTGGTGGCCGCGACGCGACGTCTGCGTCTCGGTGTCGGCTGCATGGCGTCGTTTCCCGTGCGCGATCCGCTGGTGTTCGCGTACCAGTGGGCGACGCTCGACCTGCTCTCGAACGGGCGCATGCTCCTGGCGGCGTGCACGGGGCTCGTCGCGGGCGGCGCGAGCGCGCGCGAGGGCGCCAGCTACGGCGTCGTCGACCGCGAGCGTGCCGACCGTCTCGTCGAGAACATCGAGATCTGCCGGCGGCTGTGGTCGGGGGAGCGCGTGTCCTACAAGGGCCGGTTCCGGTCGTTCGAGAACGTCACGCTGGAGCCGCGGCCCGTGCAGCAGCCGTGTCCGATCTGGATCGCGTCGAACCCGCGCCCGCCGCTCGCCGGCGCGCGGCTCGAGCGCGCGCTCCAGCGCGTCGCGCAGATGGCCGATGGCTGGATGACCACGCGGCTCAGCGTCGGGCTCGCGAAGAGCAACTGGGCCGGCATCGCCGCCGCGCTCGAGCGAGACGGTCGCGACCCGGGCGCGTTTCCGACGATGGCGTACCACAACGTCAACCTGAACCCCGATCGCGCGGCGGCGCTCGAAGAATCCAAGCGCTTCCTCGACGCGTACTACGGTCCCGTGTTCACGCCCGCGATGGTGGAGGCGTGGACCGCGGCGGGCACGCCCGGGCAGTGCGTGGAGCACCTCCGTGGGCTCCGCGGGGAAGGGATGAAGTCCGTCGCCCTCCGCATCACGTCGTGGCGTCAGATGGACCAGTTCGAGCGGCTGGTCGGCGAGGTCCTGCCCGGGCTCGACTAGGCTCGCGCGAGGCCCGCGATCGTCCGAAGCGCGACGTAGGCGAGTGCCGCGATCAGCAGCAGCTTGAGGCCGGCCGGCCCGGTGACGATGAAGATCCCGAACAGGGCGAGCATGAAGCCGACGACGCCGGCCAGCACGACGAAGTTCGAGCGCCAGCGCGCGCTCGTCCGCCACGCGCGCCGCTCCCACGCCGCCTTGGCCTCGTGCAGCGTGAACTTCTCGCTGGACGACCGGCCGCCGCCCTCCGTGCCGAAGATCACGCGGTAGACGATGCCGCCCATGAAGAGCGCGAACCCGATGACCGTCATCGCGACCGTCAGCGCGAGCAGCGCGCCTTCGTGCCGCGCCATCGTCTGCTCGAGCGCCTTGAGGGCCGGCCACCGTTCCCCGATGACGATCGTGATGCACGCGACCACGACCATGACCACGGCGTTCCGTGCGCGCGCCCAGGCCGGTTTCCGCGGGCGCTCAGCCGCGTCCGGTGCCGCGCCTCGCGAGCTCGGCGATGCGCCCGTGATGTCGGGCGGGATCCACGCGCTAGCTAGCGCGCCGCCGCGGTCTCCGGCATGCGGTCGACCTTCACCGTCTGATGGACCGCCGGCGAGTAGATCTCGAGGACCTCGACGTCATCGGAGCACTCGAGCTCGTTGTGCACGATCGAGGCGGGCTGCACGACGCAGTCGCCCGCGTGGAACGTGTGCTCGCCCTGGCCCTCGTAGACGAAGCGCATCCAGCCCTTGAGGATGAAGAACATCTGGAAGTCGCACTGGTGCGCGTGCAGGCCGGTCGTGTGCAGATCGTGCGCGCCGGGCCCGTCCTTCGTGATGCGGATGACGTGCGCGCGGAAGTCGCCGTGGGTCGCCTTCTCGACGCCGAGGTCGCGATACTCCATGAAGCTCCGCAGACCGGACTTCCAGACGGCATCCTTGGCGAGACTCGCGCTGAAGAGCTGCTTCTGGTCGTACATGGGCGCCTCCGTGATGGGGTGCGGCGATGGGCGCAAGTATAATCCCGCGTAAGCGAGAGGGTTCAAGGAGGCCGCCCATGCTGTCACGCGAGGACAACGAGCTCCTGACCCGGGTGGGCGCGGGCACGCCGATGGGCGACACGATGCGCAGGTACTGGGTGCCCGCGCTGATGGCGCGCGAGCTGTCCGAGCCGGATTGTCCTCCCGTGCGCGTGAAGCTGCTCGGCGAAGACCTCGTCGCGTTCCGCGACAGCGAAGGCCGCATCGGCCTCCTCGACGAGTTCTGCCCGCACCGCCGCGCGTCGCTCTTCCTCGGCCGCAACGAGGAGTGCGGGCTCAGGTGCGTCTATCACGGCTGGAAGTTCGACGTCTCCGGCCGCTGCGTCGACATGATGAACGAGCCCGAGGAGGGCACGTTCAAGACGAAGATCCGCACGACGTCGTATCCCGTGATGGAGCTCGGCGGCCTCGTCTGGGCGTACATGGGCGCAGCACCGTCGGCGCCGCCACCGCCGCGCTTCGCGTGGACGCAGACGCCCGCGAGCCGGCGTCACGTATCGAAGGTCGTCCAGGAGAGCAACTGGCTGCAAGGCCTCGAAGGCGGGATCGACACGTCGCACGCGCCGATCCTCCATCGCGTGCTGCAGGCCGACTCGAAGCGCCCGGGCTTCAAGCCGAAGGACCCGTTCGTCCGCGGCAAGGCGCCGTCGCTCGTCGTCGATCTCACCGACTACGGCTATCGCTACGCCGGCCTCCGTCCGCTCGACGGGACCGAGGTGCACGTCCGTGCCTACCAGTTCATCCTGCCGTTCCACCAGATCCGGCCGTCGCGTGACGAGCGCGGGCTGCCGCTGATCGCAGGCCACATCTGGGTGCCGATGGATGACGAGCACACCATGGTCTACAACTGGGTGATGACGGCGCGCGACGAGCCGCTGCCGGACGAGGAGCGTCTCGAGCGCCGGCTCGGCAACGGTCCGGACACCGTCGACCAGACGACGTTCCGCTCGCGCCTGAATCGCCGCAACAACTACCTGCTCGATCGCCAGGTCCAGAAGACCGAGACGTTCACCGGCATCGACGGCATCAACCTGCAGGACCGCGCGGTGCAGGAGAGCATGGGCGCGATCGTCGATCGCAGCCGAGAGCATCTCGGCCCCGCCGACAAGGCCGTGATCCAGGCGCGCCGCCTGCTGCTCGAAGCCGTGCGCACGGTGCGCGACGGCGGCACGCCGCGCGGGATCGCGCCGAGCTATTACACGCTGTCGGCGGCGGAAGGCGTGGTGTCGCGCGACGCGGACTGGCGCACGCTGCTCGCGCCCGACACGGCGGCGACGGCGGTGCTCCAGACCGTTTGACCGGGTGAGCGCTCGCTGCTCCTGCTGAAGCTCACGCTCGTGCCGCTGCTCGTGCTGTCCGCGAGCCTCGCGACACGACGATGGGGCGCTCGGATCGGTGGCCTGCTCACCGGCTTGCCGATCGTCAGCGGGCCGGCCCTCTTCTTCTTCGCCGTCGAGCAGGGCGCCGCGTTCACGGCCGAGGCCTCGCGCGCGGTGCTCGTCTCCCTCGTCGGCGTCGCCGCCGCCGTCGTCGCGTACGCGTGGGCGGCGCTGCGCACTCCGTGGTGGATCAGCCTGCCGGTGAGCTGGACGGCGTTCTTCTCGAGCGTGCTGCTGGTGCAACGGGTGGCGTGGACGACCGTCCTCGCGCTCGCCGTCGCGCTGGCCAGCATCGCGCTCGGGCAGCTCGTGCTGCCGCGCTCGGGCGCGCGCGCCACGAGGCCGCGCCCGGCGTGGGATCTTCCCGTCCGCGCGCTCGCCTCGATGCTGCTCGTCCTCTCCGTCACCGGGCTCGCGCAACGACTCGGGCCCACGTTGAGCGGCGCGCTGACGCCGTTCCCCGCCGCCATCTCCATCCTGCTCGGCTTCAGTCATGCCCAGGAAGGGTCGGCGGCGGCGATCAGCTTCCTGCGAGGGTTCCTGCCCGGGATGTGGGCGTTCGCGGCGTTTTGCTTCGTGCTGAGCGTGACGATCGTCGTGCTCGGCACCGCGACGGGCTTCGCCCTCGCCATCGCCGCCGCGCTCCTCATCCAGGGCGCGGTCCTGTGGGGTCTGCAGCGTCGCGTGGCGACGTCGGCAACCTGATCGTGAACGTGCTGCCGCGCCCCGGCTCGCTGACGACGGCGATGTCGCCGCCCATCATGCGGCAGAGCCGGCGGCTCAGCGCGAGGCCGAGGCCGGTGCCGCCGTACCTGCGCGCGGTCGACGTCTCCGCCTGAGTGAACTGCTCGAACAGCCGGCTCATCTGCTCCGGCGTCATGCCGATGCCCGTGTCGCGGACCGCGAAGGTCGCCCACTCGCCGCGCTCGTCGATCTCCCGCGCGAGGATCACCGACACCGTGCCGTGGTCCGTGAACTTGCAGGCGTTCGAGAGCAGGTTGTAGATGCTCTGCCGCAGCTTGGTCGCGTCCGTCCGCATCGTGCCGATCGTGTCGTCGCCGGCGAGCTCGAGCCGGGTCTCCGTTTTCTCGGCGAGCGGCCGGATGACCGCGATGACGTCGCGCACGAGCGCGCGGAGATCGACGTCCTGGACGTCGAGCTCCATCTTGCCCGCTTCGATCTTCGAGAGGTCGAGCACCGTGTTGATCAGCTCGAGGAGGTGGCGGCCGGCGGCCTGGACCTTGCCGAGGTCGTCGACGAGCTGCGTCGCGCCCAGCTCGGTCGCGTCCTCCTGCAGCATCTCGCTGTAGCCGATGATCGCGTTGAGCGGCGTCCGGAGCTCGTGCGACATGTTGGCGAGGAACTCGGACTTGTGGCGGCTCGCGACCTCGAGCTCGCGACTCTTCTGCGCGAGCTCCTGCAGCACGCGCACGCTCCGATCGCGATCGCCGCCTGGTGGGCGAACGTCTCGAGGACGCCGATCTCGGCCGGCGTGAACCCGCCGCGCGCGGCACGTGCCACGCCGATCGCGCCGATGCCCTTGCCCTCGACGAGCAGCGGCACGACCACGCCGCTGCGATAGCCGATGGCGCGGGCGAACTCGCGCGCGAGGGGATTGGCGTTCGGGTCGGTATCGGCGTCGCGGAAGTGGATGACCGTCGTGTCGAGGATGACGCGCCCGGGGAGACTGTTCGTGTCGAGCGGGCGCGGGTACGACCCGACCCCGCGCGCCACCGCTTCCCTCGCGCGCGGGTCCGCCGAGGTGAAGTTGTGCGCCACCAGGTGCACGCGTCCCCCGTCGGCGATGAAGACGTCGGCGAAGACGGCGTCGCACAGCCGCAGCGCGCTCGCCACGACCGCGTCGAGCACCGGCTGGGGATCGTCGCGCACGCGGCTGACGAGCGTGATGATCTCGCTCGTTGCGGCTTGCCGGTCCCGCTCCTGCGCGAGCTCGGCCGCGAGCCGCGCGTGATCGAGGGCGAGGGCCGCGTGGGCCGCGAGCGCGCGCAGCTCGGTCACCTGCGGCGCGGAGAAACGCCGCCCGCCGGCACGCCGGAGCGCGATCACCGCGCCGACGGCGCGCGCGCGGCTGTCCGGTACAGCGCAGGCGACGAGACGCTTCGATCCGCGGCCCGTCGTGGCGTGCACGTCCCGGCGCGATCGCGCCGCGCGGACCACGAGGTCGCCGATGCCGCGGTCGGTGGTGGCCCCGTGACGCGCCACGAGCCGCGCGCCGCCGTCGGCGATCCGGAAGATGAGCGCATCCGCCGCGCCCGAGACCCGGGCGGCGGCGCGCGCGAGCGCGTCGAGCTTCAGGGGCGTGGTCGTGGCGTCAGCTCACGGCGCGTCGGGCGCCAGTGCGGCGAGCGCACGATCTGCGGTCCAGAGAACCGCGGCGTCGACGTGTCGCGCCGGACCCCGGGGCCGTCGGACGGCGTGTATTCCCGGATGGACTGCTGGAACGTGAAGAAGTCGTGGGGGTCGTAGAGCTTCTTGACGTACAGCAGCGAGTTGAACGCGTCGCCCCAGTACATCCATCGGTAGTCGGTCAGCGTCCGCCGCGGATAGTTCTGATAGACGTGCCCATTGAACCACGGCTGCATCAGCGTCATGAAATTGTCGAGCCAGTCGACGGCCTGCGGCTTGTCGCTGTCCTGCACCCAGAACACGTCGACGAAGAAGTCGAACAGCACGTCGCGGTGGATGAACGCGCTGTCGTTGACGGGATACGCGTTGATGGCGCCGCCGTACGGCTCGATGACGATCGTGTTGTGCGAGTGCGCCGTCGTCATGTAGTACGCGATCACCTGCTGCTACTGCGCGAGCGTCATCCGCTGCGCGACGTAGCCGGCCTGCTTGTCTTCTTTCGCGCCGTCGGGGAGCACCGGGATGTCGTACGGCTTCTCGAGGAGGTACGCGTTGAGCGTGCTGTAGCTGCCGACCATGTCGATCTGGAGCTGCGCGCTGGCGATGTTCAGGAGCGGCTGGATGAGCGCCAGCCCTTGGTCACGCGGCCCGTCGAACATGCCGCGCATCATGAGGACCGGCGGGTTGCCCGCTGCCGGCGGCTGGCCGGTGATGATCGTCATGTAGCCGAGCGTCGACGGCGCGCCCGACGTCGTGAACTGGTCCTGCATCATCTTCAGCGCCGCGGGCGCGTCGTTCATGTCGTTCCACAGGATGCCGAAGCCCCAGAGGTTCCCGAGCGGGTGGAGCTGGTACACGACCTCGAGCAGCACGCCGAAGTTGTCGCCGGTGCCGCCGCGCACCGCCCAGTAGAGCGCGTAGTTCGTGTTCTGGTCCGCCTCGACGATGCTGCCGTCCGCGAGCATCACCGTCACGCTGATCACGTTGTCGCACTTCATCCCGAACTCGCGCGAGGTGAACCCGAACCCGCCGCCCTGCATGTAGCCGGCGACGCACACGCTGCCGCAGCCGCCGCCGGGCACGTGCAGCCCGTACGGGTCGAGCGCCGCGTTGAGCGTGCCGAAATTGGTGCCCGCGCCGACCCGGGCGGTCTGCGTAGCCGGATCGACGTTGACGTAGCTGAACCGGCTCACGTCGATCACCATGCCGCTGTTCACCGAGTACCCGGCGGTGCTGTGGCCGCCCGATCGGCACGTGACCCAGAGCTGGCTCTGGTGCGCCCACGAAAGGCAGTAGGCGACGTCGTCCCACACCTGGCAGTACGCGATGACTTGCGGATATTCCTGGAAGGCGGGGTTCGACTCCTGCCGGTCCTGGTCGTAGTTCGGATCGCCGGGGAAGACGAGCGTGCCCTGGAACTGCGCGGTGATCTCCTGCAGGCGCGCGCGATCGATCCCGAGCTTCTTGAGCGTCTCGTCGCTGACCGCGTGGGCGCGGGTCAGATTCGCGACGCGCTGCTTGCTCTTCATGAACGCCATGCTGGATACCTTTCGGTGGGCTGCGGGTGCGCCGCGGAATCGGCGGCCCGAGACTATCACGGCCGCGCGCCGGCCCGTGCACGGGGACGCGCGGCCAATATAATGGGCGGCGCGCAGATGCCGACCGCGCAGGAGAGTGCCATGGCCCTTGATCCGCAGTGCCGTGCCGTGATCGACCTGGTCCTCGCGTCGGGCCGCCCCGCGTATCACACGCTGCCGCCGAAGGACGCGCGCCAGCTCTTTCGCGACACGCGCCCGGCCTCGACGCCGACACCGCCGGAGATCGGCGCCGTCAACAACCTGGTCGCCGAGGGCCCGCACGGCGCGATCCCCTTGCGCCTCTATCGCCCGGTGGGCGCGGCCGCGGATGCGGCGCTGCCGGCGCTCGTGTTCTTCCACGGGGGCGGATGGGTCATCGGGGACATCGAGACGCACGACGTGCTGTGCCGGCAGCTCACCGCGGAGGCGGGCATCGAGGTGGTCTCGGTCGATTACCGCCTCGCGCCGGAGTACAAGTTCCCCGCGGCGGTCGACGACGCGTGGGCGGCGACGACGTGGGTCGTCGCGAACGCCGGCAAGCTCGGGATCGATCCGGCGCGTATCGCCGTCGGCGGCGACAGCGCGGGCGGCAATCTCGCTGCGGTCGTCGCGTTGTTCGCCCGCGACGCGGGCGGGCCGGCGATCGGACTCCAAGTTCTGCTCTATCCCGTGACCGACGTCAGCACCGAGACGGCGTCGTACCGCGAGTGCGGCGACGGCTATCTGCTGACGCTCGAGAGCATGCGCTGGTTCTTCGACCACTATCTGAAGTCGCCTGCCGATGCCGGCGACTGGCGGGTCTCGCCGCTGCGCGCCGCGTCGCACGCCGGGCTTCCGCCGGCGCTGATCGTGACGGCCGGGTTCGATCCGCTGCGTGACGAGGGCGAAGCATACGCACGCGCGCTCCGGACCGCCGGGGTCCGCGTCGACTCCATCTGCTACGGCGGGATGATCCACGGCTTCGTGCCGATGGGCCGCCTGATCCAGACCGGCAACCGCGCGGTCTCGCACATCGCGGCGTCGCTGCGCGATGCGCTCCGTTGAGTGCGCGGAGGGCCCGGATTCACTCCGGGCCCGGAGCGAGGGGGGCTTGGGGGGTGCGTCTCGCACCCCCCAAGACATTGGTCGGGATCGACGTCGGCGGCACGTTCACGGACGTCGTCGCGCGCGAGCCGTCCGGCCGCCTCCACTCCTGCAAGGTGCCGACGACGCCCGCGCATCCGGCCACGGGTGTCCTGCATGGGCTGCGGGCACTAGAACCGGTGGCGGGGCCCGCGGCGGCGCTCGCGCACGGCACCACGATGGTCACCAACGCGATCGTCGAGGGGCGCGGGGCGGTCGTCGGCTTGATCACCACGCGCGGCTTCCGGGACGTCCTCGAGATCGCGCGGATGAGCCGCACGCACCTCTACGATCTCCAGGCCCCCGCCAAGCCCGAGCCCGTCGTCCCGCGCCGGCTGCGGCTCGAGATCACGGAGCGGATCGGGCCGGACGGCGCGACGCTCACGCCGATCGATCTCGCGGAGCTCGCACCGATCGTGGACGCCTTCGCGCGCGAAGGGGTCGCGAGCGTCGCGGTCAGCCTGCTCCATGCGTACGCCAATCCGGGGCACGAGCGCGCGGTCGCGGATGCGCTGCGCGCGCGCTTCGCGCACGTGTCGATCTCGAGCGCGATCAACGCCGAGTTCCGCGAGTACGAGCGCACGTCGACGACCGTCCTCAACGCCGCGGTCATGCCGCTCGCCACGCGGTACATCGAAGCGCTGGAGAAGGCACTCGGCGGCGGCCTCGCGCTGCACCTCCTCCACTCGGCGGGCGGGATGATGTCGGTCGAAGCGGCGAAGGCGAAGCCCCTCGCGATGGCGGCGTCGGGCCCGGCCGCCGGTGTCGCCGCCGCGGCGCATCTCGCGCGCACGCTGCGGGTGCCGCGCGCGCTGGCGTTCGACATGGGCGGCACGACCACCGACGTCTGTCTCATCACCGACGGCGTGGCCGAGACGTCGTCGCAGCGGAAGCTCGGCGGCTATCCGGTGCGCCTGCCGATGGTCGCCGTCGAGTCGATCGGCGCGGGCGGAGGATCGATCGCGTTCGTCGACGGCGCGGGCGCGCTGAAGGTCGGGCCGCGGAGCGCCGGTGCTCAGCCGGGACCGGCGTGTTACGGCCATGGGACCGAGGCCGCAGTCACCGACGCGAACCTCGTCCTCGGCTACCTGAACGCGGAGCGCGTCTACGGCGGCGTCATCCGCCTCGACCGCGGCCGCGCGGAGACCGCGCTCACCGCGCCCGGCAAGCGCCTCGGGCTCTCGCGGCTCGAGACGGCGCACGGGATCTTCGAAGTCGCGAACGCGAACATGCTGCGCGCGCTCCGCCTCGTGTCCGTGCAGCGCGGGTACGACCTGCGCGACTTCACGCTCATCGCCTACGGCGGCGCGGGGCCGATGCACGCGTCGGCGCTCGCGCGGCAGGCGGGAATCCGGCGCGTGGTGGTGCCTGTTCACTCGGGCGCGTTCTCGGCGCTCGGCTGTCTCGTCTCGCCGTTGCGCTACGACGCCGTGCAGACGTATCGGGCGCGGCTTTCCACGTGGGACGCGAAGCTCGTGGACGAGCGCTTCCGTGATCTCGAGGAGCGGTGCCTCGCTCCGTTGCTCGACGAAGGGATCAAGCCGAGCCGGATCATGCTCCTGCGCGGCGTCGACCTGCGGTATACCGGCCAGAACTACGAGATCGAGATTCCTTTCGCCCCCGTCGCGGGACTTCGCCGGGCGTTCGAGGCGCGACACCGTCAGCTCTACGGCTATGCGACGGGCGAGAGCGTGGAGTGCGTCAATCTCCGCGTGGTGGCGCGTGTCGACGACCAGGCGACGACGCTGACGCCGGTCCCCAGAGCGGGCGGTGGACGGGCCACCGATCGTGACGCGCGCGCGGGCGAGCAGCGCGCGTACTTCCCGGAAACGGGCGAGGTCGTGCTTCGCCGTTTCCATCGCGGGCGCCTCGTGCCCGGTCGCGCCCTCCGAGGGCCGGCGCTCATCGAAGATGAATGGTCGACGACCCTCGTCGGTCCCGGCCAGCGTGTGGCCGCCGACCGATTCGGCAACCTCGTGATCGAGGCGGGCTCATGAAATCGCGCACCCGCGCGAAGGTGCATCCCGTCACGCTCGAAGTGGTGCGCAGCGCGCTCTACGCGATCGCCGAGGAGATGAGCGTCATCGTGATGCGCTCGGCGCGCTCGCCGTTGCTGAAGGAAGCCGGCGATCTCTCGTCCGCGTTGACCGACGCCGAGGGGCGGCTGATCGCGCAGGGCCGTGACATCCCGATCCACATGGGCGTGATGGCGTTCACGGTGAAGGAGTTCCTCAAGCGCGTGCCCGCGGCGAGCCTCCGTGAGGGCGACGTGTGGTTCCTCAACCTGCCCGAGGTCGGCGGCAACCACCTGCCGGACGTGAAGGCGATCCGTCCCGTGTTCGCCAGGGGCAAGCTGCTCGCGTTCGCGATCAACCTCGCGCACTGGGCCGACATCGGCGGCGCCGTGCCCGGCAGCTACGTGCCGTACGCCACCGAGGCGCATCAGGAAGGTGTGCGCATCTCGCCGCTGCGCCTCGTCTCGGCGAGCGGCGTCGACCGCGAGAAGCTCGACTTCCTGCTGTCGAACGTGCGCGGCCGCGAGGAGCGCGAGGGCGACATCTTCGCCCAGTGCGCCGCGAACGACGTGGCCGCGCGGCGCTTCGCCGAGCTCGTCGACCGCTACGGCGCCGAGACGCTCCGCGCGTGCTTCAGGCGCCTGCACGACGAGTCCGAGGCGCAGATGCGCGCGGCGATCCGCGGGCTGCCGGACGGCGTGTTCGAGGGCGAGGACTGGGTCGACGACGACGGCGTCGACGTGGCACCGCTGCGGGTCCACGCGCGTGTCGAGATCCGCGGCGACGAGGCGCACTTCGACTTCTCCGGGACGGCGCCGGAAGCGCGCGGCCCGGTGAACACCACGTACTACATCGCGTGCTCCGCCGTGTACTACGCCATGAAGGCGCTCGCCGCGCCGGAGGTTCCGCCGAACGACGGCTGCTATCGCCCGCTGCACGTCCACGTGCCCGAGGGCACCATGCTGCGCCCGGCGCCCGACCGCCCGGTGGTCGGCGGCAACCACGAGACGTCGCAGCGCGTGGTCGACGCGATCATCAAGGCGCTCGCGGCGGCGATTCCCGAGCGCGTGGCGGCAGGTGGACCCGCGACGTCGGGCGTGATGATCTTCGGCGCGCGTACGCCCGAAGGCCGGTGGTCCATCCTCTATGAAGTCCACGGCGGCGGGGAAGGCGCCACGGCGACGAAGGACGGCGCGTCCGCGACGCGCGTGCACATGTCGAACGTGATGAACACGCCGTCCGAGGTCATCGAGATCGAGTATCCGTTCCGCGTCGAGGAGCACGGCCTCAGACCCGGCTCGGGCGGCGACGGCACGCATCGCGGCGGGCTCGGCATCCGGCGCGCGTATCGCGTGCTGGCGCCCGAAGTCACGCTGACGACGATGCTCGACCGCCGGGTCGTGCCGCCGTACGGCATCGCGGGTGGTGCCGAGGCCGCGCCGTTCCGGATCACGCTGAATCCCGGCGCCGCCGCGCGGGAGATTCGCGGCAAGGAAACGGTGACGCTGCGGCACGGCGATCTCGTGGTGATCGAGACCTGCGGCGGCGGCGGCTTCGGCCCGCCGGCGGGACGACCCGCGGAGGCCCGTGAGCGTGACCGGCGAGAGGGGTACGTGTGATGCGCCGTGTCGAGGATCGGATCGCGCTCGTCACCGGCGCCGCGAAGGGCATGGGGCGCGAGATCTCTCTCACGCTCGCGCAGGAGGGCGCGCACGTCGCGCTCGCCGCGCGCGACGAGGCGCCGCTGAAGGAGGTCGCCGGCGAGATCGAGAAGCTCGGCCGGCGCGCGCTCGTCCAGCTCACCGACGTCACCGACGAGGCGGCGGTGAAGACGCTCGTCGACCGCACGCTCGCGACGTTCGGCGGCCGCATCGACATCCTCGTGAACTGCGCCGGCATCACGGGTCCGGTGGAGACGCCGGTCTGGGAGATCGCCGCGGACGCGTGGGACGAGGTGCTGACGGTGAACGTGCGCGGGACGTTCCTGCCGATCAAGCACGTGCTCCCGACGATGATCGCGCAGCGCTACGGCAAGATCGTCAACATCAGCGGCACGTCGGGGTTGCGCGGGTACAAGAACCGCGCCGCGTACTCGTCCTCGAAGTGGGCGCTGCGCGGCCTGACGCGCACGGTGGCGCTCGACGCGGGCGGCTACAACATCAACGTCAATGCGGTGCACCCGGGCATCGTCGACGGCCCGCGGATGCAGCGGCTCTGTCGCGAGAAGGCGAAGAAGCGCGGCTGGACGCCGGAGCAGGTGTATCAGGAATACGTCAACGAGATGGCGCTGCGCCGGGTGACCTCATCGCAGGACGTCGCCGACACCGTCTGCTTTCTCGCGTCCGACCTCTCGAAGAACATCACCGGCCAGTCGATCACGGTCGACGGCGGCTGGGACGTGTAAAGGAGCCACCAATGCTCGGAACCATTGCGACCATCAAGGTGAAGCCGGGGATGGAAAAGGAGTTCGAGGCCGTCGCCAAGGAGCTGGTGGCGAAGGTCAACGCGAACGAACCCGGGTGCAAGCTCTACGCCCTTCATCACGGCGAGCAGCCGCACACCTACGTGTTCATGGAGCGATACGTCGACCAGGCGGCGGTCGAGGCGCATCGCGCGGCCGACTACTTCAAGACGCTCGGCCGCAAGATGGGCGAGTTCATGGACGGCCGCGCCGAGGTCGTGCGCCTGCGCGAGGTCGAGTAGGCGCCCAGTGATGGTGCGCGTCGAGGACCTGCATCCGGAGGTCGTACGCGCGCTCCGGCGGCTTTCCGGCATGGAGCGCCTTCGCCCCGCCCATGAGATGTGGGAGCTCACACGAGATCGACTCGCCGCCTACTTCGCCGCTCGGCATCCGGAGTGGACCCGCGAGCGGATCCAGAAGGCGGTGGCGCAGCGCCTGCTCCATGACGCAAGCCGAGCTCCTTCGCCATCTCGTTGACGTCCTCGAAGCCATGACCGTCGACTACATGATCGGCGGCTCGCATGCGTCCATGTACTATGGCGAGCCGCGCGTGACACGCGACGTCGATGTGATCGTTGCGCTCGGCCGAGACCGGCTGGCCGAGTTCCTGCACCATGTCCCGGCCGATACGTTCTACGTCGACGCGGACACGGCGGCCGAAGCGATCGAAGCGCGCGCGCAGTTCACCATCATCCATGCCGCATCGGGCTTGAAGATCGACGTCTACATCAACCCCGACACGCCCTACGATTGGACGCGCCCGGCGCGGCGTCAGCGGTTACCTCTTGTCGAAGGCGTCTCGGCCTACTTCGCACGACCGGAAGACGTGATCCTCTACAAGCTCCTCTATCACCGTCAGGTCGAGTCGAGCATGCATCTGCGGGATATCGTCGGCATTCTGCGGCTCTCGGGATCAGAGTTGGACCTGCCGTATCTCGAGGAGTGGGCCGATCGGCTCGGCGTGCGCAGTGTCTGGGAGCAGCTCAGAAAGCACGTCGAGTGAGTCCTGCGTTCGAGTACGTCGCGGTAGGGACGCTCGATGAGGCGCTCGCGCGGATCCGTCAGCATGGGGACGACGCGAAGGTGCTGGCGGGAGGCCAGAGTCTCGTTCCGCTGCTGCACTATCGGCTCGCCGATCCGCGCGTCGTCGTCGACATCAACGACCTGCCGCTCGCGCGCATTGCCGAAGACAACGGCCGGCTGAGGCTCGGCGCGCTCGTCCGGCACCACCAGCTCGAAGAGTCCGACGCGATCGCGCGGCGGTGTCCCGTGCTGCGCGAGGCGGCGGCGTTGATCGGCAACGTACGCGTCCGGGCGCTCGGCACGATCGGCGGGAGTCTCGCGCACGCGGACGCCGCCGCCGAGCTGCCGATGGTGACGCTGGCGCTCGACGGCCGCTTCACGCTCGCCTCGACCGGCGGGATGCGTACCGTCGCCGCGCGTGATTTCTTCGTCGGGCCACTGACGACGGTCATGCGGCCGGACGAGCTCCTCACCGAGATCGACGTCGAAGCGCCGCCCGCGACGGGGTGGGCGATCGAGGAGATCGCGCGGCGGGCGGGAGACTTCGCGCTCGTCGCGGTCACCGCGCTCGTCGGGCTCGATCGCCAGGGCCGCGTGACGCGCGCGCGGCTCGCGTTCGGCGGCGTCGCGCCGACGCCGGTGCGCGCCGCCGCCGCCGAAGAGGCGCTCGTAGGGCACGAGCCGACGCCCGAGCGGCTGGCGCGCGTGGCGACGCTCGCCCGCGACGGCCTGAATCCGCAATCCGACGCGTTCGTGTCGGGCGCGTATCGCCGCCACCTCGCCGGCGTGCTCGCACGCCGCGCGCTGGCGCGCGCTGTCGACCGCAGCGAGGCACGGGAGCGGGCGGGCGCGTGCGAGCGGAGCGAGGCTGGGGAGCGGGCGGGCGCGTGCGAGCGGAGCGAGGCTGGGGAGCGGGCGGGCGCGTGCGAGCGGAGCGAGGCACGGGAGCGGGCGGGCGCTGTAGCGCCCGGGAGCCCGCGAGTTCAAATGAAGCTCGTCATCAACGGCCGCACGCGCGAGGTCGACGCGCCGCCGGATGCGACACTGCTCGCCGTGCTCCGCGACACGCTCGGGATCTTCGACGTCAAGGAAGGGTGCGACGAGGGCGTGTGCGGCGCGTGCACCGTGTTGCTCGACGCCCGGCCGGTGTCGAGCTGCCTGCTGCTCGCGGCCGGCGTCCGCGGGCGTCCGATCATGACGGTGAAGGGACTCGAAGGCCCGAGCGGCCTCCATCCATTGCAGGAAGCGTTCGTACGTCACGGCGCCGTGCAGTGCGGCTTCTGCACGCCGGGCATGCTGCTCACGGCGCTCGTCTTCCTCGAACGGAACCCGCGACCTCGGCGCGACGAGATTCGCCGCGCGCTGGAAGGTAATCTCTGCCGGTGCACGGGCTACACGAAGATCATCGACGCCATCGAAGCCTACGCACGCGAGGACGGACGTGGCTGACGCGGTGGCGACTACCCAGGAGCTTCGCATCGTAGGCCAGCCGATCCAGCGCCACGACGCGCGCGACAAGGTCGCCGCCGCCATGGCATACGCCGGCGACTTCGCGCTGCCCGGGATGCTCCATGCGTTCGTGCTGCGCTCGCCGTACCCGTCCGCCCGGATCGTGAAGCTCGACACGCAACGCGCGGCCGCGATGCCCGGCGTCGCCGTCGTCCTCACCGCGCGCGACGTCCCGAAGAACACGCTGTCGACGGACGTGCCCGGCCAGACGACGACCGTCGGCCCGCTGCGCGCGACCTTGCACGTGCTCGCTGAAGACCGGGTACGCCACCAGGGCGAGCCCGTCGCGCTGATCGCCGCCGAAACTCTCGAGCAGGCGCGCGCCGCGACGGAGGCCGTCGACGTCGAGTACGCGCCGCTGCCCTCAGTCTTCACCACGGCCGATGCCCTCGCGCCGGGCGCGCCGGCGGTGCACGAGAGCGGCAACCTGCTCGCGCAGTGGCGGATCGCGCGCGGCGACGTCGCCGCCGGGTTCGCGCGCGCCGCCGTCGTGGTCGAAGGCGAGTACGTCACGCAATTCGTGGACGCGGCCTACCTCGAGCCGGAGTCGGGCGTCGCCTGGATCGACTCCGACGGCGTGATCACCATCCGGCTCTCGACCCAGGTCATCGAGCACTTCCGCGATGTGGCCGAGGTGCTGAACGTCCCGCAGAACCGCGTGCGCGTCATCGGCACGTACCTCGGCGGCGGCTTCGGCGGCAAGGAAGACGTGACCGTCGAGGTCTACCTCGGCCTGCTCGCGCTCAAGACCGGGCGTCCCGTGAAGATGGTGTGGACGCGCCAGGAGTCGCTGCTCGCGCGCGCCAAGCGCCATCCGTATCGGTTGAAATACCGCACCGGCGCGCTCGCCACCGGCGAGATCGTCGCGCAGGAGATCGACCTGCTCGCCGACTCCGGCGCGTACGCCTACCTCTCGGCGCTCGTCCTCCTCTATTCGACCGTGACGGCGGCCGGGCCGTATCGCGCGCCGAACGTCTCCGTGGTCGCGCGCGTGGCGTACACGAACAATCCGCCCACGAGCGCGATGCGCGGCTTCGGCGCGATGCAGACCGTGTTCGGCTACGAGTCGCAGATGGATCGCGTCGCGCGCGCGCTCGGGATCGATCCGGTACGCGTCCGCGCAGTGAACACGTTACGGCGCGGCGACAGCCTGCCGGTCGGCCAGGTGATGGAGACGCACGTCGCGATCCCGGAGCTCGCCCGGCGCGCGTGGGCGGCGCTCGGCACACCGGCGGCGCCTCGCGCGCCGCACGTGAAAGTCGGCCGCGGGCTCGCGTGCAACCTGCAGCCGTACGGCCGCATCGTCTGGCTGCACGACTGGTCGAGCGCGTGGATCGGCTTCGAGATGGACGGCAGCCTCGTGGTGCGCTGCGGCGCGCCCGACGTCGGCGGCGGCCAGGCGAGCTCGCTCTGCCAGATCGCGTCGGAGGTGCTCGGCGTGCCGCTCGATCGCATCGTCGTTCACGTCTCCGACAGCGCGCTCACGCCGCTCTCCGGCACGACCACCGCGAGCCGTCAGCTCTACATGTCGGGCAACGCGGTGCTGAAGGCGGCGCGCGAGCTCCGCGCTCAGCTCCTCACGGTGGCGGCCAGGCTGCTCGACACCGACGCGGAGAAGCTCGAGATGATCGACGGCGCCGTCCACGCGCCGGACGCGCGCACGCTGTCGCTGCGCAGCCTGCTCGTGGAGTGCGCGCGCGCGAGCGTCCCGCGCAGCCACCTCGGGGTCTACCACGCGCCGGCCGGCGAGCCCGTCGATCTCAACGCGGGCGCCGGCAAGGTGTTCCCCGACTACACGTTCGGCGCCCACGCCGCGGAAGTCGAAGTCGACACCGAGACGGGCGAGGTGCGCGTGCTGAAGTACGCGGCCGCGCACGACGTCGGCCGCGCGATCAATCCCCAGTCCGTCGAGGGCCAGATCCAGGGCGGCGCGGTGCAGGGGCTCGGCTACGGGCTGATGGAAGACGTCGTGGTGGAGGACGGGATCAACCTCACCACCTCGTTCGCCACGTACCTGATCCCGACCGCCGCCGACGTCCCGGACGTGGAAGCGATCGTCGTGGAGTCGGGCGAGGGGCTCGGACCGTTCAACGCGCGCGGCATCGGCGAGCCGCCGATCGGCCCGCCCGCCGCCGCCGTCGCCAACGCCATCGAGGACGCGACGGGCGCGCGCATGACGCGCCTGCCGATCACCGCGGAGCGCGTGGCCCGGGCCCTGGGTCTCGTGACGGAGTGAGCAACCACGTGGAGGTTCCGATGAGCGCCTATCGCATCACGAACGTCCGGATCTTCGATGGCACGGGACGCGAGCCGTTCGCCGGCGAGGTGCTCGTCGACGGACCACGCATTGCCGCCGTGACCGCGTCCGGTGACGCGCGGAGCCGGCACGACGCCGCGCCGCCCGATGCGACGGTGATCGACGGGCGTGGCGGCATGCTGATGCCCGGGCTCGTCGAGGCCCACGCGCATCTGAGCTTCCCCGACCTCTTCGCCGACGCGATCACGCGGCTCCCCGTCGAGGAGCACATGCTGATCACCGTGCGCAACGCGCGCACGATGCTCGACTGCGGCTACACGAGCGCGTTCTCCGCGGCGTCCGCCAAGACGCGGCTCGACGTCGTGCTGAAGCGCGAGATCGAGGCCGCCCGCGCGCCCGGCCCGCGCCTGCTCGCCAACGGCCCGGAGATCACGGTGACGGGCGGGCTCGGCGACACGAACGCCCTGCACCTGCCGTACGACGAGGCGCCGACGTTCTGCTGGATCGCCAACGGCCCCGACGACGTCCGCCGCGTCGCCCGCACGCTCGCGCGCGAGGGCGTCGACCTCCTCAAGCTCAACATCTCCGGCGACGGCGGCACGTCGAGCGCCGGTGCCGACGTCACGGTGATGACGGACGCGGAGATCGAGGCCGCGATGGAGGTCGCGCGGCCGCGGAACCTCCGCGTGGCCGGCCACTGCCGGAGCGCGGGGTCGGTCATGGCCGCGCTCGCCCACGGGGTCGAGGTCATCTATCACGCGAACTATTCCGACGAGCGGGCGCTCGACGCGCTGGAGGCCGCGCGCGATCGCATCTTCGTGGCGCCGGCGATCGGCCACACGTGGAGCCTCGCGGAATACGGCGTGTCGATGGGGATCCCGGCGAAGCGTGCGCAGGCCGCGGCCGACGAGCTCGCCTATTGCGCCGACACCTACAGCCGCATGCGCAAGCGCGGTATCCGCGTGCTCCCCGGTGGCGACTACGGCTTCCCGACGAGCCCGCACGGCGCGTACGCGAAAGATCTCGAGCTCTTCGTGGACCTGCTCGGCTTCTCGCCGATGGAGACGCTGATCGCCGCGACGCACCACGGCGGCGAGATGATGGGGAAGCCCGGCGAGCTCGGGCTCGTGACGGCGGGCGCGCTCGCCGACCTGCTCCTCGTCGACGGTGATCCGCTCGCGGACATCACGATCCTCCAGGACCGCGCGAAGCTCAGCATGATCATGAAGGACGGCGCGATTCACGCCGCG
This sequence comes from Candidatus Rokuibacteriota bacterium, assembly GCA_016866775.1. GTDB lineage: Bacteria > Methylomirabilota > Methylomirabilia > Rokubacteriales > CSP1-6 > VGLJ01. The sequence continues at coordinate 195,584 of VGLJ01000001.1, read as the reverse complement.
CGGCGCGCCCACACCGCGTAGAGCGGATTCGTGTCGACGTCGGGCGAGCGGTCCTGCGCGCGGATGTCCGTCCAGCCGCCGGCGCCCTCGAAGTAGCCGCGGACGAGCGTCATGTGCTGCTCGTCGCTCGTGTCGAGCCACACCGCGACGGCCTTCGTCGGGAAGCAGCGATTCGAGAACGCGACGACGAACGGCGCGCCGGGCCGCAGGACACGTCGGACCTCGCCGAAGAGCACGCGTGGGTGCGTGACGTACTGCACCGACACCGCGCACATCGCGCCGTCGAACGTCGCGTCGTCGAACGGCAGCCGCGGGTCGCGGTTCACGTCGTGGACGACGTGCCGCGTGAGCTGCGGGTTGTCGGCCATCTCCTCGGCATTCAACCCGAGCCCGACGACTTCGCGCGCACGGAAGCCGTCGGGAAGGTGGGTGCGCCAGCTGCTCATGAGGTCGAGCAGGGAGCCGTCCGGCGGCAGGACCTCGGCGTAGAGCCGGCCGAGCGCCGCGATCGCGCCGTCGTCGATGTGGACGACCTTGCGCGGGAACGCGTAGAAGACCGGGTCCGGCAGCTCGTCGTCACGCCGGAACGCGAGCGACGGCAGGAGGCCGTCGCCCGGGACGTCGGCCGCGTCAGCCGCGCCGCACCTCGCCGGTCTCGATGTCGAGCGCCGCGCGCCGCGGTCCGAGCGTCTGCATCGCCTCGAAGCCGCGCTCGACCATGTCGCAGTAGAGCTCGACGCGATTGCCGTCCGGATCGGGGAAGTACACGCTGCGCGTCACGTTGTGCTCCACCGTGGACTCGACGGGCACGCCCATCGCGCGGAGGTCACGATACGCCGCCTGCAGCTCCTCGAAGCTTCCCACCTGCCACGCGACGTGATGCAGGCCCGCGTGGCTCGCGTCGGCGGCCGGCTGCGTCGCCGGCTGGAAGAGCGCGAGGTCGTGATGCTGCTCACCGAAGCTGAGGAACACGGTGCCGCGCTCGAGGTCCTCGTGCGCCAGCTTGAGGCCGATCGTCTTCATGTAGAAGTCCTTCGACTTCTGCGCGTCCCGCACCCTGAGGACGACGTGGCCGAGCTTTCTCGCCTGGATCATGGCTCGCTCCTCCGCTGACCGCTCACTTCTTGAACGCGCCGGCCTTGTCGAGCTCCATCAACGCTTCGATGCCGGTGCTGAAGCAGGGACCGCCGCCGGGCACCGCCGCCGCCTGGACCGCCTCGAGCAGCTCGCGCTTGCTCGCGCCGTGATCGATCGCGCGGCGCATGTGGGCGACCACGCCGTCCTTGCGCCCGCGGTACGCGAGGATCCCGATGATCACCATTTCCTTGTGCTTGATCGAGAGCTCCTTGCCTTCACCGACCGAGAGCTCCATCAGGGGGCCGCGCGCGGTGACGTAGTCGGGATCTTCCTTGGCCACCCACTCCCAGAACGGATAGCCGTAGGGGCTTGCGGTCTTGCCGGTCACTTTCTTCGGCGCCTTCATCGTGGCCTCCAGCGGCGTCACTCTACCTCAGCGAACGGTGCCGTGGGGACAGGGACTTCCTGGCCCCCGCGCTCCGCGGAGACGTAGCCGGCGTAGAGCGCGGCCACCGTGTCGTGCGCGAGCAGCGCGCCCGACTGCGGGCGCCGGCCGCTCGCGCAGCATTCCATGAAGTCCTGGATCTCGGCGTAGAAGCCCTGCTGCCACTCCTCGTCCGCGGCGGGATGGCTCCAGCCTTCCTTGGTGCCGATCTTCTCCACGACGTAGACGTCCCTGAGCTGCGCGGCCTCCGGATTGTAGGTGTCGAGCAAGTTGACGGGATTCAGGCGGCACGTGGTCCGATGGTTGTTCGCGAACACCTCGAGCCAGTTGTGGACACCACCCAGCACGAGCTCGGTCGCGAAGACGTCGGCGACCGTGCCGTCGTCGAACGTGACGTGGAGCTGGCTGAAGTCCTCGACGTCCTCGTAGTCGGTCCGAAGGAACCCGCGGTCCTGGAAGCGCGGCAGCCGCGTGATCTCGTGCACGCGGCACGACACGGCCGCGGGACGCATCGGTCGCGCGCCGTGCGCGCGGCCCTCGACCTGCTTCAGATAGAGACACGCGGTGAGCGGATGGCAGCCCTTGCCGACGAGCGAGCCGCCGCCGGCGTGCCGCCAGATCCCGTAGACCGGCGAGTGCGAGCCGCTGTGCGACTCACCGCCCATCATCCAGAGGATCTGCGCGCCGGTCTTCTCGACGATCTCGCGCTCCTTCTGCACCGCCGGCGCGTAGACCCAGTTCTCCGCGTAGGCGAGCACGACGCCGCGACGGCGCGCGGCGCGCACGATCCGGTCGGCGCTGGCGGCGGCGCCGGCGAGCAGTGCCGCCATGCCCTCCTTCTTGTCGAACGCGCCCGTGAACGGCTTCTCGACGATCACGTGCTTGCCGGCCTCGATCGCTTCGAGCGCGACGGGCTCGTGCGTCGCGGGCGGCGAGCAGACGTCCACGACATCCACGTGCGGCAGCATGGCGGCGAGGCTCGGATAGGGGGTGGCGCCGGCCTCGCGCGCGAAGCCCTCGCGCCGCTCGGCCGTGGGCGAGGTCACCGCGGCGAGCCGCGCGTCGACGCCGTACACGCGCCGATACGCCGCCAGGTGGAGATGCGCCGCGAAGCGGGAGCCGACGACGCCGACCCGAAGCGAAGCCATCGCGCGGAGAGTATATGCTGTGCCCGTTATGGGAACCCTCGACGGCAAGGTCGCGATCGTGACGGGTGGAGCGACAGGAATCGGACGCGCCAGCGCGATGCTGTTCGCGCGCGCGGGCGCGCGCGTGCTCGTGGCGGACATGCGCGACGACGAGCTCGCGAAGACGGCGGCGGCCGTGCGCGACGCCGGCGGCGAGGTCCTCGCGGCGCCCGCCGACCTCGTGCAACCCGAGGCCTGCCGCATGGTCGTGGAGACCGCGGTGCGCGCGTGGGGCCACGTCGACGTGCTGTTCAACAACGCGGGTGTCGGGACGATGGTCGTCGGCGGCACCGTGGAGACGATCGAGCTCGAGCGATGGGATCTCGCGCAGGACGTCAACGTCCGGGCGATCTATCTCACGAGCCGCGCCGCGATCCCGGCCATGCGCGCGGCGGGCGGCGGCTCCATCATCAACACCGCGTCGGTCTCCGCGTTTCGCGGGTCGATGGGCCGGCCGAGCCACGCGTACGCCGCCTCGAAGGGCGCGGTGGTGTCGCTGACGCGCGCGATGGCGGCGTCGTTCGGGCGCGATCGCATCCGCGTGAACGCGATCTGCCCGGGCACGATCCGCACCCGCCTCACGGCCGACATCATCGAGCGCGTGGAGCGCGACGCGAAGGAAGGCCAGGGCATTCCGCTCGGGCGCGTCGGCGAGCCCGAGGACATCGCGCGCTGCGCGCTGTTCCTCGCGTCCGACGACGCGGCGTGGATCAGCGGCGCCGCGATCGTCGTCGACGGCGGCGCGCAGGCGGCCACGGTCTGAATGAGGGAGCTCGTCTTCGCGCTGGAGTTCAGGGGGAAGGCCGGCCCGGTGCCGGGCGTGAAGGGCGCCCGTGAAGCGCGCACGACGGCCTCGAGCCAGACGCTGGCGACGTTCCTCGGCGGCAACTGGATCCGCGCGCGCGTCGACGCGATCGCCGGGGAGACCGCGATCCTCGACGCGCGCGTGCAGCGCGACGACGACGGCACGTTCGTCGAGGAGGGCGCGATCGTCTACGGGCCCGCCGGGACCATCACGTTCGAGACCGTCGGGCGCGGGTGGGTCGAGCCGGGACCGGCGGACGGCTCGGTGGTGGGCGGCGTGCTCTGGCGCGTCACGGGCGGCGGAGGCGGCTTCGCGGGCGTGCGCGGCCTCATCACGTCGAACTTCACGGTCAGCGCCGACGGCGACGTGGTCGACAACCACTTCGCCCGACTGTTCGTGCCCTAGAGGGCGTGCGCGGCGCGGGCCGCGCGCTCTCGGACAGAGGGGCGGGTGAGCCTTCGCCGTAGACGTACATCGTGCTGAAGAGCACGACGTGTGGCGCGGGCGCTCGGCGCCGCGCCGCGATCGCGTCCAGCAGACGGGTCGTGGCGTCCACGTTCGCGGACGCGAAGGCCTCGGGCGGCGCAAGCGCGTCGTACTTTTTCCCCGCGAGGTGGAGCACGGCATCCGCGCCGTCGAGGACGTCTGTCGGCGCCGGCCCGCGCACGAGGTCCCACGCGATCCACGTGGGCGCCGACGCGCGCGGTGATGGCGGCGGCGCACGGCGCGTGGTGGCGAGCACCTCGTGGCCGTCTCCCATCAGGGTGGAGAGCAGCCCCGTGCCGAGCTCGCCGGTCGCGCCGGTGAGCAGGAGCTTCATTCGCGGAAGAGCGCCGCCTCGATGGGACCGAACGAAGCGCTGCGAAGGATCGCCTCCAGGAGTCCCTGACGCTTCCAGCACCGCAGCATGCACAACCGCGTGGACAGCATGGCCGCCAGGCGCCGGTTCCCGAGCCGCGTCCCGCGCGGGATGCCGCCGAACTCGAACGTGTGACAGTAGTAGTGGAAGTAGCTGTCCCGCGCGAGCCAGCGCCGCAGGGTGGCGAGGTAGAGCCACTCGGGAGGGAGACGCGCGACGGCGCCGTAGCCGATCGGATACTCTTCACCCGGCCGCCCAGCAGATACGCCGTCGAGATCGGCACGTGGGTCACCCCGCCCGGCAGCGGCGCCGGGCGCATCCACCGCGGCCCGTTCGAGCGCGCGACCCCGACGCCCGACGGGACGTAGCGAACGCCGTGCGTGCGCAGGATGTCGAGGTGCGCGTCGTCGTACGGCATGGAAAAGGCGGGCGGCCGGTAGCCGAGGACGCGCGGCTGGACGCGGGCGAGCAGCTCCAGCGACCGGCACAGGTCGCGCTCGAACTCGGCGAGCGACAGCTCCGCCACGTTGCGGTGCCGGTCGCCGTGAGAGGCCAGCACGTGCCCGTGGTCGTGGATCTCCTTCAACATCGCGGGGAACTGCGTGCAGTACTGCGTGTTCACGAAGAAGGTCGCGCGGGCATCGCACCGGGCCAGGACGTCGAGCGTGGTGCGCACGTCGTGCTCGATCGTCGACCTGTGTCCGGCCGGGACCGGCTCGCCGTAGTAGTCGGCGGTACCGACGAGCAGATCGTCCACGTCGATCGAGAGGATGCGTGTGGCTGAATCGTACATCGCGGCCGCGGCAGATGGTACCATCGCGCCATCTCCGCGGAGGAGGCAAGCATGCGCTATACGAGGATCTCCGCCGACTGCCACATCGACATGCCGTGGCTCCCCGCCGACCTCTTCACCTCGAACGCCTCGGCCGCGATGAAGGACCGGATGCCGTACGTCACCGACGGCCCGGACGGGCCGCGCTGGACGACGAAGAAGGGTGCGGCGATGGGGCTGGTGGGCGGCACCGGGTCGACCGGAGGCAAGTACATCCCGGGCCAGAACTACCGGCTCGACGTGATGGCGACGACCGGCCTCTTCGACGACGGCAAGAAGGGCGTCCGCCGGCCGGCGGACCCGCACCTCCGGATCAAGGAGATGGAGCGCGACGGCGTCGATGCCGAGGTGATGTTCGGCATCCTCGGCGCGGCCTCCCGCCTCGGCGACCACGAGGCCGCCAACGAGATGATGCGCATCTACAACGACTGGCTCGTCGACTTCTGCAGACACTATCCCGAGCGCCAGATCGGGCTCGCGAACCTGCCGTACGGCGACATCGACGGCGCGGTGAAGGAGATCCACCGCGTCGCGAAGCTCGGCCTGCGCGGGATCGAGCTCTCGTGCTCGTGGGACATGGACCCCATGTGGCACCCGATGTGGGAGCCGCTGTGGCAGGCGGTCAACGAGGTGAACCTGCCGCTCCACTTCCACACGTTCCCGTCGCTGCCGCAGCAGGTCCGCGATCGCCAGGTCGGCCTCACGCGCCGCGCCGCGTTCTTCACCAGCGTGGCCGGCTTCCAGATGAACCTGATCAACATCATCGCCGCGGTCATCGGCGCCGCGGTGCTGGAGCGCTATCCCGACATCCGGATCTCGTTCGGCGAGAGCGGGATCGGCTGGATCCCGTACGCGCTCGACCGCATGGACTTCGAGTGGGAGGACCGGTTCCGCGACATCGGCTTGAAGATGAAGCCGAGCGACTACTGGCGCCGCCAGTGCAAGGCGACGTTCCAGTTCGACAGGATCGGCACGAAGCTCATCGACGACATCGGCGTCGAGAGCCTCATGTGGGGCTCGGACTACCCGCATCCCGACGGCGTGTGGCCGGAGTCCTCGAAGTACATCGAAGAACAGTTCGGGCACCTGCCGAAGGACGTCGTGCACAAGATCACGTGCGAGAACGCCGGGAAGTTCTACGGGCTGATCAAGTAAGGGAGAGCGATGAGGACCTATTCGAGAATCTCCGCCGACAGCCACATCGACATGCCATGGATGCCGAACGATCTGTTCACCTCCAACGCGTCGGCGGCGATGAAGGACCGGATGCCGTTCGTGAAGGACGGCCCGGACGGTCCGTACTGGACCTGCAAGAACGGGATGTCCTTCGGGCTCGTGTGCGGCGTCGGCCCCGGCGGCGCGAAGTACGTGCCCGGCCAGAACTACCGCGTCGAGAAGATGCACGCGGCCGGTCTCTACGACGACGCGAAGCAGGGCAAGCGCCGGGTCATCGACCCGCACCTGCGCGTGAGGGATCAGGACCTCGACGGCGTCGACGCGGAAGTGCTCTTCGGGATCCTGGGCGCGGCGACGCGCCTGAACGACCACGAGGCCGCGAAGGAGATGTTCCGCATCTACAACGACTGGCTCGTGGACTTCTGCAAGCCGTACCCGGACCGGCTGCTCGGCCTCGCGTGCCTGCCGTACGGCGACATCAAGGCGGCGATCGAGGAGACGTATCGCGTGGCGAAGCGAGGCGGCATCGCCGGCCTCGAGCTCTCGTGCTCGTGGGACATGGAGCCGATGTACGACCCCGTCTGGGAGCCGCTGTGGCAGGCCGTCAACGAGGTGAACCTGCCGCTGCACTTCCACACGTTCCCGTCGACGCCGCCCGGGGTCCGCGACAAGGCGACCGGGCTCACGAAGCGCGCCGCGCTCTTCACCGGCGTCTCCGCGTTCCAGATGAACCTCATCAACATCCTCGCCGCCGTCATCGGCGCGGCGGTGCTGGAGCGGTATCCGAACCTGCACATCGTGTTCGGCGAGAGCGGTATCGGCTGGCTGCCGTACGCGATCGACCGCATGGACTTCGAGTGGGAGGACCGCTTCCGCGACATCGGCCTCACCATGGCGCCGAGCGACTACTGGAAGCGTCAGTGCAAAGCGACGTTCCAGTTCGACAAGATCGGCACGTGGGACAAGAGCATCGAGGTCCTCGGCGTCGAGACCATCATGTGGGCGTCCGACTATCCGCATACCGACGGCATCTGGCCCGAGTCGGCGAAGTACATCGAGGAACAGTTCGGCCACCTGCCGAAGGACCAGGTGCACAAGATCACCTGCGAGAACGCGGGCAAGCTCTACCGGCTGATCAAGTAGTCCGCCCGGATCCGGGATGACCCGACGGGTGTCGTCCGGCGCTTCGCGATCCACGCCGGACGTGCCCCGGCGCCACCGGAGCTCGAACGCTGCATTCACGAAGTCCCACGAAAGGAGCCTCTATGACGGGGCGCAAGGGGATGTGCTGCGCCATGCTGTGTCTGCTGGTCGTGTCTCTCGCGGTGGTTTTGCCGGCGGGCCCGGTCGTGGCCGGTTCCCCCCCCCGGATCATCCCGCAGGCGGTCGGCAGCTACATCTTCTATTTCCTGGGGGTGCCCCCCCTGCCGAGTTCGTTCCGGGGCTCATCACGCTGACGTCGGACGGCACGGTCATCACGGCCACCGGCAGCGACGAGGGCGGACCGATCTTCGACGTGAAGAACTCCCCGACGCACGGCGTGTGGTCGCGCACCGGCCCCCGGTCGGTCAGGGGGACCGCGTTCTTCCTCAACTACGACAAGGGGACCGGCTCCGTCGTCGCGATCTCGCGCGTGACGATCGACGCCACGTTCGACAAGAACTTCCGAAACCTCGAGGGCACGTGCAACCAGGTGCGGTTCCTCTGTGTTGACGGGCCCTTCAACTGTCCGGACCCGCTCGCGGACCCCGAGCCGCCGAGCGTCGTCATCCTGACGGACGCGCCGTTCCGGGCGACCCGGATTCGCTGAGCGCCCGTCCCGAGCGAGCGCCGGTGCGGAGCCGCGCCGGCGCTCGAACGCGCGACGTCACGCGGCGGCGAAGCGGGACCACAGTGCCTCGTGCACGCGCCGGCCGCGACGAACGCGAGGTTCGCGCACCGTCCGTTCCTTGACAGCCGGCAAGGCCCGGCGGTATCTGTTCGGTCGCAGAGCCCGAATGAGGTGATCCATGAAGTCCGTCGCCGATCTCGATACCCCCGCGGTCACCGTCCACCTCGACGTGATGGAGTCGAACATCCGGCGGGTGCACGGGCACCTGGCGAAGCACGGCATCGCCAACCGGCCGCACATCAAGACGCACAAGATCCCGGCGATCGGCGCGCTGCAGATGCGCGCCGGCGCGGTCGGCATCACGTGCCAGAAGATCGGCGAGGTCGAGGTCTTCGCCGACGCGGCCATCGCCGACGACGTGCTCCTCACCTTCAACGTCCTCGGCCGGGAGAAGACGGACCGGCTCATGGCCGTCTCGCGCCGTCTCAACCGCCTCGCCGTCGTCTTCGACAACGAGGTGGTCGCGCGCGGCCTCTCGGAAGCGGCGGTCCGTCACAACGGCGAGGTCCCGTTCCTGATCGAGTGCGACACCGGCTTCGGCCGCAACGGCGTGCAGACGCCGGAGGCCGCGCTCGACCTCGCGCGCACCGCGATGAAGCTGCCGCGCCTGCGCTTCGAAGGCCTCATGACCTTCCCGAACCGCGAGCCCGCGACGCGCGAGTTCCTCTCGCGCGCGCTCGAGCTCTTCAAGCGCGCGGGCATCCGCGTGCCCGTGGTCTCCGGCGGCGGAACGCCCGCGATCTTCCGCGCGCAGGAGTTCCCGATGCTCACCGAGCATCGCGCGGGGACCTACATCTACAACGACGTGATGGTGGTCGCGTCGGGCACCGCGACGTGGGACGACTGCGCGATGCGCGTGCGCGCGACGGTCGTGAGCCGCCCCACCGACACCCGCGCCGTCATCGACGCGGGCACGAAGGTGCTCACGTCCGACCAGTACACCGTCACGGGCTACGGCCACCTGATAGAGTATCCCGACGCCGTCGTCACCGCGCTGTCGGAGGAGCACGGCATCGTCGATCTGTCCGCGTGTCGCGAGCGGCCGAAGATCGGCGACGCCGTGAGCGTGGTGCCGAACCACTGCTGCGTGGTCAGCAACATGGTCGACGAGGTCTACGGCGTCCGGCAGGGCACGGTCGAGGTGACGTGGCCGGTGGCGGCCCGCGGGACGGTGCGCTGAGCGAGGTGTGATATCGTCGCGGCACTTTGGAAGAGGAGGAAGCGATGACTGGGCAGCCCCGTCGTGTCGACCGCCGTACATTCCTGAAAGTGAGTGCCGCCGGTGCGGGCGCCGTCATCGCGTCCCGTCTGCCGAGTCCCGGATCCGCCGTCGCGCAGGCCCCGGCGGGCGTGAAGGCCGACCCCGCGGTGAAACGCGGCGGGACCCTGCGCTACTCCGTCCACAGCGCCGCCGCGCACTTCGACGTGCACCAGTCGGGCACCGTCGCCAACATCGGCCCGCAGAGCCCGATGTACGACACGCTCATTCGCCGCGATCCGAAGGACGGCCAGACGATCATCTCGGACCTCGCCGAACGGTGGACGATCGCGCCGGACGGCAAGAAGTACACCTTCTATCTGCGGAAGGGCGTGAAGTTCCACGACGGCGCCGACTTCACGGCCGAGGACGTGAAGGCCACCTACGAGCGCATCGCGCGGCCGCCCAAGGGCGTCGTCATCCCGCGCACGCCGCTCTTCGCGACGGTCGGCGACATCGTCGTCGTCAACCCGCACCAGATCGAGTTCCGCATGACGGAGCCACGCCCGGCGCCGTACATGCTCGGCGCGTTCGCCAGCGGCTGGAACATCATCGTCCGCAAGAAGTCGCTGGAGGAGCATGGCGGCAACCTGCGCCAGGTCCTGAACTATCCCGGCACCGGTCCCTACAAGCACGTCGAGCGCCGGGACAAGGAAGTCTGGATCATGGAGCGCAACAAGGATTACTGGAACAAGGGGCTGCCGTACCTCGACCGCGTCGAGGTCTATCACATGCCGCCGTTCTCGCCGGAGCTCGGCTCCTCGTTCCTGGCCGGCAAGCTCGACTACGCGCGGCTGCTCGATCCCGTCTCCTGGCGCAAGGCGAAGGAGATGAAGAACGTCACCGCGGCGGCGTTCAACCAGAGCGTCATCCAGGCCTTCTGGTGCAACCAGAAGAAGAACAAGGCGCTCAACGACCCGCGCGTGCGGCGCGCCATCCATCTCGCCATGGACCGCAACGCGCTCGTCGAGGTGGTGAAGGACACGGCGCCGATGCAGATCGGCGGCTTCGTGTACCCGTTCCACGAGATGTCGACGCCGAAGGCGGAGCTCGAGAAGAAGCTCGGCTACCAGAAGGACATCAAGCCCGCCGTCCAGGAAGCGCGCCGGCTCATGGCGGAAGCGGGCTACAAGGACGGGCTGAAGGGCCTCGACTTCGTGGTGCGCGACATCCAGACCTTCAAGCTCTGGGCCGTGGCGATCCAGGCCATGCTGAAGGAGCACATCAACGTCGAGTCGAACCTGCGCGTCGTGCAGACGTCCGTGTGGTTCGACGAGGCGGCGGCCGGCAACTTCGACCTCGCCATCAGCGCGATCGTGTCGTCGCTCATGGACCCGTCGGACATCTTCTCCGCGTGGTACGGCAAGGGCGGCCCGCAGAACTACGGCAGCTGGGTCAACGAGCCCTTCCACGCGCTCGCCGCGCAGATCGAGAAGGAGCTGGACCAGGGAAAGCGCAAGGCGATGGTGCGGCAGGCGGAGGACATGCTCGAGAAGGACCCGCCGCTGATCCCGGTGGCGTACGAGCAGATCTACGACGCCTACTACAACAAGGTGAAGGGCCAGAACCCGTCGTCGTACTTCGGCATCTACGACGTCGTGCGCTGGGACCAGGTTTATTTGCAGGGCTAGCTTCGTCGGAGGGGGGCGCGCCGCGCCCCCCTCGTCCCATCCATCGTGAAGAAGTATCTCCTCCGCCGCGCTCTCTTCGCGCTCGGGACGCTCATCGGCGTCTCGATGATCATCTTCGTCGTGCTGCGCGTCCTGCCCGGCGATCCGCTCGTCGCGATCCTCGGCGTCGAGGGGCACGCGCGCATGATGCCGGCCGACAAGGCGCGCATCATGGCGGACCTCGGCCTGAGCGACCCGCTGGCCATTCAGTACCTGCGGTGGCTGCGGGACATCGTCACGGGCGACCTCGGCAAGTCGTTCTTCCGCGGCGACACCGTCCGCGACCTCATCCTCCACCGCGGCCCGATCTCCGCGGAGATCGCCCTGCTCGCGCTCGTCGTGTCCTGGATCGTCGGGTTGCCCGCGGGGATCGCGAGCGCGGTCAAGCCGAACGGGTGGCTCGACGCCGTCGCGCGCGTCGTGTCGATCGTCTTCATCGCCGTGCCCGGGTTCTGGCTCGGCCTGCTCATCGTCCTGGCGCTGCTCTTCTGGTTCGGCTACAAGGCGCCGATCATCATCGTGCACGTGTGGGAGAACCCCTGGCAGAACTTCCAGCAGGTCATCGGGCCCGCGGTCGTCCTGGGGCTCGCCCAGGGCGCCTACATCTCGCGGATGTCGCGCTCGTGCCTCCTCGAGGTCATCCGCGAGGACTACGTGCGCACCGCGCGGGCGAAGGGCGCCGACGAGAAAGTGATCGTGCTGCGCCACGCGCTGCCGAACGCGCTCCTGCCCGTCATCACGATCTCCGGCGTGCTGCTCGGCTTCGTCCTGGGCGGCTCCGTCGCGGTCGAGCAGGCGTTCGGCGTGCCCGGCCTCGGACGCGCGCTCGTGATCGCCATCATCGAGCGCGACATCATCGTGGTCCAGAACCTCGTGCTGCTCTACGCGGCGATCTTCGTGGTCGTCAACGTCCTGGTGGACCTGTCCTACGCCTGGCTCGATCCCCGGATCCGGTACTGAGCGATGAGCCCGGACTCCGTCGCCGCCGTCGCCGAGGTCCCCGCCGCTCCGAGCGGCAGCTCGGTCACGCGCGAGCTGCTGCTCTTCGCGCGGCGCAACCCGCTCGCGGTCGCGGGCGCGCTCGTCGGCTTCGCGATCATCCTCGTCGCGATCTTCGCGCCGGTGATCGCGCCGCGGGACCCGCTGAAGGCGAACTTCGCGCGGATGAACAAGGCGCCCGACGCGCAGGCGTACTTCGGCACCGACCAGGTCGGACGCGACACGCTCTCCCGGGTGATCTACGGCGCGCGCACCTCGCTGTTCGTCGCGTTCTCCGCCGTGCTGCTCGGGACGACGACGGGCTCCTTGTGGGGCGTCGCGTGCGGCTACCTGGGCGGGCGCTTCGACCTCGTGAGTCAGCGCGTGATGGAAGTGATGCAGGCATTCCCCGACCTCATCCTCGCCATGGCGATCTCCATGGCCATCGGCACGGGGTTGCCGGCGGTCATCGTGGCCATCGCCATCACGCGCATTCCGTTCGGCGGACGCGTCATCCGCTCCGTGGCCCTGAGCGTCCGCGAGATGCAGTACGTCGAGGCCGGACGCGCGAGCGGCGCCTCGGCCATGCGGATCATGACCCTGCACGTGCTGCCGCAGTGCGTGGCGCCGTATCTCGTGCTCGCGACCACGCATCTCGGCGTGGCCATCGTCATCGAGGCGGCGCTCGGCTTCCTCGGCGTCGGCGTGCCGCCGCCGACGCCCACGTGGGGCAACATGCTCGCGGACGCGATCACCAACCTCGTGCCGTGGTGGTGGCTCGTGTTCTTCCCGGGCGCCGCCATCACCGTCACCGTGCTCGCGTTCAATCTGCTGGGCGACGGGATCCGCGACACGCTCGACCCGCGGCTCTCGCCCGCGTTCCTCCGCATGATGACCGGCGGCCGGCGGGGGTAACGGCGACGGGCGTCGGACGCGCTCTCACGGTCGCCGCGGACCGCTCGCCCGACGCCGAAGCGCTGATCGACGGCGCCGAGCGCCTCACCTACCGCGCCCTCGAGGCGCGGTCCAATCGGGTGGCCGCCGCCCTCGGGCGCCTCGGCCTCCGTGCCGGCGGCCACGCGATCTTCTTCCTGAAGAACCACGCCGCGCACGTGACCGTGTACTGGGCGTGTCAGAAGCTCGGCGCGATCGCGACACCGCTCAACTGGCGCTACTCCGAGGGCGAGGCGCGCTACTGCATCGAGGACGCCGACGGCGTCGTGGTGGTGTTCGAGGCGGCGAGTCGAGCTTCGGCCCTCGGGGCGCGGCCGCTGGTGCGCGGCGTGCGCGCCTGGATCTGCGTCGGCGACGATGCGCCGCCCGGCTGCGTCCCGTTCGCGGAGCTGTGCGCCGGTGACACCGATCCGGGACCGCCTCGAACCACGACCGATGAGGCGGCGACGAGCATCATGCTCTACACCTCGGGCACGACGGGCCGGCCGAAAGGCGTGCCGCGCGCCCACCGCGCGGAGCTGAGCGCGTCGCTCGCGCACGTCGTGCAGAGCGGGGTCCGCTTCGGCGACCGCACGCTCGGCGTGATGCCGCTCTATCACACGATGGGTGTCCGCTCGATGATCGCGATGGCGCTCCTGAACGGCGCGCTCGTCTGCCTGCCCGACTGGAGCGCCGCGGCGGCGGCCCGTCTGATCCAGGACGAGCGGGTCACGTCGCTCTACCTCGTGCCGACGCTGTATCACGACCTCGTGTCGTTCCCCGATCTCGCGCGCTACGACCTCGGCAGCGCGACCACGCTCGGCTACGCGGGCGCGCCGATGGCGAGCGCGCTGGCGGAAGGCGTCGCGCGCGTGTTTCGGCCGCGCGTGTTCCTCAACCATCTCGGCAGCACCGAGGTGTACACGTTCACCGTCTGCGATCGCGTGCTCGAGAAGCCGACGTGCGCGGGCAAGCCGGGGCTGTTCGGCCGCGCTCGCATCGTGCGTGCCGATCCCGAGCGGCGCGGCAGCCCGGACGACGTGGTGCCGCGCGGCGAGACGGGCGAGCTGATCGTCGCGCTCGACTCGCCGGAGGCGTTCGCGGGGTACTGGCGGCGGCCCGACGCCGACGCCCGCGCCATCCGCGGCGGCTGGTACTTCACCGGCGATCTCGCGTACGAGGACGACGACGGCGACGTCTTCACCGTCGGGCGCATCGACGACATGATCATCTCGGGCGGCGAGAACATCTATCCGGTCGAGGTGGAAGAAGTGCTCCTGCGTCACCCGCAGGTGGTCGACGCGTGCGTGGTCGGGCTGCCGGATGCGCGATGGGGCCAGCTCGTCGCCGCGTTCGTGGTCTTGCGCCCGGGTGCGACGCTGACCGCGGACGTCCTGGACCAGTTCTGCCGCGACGCGAAGGACTTCGCCGGCTTCAAGCGGCCGCGCCGCTACGACTTCGTGTCCGCGCTGCCGAAGAGCCCGACGGGCAAGCTGCTGCGGCGCCGGCTCCTCGAGCCCGACAGGAGAGAGTGATGAGCGAGTTCCTCAGGGTGGAGCGCACCGGCCCGGTGGCGACCGTCTGGATCGATCGCCAGGCCAAGATGAACACGATGACGGTGGCGATGCGCGAGGAGTTCCCCGGCATCTTCCGCGACCTCGACGGCGATGACCGCGTGCGCGTGGTCGTGCTCCGCGGGGCAGGGGGCAAGGCGTTCAGCGCCGGCGGCGATCTCGCGGAGTTCCTCTCGCTGGCACCGGCGGACCTCGAGCAGTGGGGCGACACGCTGACCGGCGCCGAGCGCTGCCGCAAGCCCGTGGTCGCCGCGATCGACGGCTTCGCGATGGGCGCCGGGCTCGAGCTCGCGCTCGCCTGCGACATCCGCATCGCCACGCGGCGCTCCGAATTCGCGTTCCCGGAGATCCGCCTCGGCATGATTCCGGGGAGCGGCGGCACGCAGCGCGCCCTCCGGCTCATCGGGATGACGCGCGCCAAGCTCTTCATGATGACCGGCCGGCGCATCGGCGCCGAACAGGCGGAGGCCTGGGGCCTCATCACCGAGGCGGTGGCCGACGACGGGCTCGACGCGGCGACGAACGCCGTCGTGAAGGAGCTCGCGGAGCGCGCGCCGCTCGCGCTGCGCACGCTGAAGACCGTCCTCAATCGAGGATCCGAGGCGCCGCTGGAGACCGCCCTGGAGCTCGAGCGCAAGGCGTACGCGTGGCTCCGCTCCACGCACGACTATGCGGAAGGCGTCACGTCGTTCCTCGAGAAGCGTCCCCCGAAGTACGAGGGCCGGTAATTCAGCCGTATCCGAACAGACACATTGAAGCTGGCATGGCCAGGGGTTAGGTTGTTGCCGTGGCCCACAGTCAGGACGGACACCCCGATCCGGGGATCCAGCGCATCCTCGAAGAGCTCCGCGATCTTCGGATCGAGATGCGCGAAGACCGCCGCCGGGCCGACGAGGACCGGAATCGCTCGGACGAACGCTTCGAGCGGACGCTGCGTGAGACCTCGCAGGAGACGCGGGAGCACATCGACCGGGTGGTGCGTGAGACTTCGCGCGAGACCCGGGAGCACATCGACCGGGCGCTGCACGACTTCCGGGAGGACTCGGCCCGTCGTGAGGCGGCGACCCAGGAGGTCATCAAGGACACCATCAAGGAGCTTCGAACCGACATGCGGGGCGTCGGTCTCGCGATCGTGAAGAGCCTGAATCGGAACACCCAGCGACTCGAGCACATCAGCACGCATCACGGGCGCCTCCTCGAGCGTATCGACCGCAAGCTCGGCGCGCGCGACAACGGCCGGCCGGGCCGGGGAAACGGCCGCCGCAACTAGCCGGCACGTATGAGCTCGACGCGCTGGATCGGCCGTCCCGTGAAGCGCGTCGAGGATCGACGCCTCCTCGCGGGGCGAGGCAGCTTCATCGACGACCTTCCCGCACCGGCGAATCTCCATCACGCGGCGATCGTCCGCTCGCCTCACGCGCACGCACGCATCCTCGGCTACGACACGACGAGGGCGCTCGCGATGGAGGGAGTCGTGGCCGTGATCACCGGTGCGGACGTGGCGAAGCACACCAGGCCGTTCGCCGTCGGCGTGACCGCGCCCGTCCACTACTTCTGCGCCGCGACGGACAAGGTCCGGTTCGTCGGCGAGCCGGTGGCTGTCGTCATCGCGCGCACACGGGTGCTCGCGGACGACGCCGCGGAGCTGGTGCGCGTCGACTACGAGCCGCTGCCCGCCGTGGTCGACGTGGAGCAGGCGCTCGAGCCCGGCGCCCCGGTGCTGCACGAGGCGGTCGGATCGAACCTCGCGAGCCACCGACGGCTCGTGTACGGGGACCCCGAGCGGGCGTTCGCGGACGCGGACGTCGTGATCCGCGAGCGCTTCCGGTTCCCGAAGTTCAGCTCGACGCCCATCGAGACGTACGGCGTGATCGCGCGCTGGGATCCCGTCGACGGCGTCTACACGGTGTGGGCGAACTTCATGGGGCCGTTCATCATGCATCCGTTAACCGCGCGGGCGCTCGGCGTGCAGGAGAACAAGCTCCGCTTCATCGTGCCGGCGGACATCGGCGGCAGCTTCGGCATCAAGAGCACGCTCTATCCGTCGATCACGCTCATCGCGCTGTCCGCGCGGCTGTCGCGGGTGCCGGTGAAGTGGATCGAGACGCGGCGCGAGCACCTGCTCGCGGCGTCGAGCGGCACCGACCGCGTGGCCGACCGCGCGCTCGCCGCGCGGCGCGACGGGACCGTGACGGCGATGCGCTTTCGCTGGCTCGACAACGTGGGCGGCTACATCCGCAGCCCCGAGCCCGGCTGCAGCTTCCGCGCGATCGGCAACTACGTCGGGCCCTATCGCTTCCAGCATCTCGAGGTCGACGCGGGCGCCGTGATGACCAACAAGAGCCTCACCGGCCCGAACCGTGGCTACACGTGCGGCCACCTCTACTTCGAGACCGAGCGGATGATGGACCTGCTCGCGGAGCGGCTCGGCCTCGATCCCGTCGAGCTCCGCCGGCGCAATCTGATCCCGCGTGAGGCGTTTCCGTACCGCACACCGACGGGCGGGCTCTACGACAGTGGTGACTACGCGGCGGTGCTCGACCGTGCGGTGGAGATCGCGCGATATGACGAGCTCCGCCGCGACCAGGCGGCGGCGCGCGCGGGCGGACGCTACGTCGGCATCGGTGTCGCGCTCGCCGTCGATCCGTCGGTGTCGAACATGGGATACGTCGCGACGGCGCTCGACCCGCAGTTCCGCGCGAAGCCTGAGTACCTGCCGAAATCCGGGACGACGGAGACCGCGACCGTTCGCGTGGACCCGATGGGGCGTGTGACGGCCGTGCTGGCGACCGCGCCGCAGGGCCAGGGCCATCAGACGGTCGCCGCGCAGATCGTCGCCGACGAGCTCGGCATGAGCCCCGACGACGTGACCGTCGTGGACGAGATGGACACGTTCCGGAGCCTGTGGTCGATCTCGTCGGGCTCCTACTCGAGCCGCTTCGGCGCGATGGGCACGAGCGCGGTGGTGCTGGCCGCGCGGAAGCTCAAGACGAAGCTGGTGGACTACGCCGCCCACCTGATGGACGTGCCCGCCGAGCGCTTGCACTTCGACGACGGCGCGGTCCGCCTGCGCGAGGGGCGAGGACCGAGCTACACCGTGAAGGATCTCGCCGGCCGCGCCCACTGGAACGCGACGTCGTTCCCCGCCGGGATGGAGCCGGGTTTGCACGCGACGGCGGTGTTCGGCTTCGAGGGCGCGCAACCCGTCGACCTCGAGGACCGCGTCAACTCGTCGAACACGTACGGGTTCATCGCCGAGATCATGGCGGTCGAGATCGATCCCGAGACGGCGGCGATCACGATCCTTCGTTACGTCTCGGTGCACGACGCGGGCAGGGTCATCAACCCGCTGATCGCGGAGGGGCAGATCCACGGCGGCGCGCTGCACGGCCTGGGCGGCGCGCTCTGCGAGGAGCTGCGCTACGACGAGGCCGGCCAGTGCGTGAGCGCGACCTTCATGGACTACGCGATCCCGACCGCGGAGGACGCGCCGCCGATCGAGATCGCGCACCTCGAGTCGCCGTCGCCGCTCACGCCGCTCGGCTCGAAGGGCCTCGGCGAGTCGAGCTCGATGACGATCCCGGCGGTGCTCGCGAACGCGGTGAGCGATGCGCTCCGCCCGCTCGGGATCGGGATCACCGAGCTGCCGATGACGCGCCCGCGACTCTGGGAGCTCATCCGCCGCGCGCGCGGCTGAGTCTTCGTCAGAACACCGGACGAGACCGCCGCGATCGATGGCCGCGCCACCATGCCTTGATCTCGCCCACGTGCTCGCGCTCGTGATTCCAGCCGGGCGCCGGAAGCCAGCTGATCACCGGATAGTCGTGCGACGGATCGTTCAGCGATTCCGGCGGCAGCTTCTTGAAGCTCTTGATCAAGTCAGCGTGCGCGCGCGCCATCCGTCGGCGCACGGCGCGCAGACTGAGCCGCCGCGCGGCGGCGACCGTCCGCGCGTTGAAGCGGTTCGCGTGCGTCATGCTCTCGAACCAGGCGATGCGGTCGGCCTGGCCGCGCGCGATGAGCTTGAAGCGCCGCGTCGTCTCCTCGTCGCAGCTCATCAGGTGTCCGAGCACGTCCTTCACGGACCATTGATCCTGCGTGCGCGGACGAAGGATCGCGTCCTCGGGCAGCCGCTTCAGGAAGGCGAGCGAATCCTTGCGGACGGCGACCATGCGCCGAACCGCGTCACGTTGCCACTTCGCCAGCGACCGGGGTCCGCGCGTTGCCATGGCTCACCTCACACCGTGTCCGCGTGCGCCGGGTTCACGCCGCGCGCCCAGCGGGCCAGCTCCACCTTGAACTGCGCCATCGCGCCGCCGCCGGCTTCGGCGGCGGCGATCGCGAGGACGCCGACCAGCAGCACCCAGAGGGGCGGCAGGCGCCACGAATCCGTTGAAGGTGGGGCCCCACCACGGAGGACCCCAAACCCCTCGGGCCGGGCGTTCATGTCGCGGGCGGACGGCGCAGCAGCACCGCGAGCGCGAGGAGCGCCACGAGCACCGTGGTGCCGAGCGGCATCAGCACGAAGCGCTCGGCGAGCGCGATGCCGGCGTCGCGTCCGATTTCGGGGACGGCGAGCGCGTAGGCGAGGAAACCGAGAGGGAAGCACGCGCCGGCGACGAGCAGCGCGTACAGCCCCCCGCGCAGCCGGCGCCGGGGCACGGCCGTCGCGACGAGCGTGGCGGCGAGGAGGATCACGGGCCCCATCCCTTCGGCATGGGTGTGAAGGAACGAGAGCCCGGCTTCGGTCGTGAAGACGGTGTTCGCGATGACCTCGTCGTCGTACTCGCGCGCGCCCGCGAAGCCGTGCGCGGCCGGGTTCGCGGCGATGCGCGCGCGCGCGTAGCCGGACACCAGTGGTCCCGCCTGCGACATCACCGCGCCGGCGGTCTGGCCGAGCGCCACGATCAGGACCGCGACGAACACGACGACGAGCGGCGGGCGTCTCGCGTGGGCCATGTGGGGCCACCGAAGTATACTCAGCCCGTCATGCGTGGGGGAGCGGACTATTTCGCAAGCTTGCGCGACGGCCGCGCGATCTTCCTCGACGGCAAGCGCGTCGACGACGTCACCACGCATCCGGCCTTCGCCGAGTCGCTGCGCCGCATCGCCGAGCGCTACGACGCCGCTCGACACGCGCGTGACGTCACGACCTGCCTCGATCCCGCGACGGGGCGCACGATCGGCGCGATGTGGCTCATCCCGCGCTCCGCCGAGGACCTCGGGCGCCGCCGGGCCGTGCATCGCTTCTGGGCCGAAGGCTCCTACGGGCTGATGGGCCGCACGCCCGATCACGTCGCGTCGGTGCTCACGGCGTTCGCCGGCTGGCGCCAGCTCTTCGACCGCGCGGACCGCCGGTTCGGCGACAACGTGGTCCGGTTCTACGAGAAGGCGCGCGACGAAGACCTCTACGTCGCGTACGCGATCGTGCCGCCGCAGGTCGATCGCGGGACGCCCGCGCACAGGCATCGCGAGCCCTTCATCCACCCCGGCGTCGTGAAGGACACCGACGCGGGGATCGTGATTCGAGGCGCCCACGCCATCGCGACGTCGGTGACGATGGCGGACTGGCTCTACGTCAGCTACATCACGCCGCTCGCGCCGGGCGACACCGACTACGCGATCTCGCTGGTGATGCCCGTGAACGCGCCCGGGCTGCGCCTGCTGCCGCGCCGGCCGTACGCGACGCTCGCGACCAGCGTCTACGACTATCCGCTCTCCGCGCGGTACGACGAAGTGGACACCACGGTGGTGTTCGACGACGTCGTCGTGCCGTGGGAGCACGTGTTCGTCTACAAGAACGTCGAGCTCGTCACCGCGCAGTTCCACGAGTCGCCCGCGCACGTCACCGCGAACTTCCAGTCGCTCGTCCGGTTCGGCGTGAAGCTCGAGCTCCTCGCCGGGCTCGCGGCGAAGCTGGCGGAGGTGCAGGGCGGCGACGGCGATCCCGTGACGCAGGCGACCCTCGGCGGCGACATCGCGGCGTTCTGCGCGGCCTTCGACGGGCTCACGAAAGCGGCCGAGCGTCACCCGCTGATCAGCGAGGGCTACGCGCGGCCGCATCCGCAATACGTCTACGCGGGGATGAGCCTGCAGCGGCGCATCATCGTCGACCTCTACCGCACGGTGCGCGAGCTCGCGGGCGGCGCGTTCCAGAACATGCCGTCGTCGGAGGCCAGCTTCCTCTCGTCGGAGACGGGCCCGGTCACCGAGCGCTACTACCAGTCGGCGGCGAGCGGCGCGCGCGACCGCGTCAAGCTGCTCAAGCTGATCTGGGACTTCATCGGCAGCGAGTACGGCGGCCGCCAGCTCCAGTACGAAATGTTCTATTCTGCGGCGCAGCCGGTGGTGAACCGGCGCATGTATCGCGCGTACGACTGGCGGTCGGCCAAGGCCATGGTCGATCGCCTGCTGGGAGAATACTGATGGCGACAGTTCCGGAGTACGCCCGTCTCGACGAGCGCATCATCGCGCGCGACCAGAAGGGCGCGAGCGACGTGCTCTACAGCCTCATCAAGCAGGACCGGCCGGTGACCGAGGTGCTCGCCGAGACCATCCGCATCCACGCGCCGTACACGAACGTGCCGTATCACCAGCGCCTCGACGACGGCGTGGTGAAGTTCGTGAACAACGATCACTGCCTGCTGAGCGAGCGCGTCGGGCTGCCGCTGATGCGCGCGGTGCGGCCGGAGCTGCGCTGGCTGCCGATGGCGCAGACGGTGTGGTACATGCCGACGGGCCTCGATCCGTGGAACCAGCTCCTCGGCAAGGCGCCGGGGCACTACACGCGGCTCTACGACATCGCCGTGAACCAGGAGCCGCCGAGGCCCGAGGTCCACTGGCCGGATCAGCGGCCGGAGCGCACCGAGGGGCCGATCCGCGAGCGGCTGAACTACTGGCTCACGCTCGTGCAGCGCGGCGAAGTCCTGAAGGAGTACCGCGTGTTCCTCGGGCTGATGGAGGAGCCGGAGCACCGGACCGACGTGCTCGCGCACCTCGCGTTCGCCGGGCTCATCGACGTGCAGGACCGCATGCTCCACAACCGCTCCTACACGACCGGGCACAAGTCGTATCGCGCGCGCGCGATGATCGACCTCGGGGACGCGCTCGGCTGGGACCACCCGAGCGCGCACAGTGTGCTCTACGCGGGCGTGCCCGACCTCGCCGTGGGCCCGCGCTGGTACTCGACGTACGAGATGGGCTGCAACGTCGTCCAGAACCTGCTCGACGGCCGCGACGCGGAGCTGCTGACGCAGGAGCGTCTCCTCACGCCGGCCGAAGAGGCGATGCTCGTCGAAGTGATCACGCGCGGGCGCGAGATCAACGTGATCGAGTCGATCGTGGCGCTGCTGAAGGGCGGGGGCTCGCCGCGGCGCATCCTCGACGCCATCCAGGTCGCCTCCGCGCAGGTCATCCTCGAGACCGGCGACACCAACAACTACTCGATGTCGCAGCACGGCTACGAGTACTGCAACACGCTCGCCTGGTTCTACGACACCTTCCGGCACCCGCACCGGCTGAAGCTCCTGTTCGTCGCCGCGTCGTTCATCCAGCACGCGGCCGAGCATCAGCGCGACACGCCGAACAACCACGGCCGGCGCACCTTCACGGCGCCGCCCGGCGCCGCGAAGTGGTCCGCGTCGCAGCTCTTGACCGAGCTCGAGAAAGTGCTGCTCGCGCTCAAGCCGGACGAGGCCGTGGCGCTCACCGCGACGTACCTGGCGGCGGGGCACGACCGCGCGCCGCTCGTTCAGACGCTCGCGAGCGCCGGCGCCGAAGTCGGCAACGATCCGCACAACCAGGAGCTCGCGATGGGGCTGCTGGAGGACTACGCCAAGACGCAGGCGCACGATCGCGACCGGCTCTTGCTCGCGCAGGCCAAGCACACTGCCGGCCACCGGAAGTACGGCGATCACCTCGAGTGCTTCCGCCGGTTCGCGGAAGCGCTCCACATTTGACCGCCATGGGCGGTCAAGGTTCAAAGGGGATCTGATGGCCTCCGGCCGCATCGGATTCATCGGACTCGGCGCCATGGGCGGCAACATGGCCCGGCGGCTGGCGAGCCTCGGCTTCACGGTCACGGGCTACGATCCTTCGGCCACGAACGCCAAACGCTCCGGCGACGCGGGCGTGAAGATCGTCGAGTCGCCGGCCGCGGCGGCCGACGGCGCGGACTTCGTGCTCTCGAGCGTTCCCGATCCGGCCGCGATCCGGAAGTCGTACCTCGGCCCCGACGGCGTGCTCACGCGCGTGCGGGAGGGGATGATCCTGATCGACCTCAGCACGATCGATCCGGCGACGTGGCGTGAGGTCGCGGCGGCAGCCGCGAAGCATGGCGTCGAGTGTCTCGACGCGCCGGTGAGCGGCGGCCCCGCCGACGCGGGGTCGGGCAAGCTGCTCTTCCTCATCGGCGGCGAGGCGAGCGTGCTCGAGCGCGCGCGTCCGGTCATCGAAGCGCTCGGCCCCACGATCAATCACGTCGGCCCGCTCGGCACCGGACTGATCGTGAAGCTCGTCAACAACGTGATGTCGGTCTGCAACGTGGTGGTCGCGGCCGAGGCGATGGTGCTCGGGGTGAAGGCCGGCATCGCGCCGCAGGCGCTCTACGACATGCTGAAGGACAGCGGCGGCCGCTCGCATCACTTCAACAAGCGCTTTCCGAACGTGCTCGCCGACGACTTCGCGCCGTACTTCAGCATCAACCTCTCGCGCAAGGACATCGGCCTCGCGCTCGACATGGCGGCGCAGCTCGGCGTGCCGATGCTCGCGGCGGGCGCGGTGAAGCAGGTCTACGAGGCCGCGCGGGCGGCCGGTCTGGGGGGCGAGGACATGGCCGCGGTGACGAAGCTCTACGAAGCCTGGGCGGGCGTGAAGGTCCGCGCGAAACAGTGACGCCCGAAGAGCTGAAGGGCGCGCTCAAGCGCCAGCTCAATCCGAGGCGCGCGGAGTGGCAGAAGCCGGCCGCGCTCGTCCGCGCGCTGCGCCTGCGTCGCGGGCAGGTCGTCGCGGAGGTGGGCTCCGGCCCGGGTTACTTCACGCCGCGGCTCGCGCGCGCCGTCGGGCCGTCGGGCCACGTGTACGCGGTGGATCCCGAGGCCGCCGTGCTCGATGTCCTCCGCCAGCGCCTCAAGCAGGCGGGCGTCCGTAACGTCACACCCGTGCTGAGCCGCGACGACGACCCGATGCTGCCGCAGGGCCGCTGCGGTGTCGCGATCATCATCAACGCCTACCACCACATGCACGGCCGTGTGGCGTTCCTGCGCCGCCTCGCTTCGCGCCTGCCGCGCGGCGCGCGCGTGATCAACGTGGACTGGGACGAGCGGACGGAGAAGGGGCCGCCGCCGAAGCGCCGCGTGCCCCGCACGAAGTTCCTGCGCGACGCGCGCCGCGCCGGTCTTCGCCTCGTCGCCGACCGCGCGGTCCTGCCGCACCAGTACTTCCTCGAGCTGCGCCGCTAGTTCCCTCTACCCGGCGGCGAGGTGACCGTGAGGCCGAGGTCGCGCAGGAGGCCGTCCCCCACGTCGTAGATCCAGCCGTGGATCGCGAGGGACTGGCCGCGCGCCCACGCGTCACGCACGATCGTCGTCTGCGTGACGTTCACGACCTGCTCGACCACGTTCAGCTCGCAGAGCCGGCCCGGCTGCGCGTCGTCGGGCAACGCGGCGAGCGTCTCACGATGCCTGGCTCGCACGTCCTGCACGTGACGCAGCCAGTTGTCGATGAGGCCGAGGCGCTCGTCACGCAGCGCCGCCAGCACGCCGCCGCAGCCGTAGTGGCCGCACACGATGACGTCGCGCACCTTCAGGACGTCCACCGCGAACTGGATCACCGACAGGCAGTTGAGGTCGGTGTGGACGACGACGTTGGCCACGTTGCGATGGACGAAGAGCTCGCCCGGGAGGAGGCCGACGATCTCGTTGGCGGGCACGCGGCTGTCGGAGCAGCCGATCCAGAGGTACTGCGGCGCCTGCTGGAGCGCGAGGCGGCGGAAGAACCCGGGATCGCGGCCGGCCATCTCCGCCGCCCAGCGGCGGTTGTTCTCGAAGAGCTGCGGCAGCAGCCGCATCAGTGGAAGAAGTAGCCGGCGTCGATGACCGCGACCTGGCCGGTCACGCTGTCCGCGCGGCAGAACGTCACCACCTGGCTCGCGATGTCGGTGGCGTCGGATCCGCGCTGGAGGACCGCTTCGCGGCGCACGCGGTCGGCGGCCTCGACCGGGATGCGCAGCGCCATCCGCGTGCCTTCCACGAGACCCGGCGCGACGCAGTTCACCGTGATCGCCGGCGCGAGCGTGAGGGCGAGACAGCGCGTGAGGTGGATCAGCGCCGCCTTGCTCGACGCGTAGGCGATCGAGCTGCCGCCCGGCTTCAGGCCCGACACCGAGGCGATGTTGACGATGCGGCCGGCGCCCTGCGCGCGCATGTGCGGGACGGCGGCGCGCGCGAGCTCGAACGGGCCGCGGACGTTCGTGGCCATCATCCGGTCCCAGATCTCCGTGGTCAGGCCGTCGAGGTCGGGGAACGGGACGCCGATGTTCCACGCGGCGTTGTTGACGAGGATGTCGAGACGGCCGAGCTCGCGGACGACGCGCTCGACGGACGGCTCGATCATCGCGGGCTGGGTCTGGTCGACCTGGACGCGGCACGCCTTCCGCCCGGCTTTTTCCACGGCGCCGACGGTCTCGGCAGCGCCGTCGCGGTTCCCGACGTAGCCGACGGCGACGTCGCAGCCCGCCTCGGCGAGCGCCCGGCTGATCGCGCTGCCGAGACTGCCGGAGCCTCCGGTGACGAGCGCCGCACGACCCTTGAGCTCCACGCGCGTTACGCGTCCACGCGGAACCGCCAGGCGGCGGGAACGTCCGCGTTCCCCTTGCCGTGGCGGACGATGCGGCCGGCCGTCGGATGGTGGAAGTGCGTGCCGAGCACGGTGACGGGCCCGTCGGCGTAGCGCTCGCAGAACTCGCGGCGGGTCTTGTGCGCGTGGTCGACGTCGGAGTCGAACGGCGTCACCCACGGCTCCGCCATCTGCACGGGGTGATGCATCAGGTCGCCGGTGATCACCGCGTCGGCGCCCTCGGACGCGAGCCGTACGCTGACGTGCCCGGGCGTGTGCCCCGGTGTCGGCTCGAGCCACAGCTCACTCGAGATCCGATGATCCATCTCCACGAGCTGCGCGAGCCCGGCGTCGAGGACCGGCTGCGCGCTGTCGGCCATGATGCGCTTCGTGTCGTCGTCGTTCTCGCTCGACCAGTGCTCCCACTCGCGCCGCGCGAAGAGGTGCCGCGCGCGCGGAAACGTCGGGACCCACTTCCCGTTGTCGAGCCGCGTGTTCCAGCCGACGTGGTCGACGTGCAGGTGCGTGCAGATCACGACGTCGATCGACTCCGGTGGATAGCCGGCAGCGGTCAGATCCTCCAGGAAGCTCGTGCGCATCATGTGGAACGGCGCCCGCCCGCCGCGGTCCTTGTCGTTGCCGACGCACGTGTCGACGATCGCGCGCAGCCCCGGCGTCTCGATCACGAACGCCTGGATGCTCTGGAGCAGGCGCCCCTTCGCGTCCAGGAAGTGCGGTGCGAGCCAGTCGCGATGCCGCTCGAGCATCTCGGGCGTGACCGACGGGAAGAGCCACGCGAGCGGTGTGGGCCCCGCACGCTCGACGATCGCGGAGACTCTGATGCGGCCGACGGAGAGTGGATGCATGGCGAGAGTATAATCGCGACGCGATGACGAACGCGGAGTGGCACGAAGCGCTGACGCAGCAGCTGCTCGTGCAGAGTCCGTTCCGCCAGTCCGAGTACTTCAAGCGCTTCGCGTCCGGGACCCTGACGAAAGACCAGGTGTGGGGCCACATCGGCCAGTGGTATTTCCTCATCGCCTGGTTCCCGCGGATCTTCAGCGGCATTCACGCGCGCTGCGACGACCTCGACGTCCGCAAGGACTGCGCGCGCCATCTCCTCGTGGAAGACCTCGGCTACTTCCAGGGCACGGTCGGCGGCACGCCGGATCACGACGAGCTCTACCGCCGCATCGGCGACGACCTCGGCTACGGGCGCGAGGAGTACGACCGGCTGCGGATCGTGCCGGAGATGCAGGCGATCGTCGACTTCTTCGGACGGCTCGCGCACGAGGTGCCGTGGTCCGCCTCGCTCTGCGCGACCGCGTTGCTCGAAGAGGAGGTCGTCGAGATCGCGCGCACGGTCGGCAAGGCGCTCGTGCAGCACTACGGTGCCAGGCCCGAGTGGGGCGCGATGAACTACACGGTGCACGAGCTCGTCGAGCAGGAAGAGGCCGGCGAGACGAAGGGGGCGATCCTCCAGCACCTGCGCACCGCGGACGACCGTCGCGCGGCGGAAGCCGCGATGCGCGAGATGCACCGGAGGCTCGAAGCGTACGCGGAGAGCCTCACGCGCCGGTATTGCTGATGCCCGTCGTCGCCGCCGTCGCCTGCCCGCACACGCCCCAGCTCCTGATCCGCCCCGAGACCGAAGATCGCGAGCTCGTCCTGCGCGTGCACGCGGCGTACGCGAAGGTGAAGCGCCTGCTCACGGAGGCGCGGGCCGACGTCATCTGCGTGATCGGCGGCGACCACGTCGAGGGGTTCTTCCTGAACGCCGTGCCCTCGTTCGCGGTCTTCGCGGGCACGAGCGTGTCCGGAACGTTCGGCCGCTACGCCTACACGCTGCCCGTGCACGAGTCGCTCGCGCGGGCGATCCTGGAGCAGGGGATCGAGCGCGAGTTCGACCTCACGTACAGCCAGGATCTGAAGCTGGACTACGCGTTCTACGTGCCGCTGCACTTCACCATGCCCCAGCCCCGTGTGCCGATCGTGCCGCTGTACGTGAACGTCTACCTGCCGCCGCAGCCGACGCCGCGCCGCTGCTACGCGTGGGGGCGCGCGCTGCGCGAGATCCTCGACGCGCGGCCGGAGCGGGTCGCGCTGATGGCCTCGGGCGGCATGTCGCACTACCCGGGCACCGATCGCTACGCGTCGCCGGACTTCGACTGGGACCGGCAGATGCTCGCCACGCTCACCGCCGGGCGCGGGGCCGAGACCGCGCGCCTCACCGGCGAGGAGCTCGACAAGGCCGGCAATGTCGAGCTCCGCACGTGGATCACGCTGCTGGGCGCGGTCGGCGACGCGCGCGCCGAGGTGCTGTGCTACGAGCCGTCCTGGCACCACGGCAACGCCATGGTCGTGTGGCCCGTATGAACGAGCACTACTTCTTCCCGCCCGCGAAGGCGTATCCGCTCAACCGGTGTCTCTTCCTGCTGAAGTCGGACCCGGCCTTCGTCGCGCGGTACGCGGCGGATCGCGAGGCGGCGATGGAGGAAGCGGGGCTCGACGCGGAGACGCGCGAAGCGCTGCGCGCGTTCGAGCGCGACCGGCTCATCGCGCTCGGCGCCCATCCCTACCTCGTCTTCATGGCGGGTTTGCGTCTGAGGATGGAGAGCCAGCCGGCGTCGTTCGAGTACTTCTAGGGCGCGCGCAGCTTCTCGAGCTCCTCGCGCGACGTGCGCCGCGCGTCGAGCACCGCGTTGATCTTGCCGATCTCCTCCTGATACCGCGCGATCAGGTCGCGGTCCCGTGCGTCGTGGAAGTCGAGCAGCGCCAGCGAGGTCTCCGCGTAGTGCTTCCGCGCCTGCACCAGCGAGCGCACGAAGAGCCCGCGGAGCTCGGGGCCCGCTCTGTTGTACTGCTCCTCCACGCGCCGCAGTTCGGCGAGCGCGTGCGCGCGGGCATCGCGCAAGGAGAGGTAACGGTCGGCCGCCGCGGGATCGTCGCGGCGCAGCGCTTCCACGAACCGCCGCTCGCGCTCGGCGTCGTCCGTCGTCGCCGGCTGGGCCGCGACCCTGCCGACGAGGGCGACGGCGATGATCGAGAAGAGCGCAGCCCGGACGAGGCGATGGCGTATCACGGCAGTCCGAGGCGATACTACGCCCTCACTGTTCCTCGCGGAGGTCCCATGGCAGACGCCGTTCCGACAGTTCAGAGCGACACGCCCGAGGCGCGCGTGACCGAGTGGCGTCTTCCACCCGGGAGCGCGACCGGTCACCATCGCCACGAGTACGATTACGTCGTGGTGCCGATGACGACAGGCGTGTTGACGATCGTGGCCGCCGCGGGGCGCAGCGAGGCGCCGCTCACCGCGGGCCGGTCGTACTTTCGCAAGGCCGGCGTCGAGCACGACGTGCGAAACGAGACGGCGCGTGAGATCGTCTTCGTCGAAGTGGAGATCAAATCCTCACCCGGGAGACGCGCATGAGAGCCGCCGTCGTCCGCGACCGGCGGCTGGTCGTCGCCGACATGCCGGCGCCCGAGCCGGGGCCGGGCGAGGTCCTGGTGAAGACCCTCGCGTGCGGAATCTGCGGCTCCGACCTCCACGCGCTGAAGCACGCCGAGCGGTTCTTCGAGAACTACCTCCGCCCCGACGGGACCCGCATCGCCGATCTCGGCCGCGACATCGTCATGGGCCACGAATTCTGCGCGGAGATCGTCGACCACGGACCGCGCACGGAGCGGCGTCTGAAGACGGGGACGCGCGTCTGCTCGATGCCGATGCTCCAGCGCCCCGAAGGGCGGCAGACGATCGGCTACTCGAACGATCACCCCGGGGGCTACGCCGAATACATGCGGCTGACCGAGGCCTTGCTGCTCGAGGTGCCGAACGGGCTCGCGACGGAGCGCGCCGCGCTCACCGAGCCGATGGCGGTCGGGCTGCACGCCGTCAACAAGGCGCGGCTCGCGTCCGGCGACAAGGCGCTCGTCGTCGGCTGCGGGCCCGTCGGCCTCGCGGTGATCGCGGCGCTGCGCCTGCAGGACGTGCGGCCGATCGTCGCCGCCGATTTCTCGCCGCGCCGGCGCGAGCTCGCGGCCGCGCTCGGGGCCGACGAGGTGATCGATCCGGCGCCCGAGGTGCCGACCGCGCGCTGGCGCGAGGCGACCGTGGTCTTCGAATGCGTCGGCGTGCCGGGTGTCATCGACCGGATCATGGCCGGCGCGTCGCGCGGCACGCGGGTCGTCATCGTCGGCGTGTGCATGGAGCCCGACACCATTCACCCGCTGCGCGGCATCAGCAAGGAGCTGAGCCTGCAGTTCGTCCTCGGCTACGACGCCGCCGAGTTCGCGGCGACGCTGCGCCACATCGCCGAGGGCGCGCTGCCGGCGGCGCCGCTCGTCACCGGCAAGGTGGGAGTCGACGGAGTGGCGGCCGCGTTCGACGCGCTCGCGTCACCGGAGCGTCACGCGAAGATCCTCGTCGAGCCGTGGCGCACCGGCGCCACGATCGACGTCACGCGCGGCGGCGCCTGAGTCCGATCAGCGCGATCGCGAGCGACGGCACCCAGACGAGCGCCATCTCGGAGCGCACGACGTACCAGCCCCACGCCGTGAAGAAGTGTCTCGGAAGCGGCGACACGGGGATCGGCCGCCAGGGGAAGAAGTACCGCGTGTCGTCGAAGGGCGCGAAGAACGCGACGCCCGGGCCGCCGGTGGTCAACGCGTCGAGCACGCCGTGCGTGGCCGTGATCGCCGCGAAGTAGAGCGTCAGTGGAAGCCGTCGCGCTCCGAGCACGCGCGCGGCGAGTCCCGCGGCGCCGAGGCCCAGCACGAGCGCGCCGAAGAGCGAGTGGCTGATGCCACGGTGGCCCCACATCGAAAGGAACGGCACGCCGAGCGGCAAGCCGATGACGTCGAAGTCGGGCACCATCGGTATGACGGCCGACGCTACCCAGAAGAGCCGGCGCCGCGGGAACGGCGCCAGGGTTCCCAGCGTTACGCCCACGACGGCGTGCGTCATGATGGTCGGCACGGGAGGCCCCGATGAAGACGGCGCTGCGAACGCTGGCAATCGTTCTGGCCCTCGGGATCACGGCGGCTGTCCTCGCGTCGCACGCACCGGCGGCCGGCGACCCGCCGTCGTCCGAGCGCGGCGGCGTGCCGTCCGGCAAGCCCGAGGATCCCGACTATGCGAAAGCCGTGAAGGCGATCGAGGCCAAGCAGTTCGCCGCCGCGATCCCGCTGCTCGAAGGCGTCGTGAAGCGCGACGGCAGCAACGCGAACGCGTACAACTGGCTCGGCTACGCCGTCCGAAAGAACGGCGACCCGGCCGCGTCGATCCCCATCTATCAGAAAGCGCTGGCGCTCGACCCGAAGCATCGGGGCGCGCACGAGTACATCGGCGAGGCGTACCTGATGCTCAACGACCTGCCGAAGGCGAAGGAGCACCCCGCCAGGCTCGACAAGCTCTGCTTCTTCTCGTGCGAGGAGTATCGCGATCTCAAGAAGGCGATCGAGGTGTACGAGACGTCGCGGAAGACGTCACGCTGACGAGCGCCTGAGGTCGGTCACCCGGCGGATCGGCGTACCGTCGCGACGCGCGATCACCCGTCGGGTGGGGCGCGTGCCGTCTCCGAACGTCGGCTGCCAGCACGAGTGCTTGCCGGCGCCGCCGGCGACGATGATGCTGATGTCCTCGGCCTTGCGCACGATCGGCACCATCGTGTCCGGACGATCGGGGACGTCGTGGCGTGCGAGCTGCGCGTGCTGGTACTCGCGCCCCAGCTTCGCCAGCGGATACCGCGCGTGCTCGAAGAGGAACTCCTTCACCTGTGCCTTGGTGAAGCCTTCCTTCGCGACCGTTGCGGCGTGCTCCGGCCCGAAGGAGAGGAGCGGCCACCCCCGCGCGAGCAGGTTGTTGCTTCCGGCCTGACCCATCGCACCGGCCACGGTCAGCAGGATCCCCCGCGCCGTGTTGCTGTGGTGATCCTGGATGTTGTGCGGGCCTTCGCAGCCGAACGTGGTGACCGTGCTCGCGTCCGCCGGCAGCCCGGCCTCGACGTGCAGCGGCTCCCACGGGCTCTCCGCCTCGTTCTCCGCCACGCAGTACGCGAGCTTCGCCGGGCTGCCCTGCGTCGCGCGGTCGCCGACGCCCGGCAGCCCGCCGCCGACGTTCATCAGCACGAGGCGCACCGCGCGCCCGATGGTGACGTTCGCGCGGAAGCCCTGGCCGAACGCGTTTTCGCCGGCGTTGATCTCGAGCTCGCGCGCGATGGGGCCGTTCACGACGATGAGCGGCGCCACCGGGTGCGTGGTCGCTTGCACCGAGTCGAGATTGAACACGGGATCGGCCAGCGCCTCGATGGCGGTGATGACGACCGGGAGGTACTCCGGCTTGCAGCCGGCCATCACCGCGTTGACCGCGAGCTTTTCTATCGTCGCTTCGCCCTGCCGCGGCGGCAGCACGCCGACGATCTCGCGCGGATCGCGATCCGTCCACCGGAGGAACGCCTGCACGCGCTCCTCGGTCGGCGGGACGATCGGTAATCCGTCCGTCCACCCGCGCTCCTGGTAGTGCGCGTCGACGTCCTCGTACCCGCCGCGGAACTCGAACGTCGCCGCGGCGGGACCGAGCGTGTCGCTCATGATGTGAGCACCGCCTTCAGGACCGCTTCGAGCGCGAGGTCCGCCTTGCGAACCACTTCATCGTCGTGGATGCCGCCGAGCGGATGCGGAATGAGCGCCAGCGGCAGCGCCTCGATGCCGCGGTTCTTCGCCTCCAGCTTCGCGAGCTGCTCGAACTCGAACGTCCCCATGGTCGCCGTCGGAACGCCGCGCTGCTCCAGCATGATCGAGCCGTGGATACTCCACGACGTGCAGGACCCTCAGTCCGCGCTCCCGACCAGCGCGAAGTCGCACTGCGCGAGGGCGTCGAGCACCTCGGGCTTCGGTGGCCCGGCGACGGGCTTCTCGCGCTTGACGACGTCCGTGACGCCGTAGCGTTCCTTGAGGATCTTCGCGACCGCGAGCATCAGCGTGCCCGCGTTCGCCTTGCCGTTGTCGAGGATGGCGACGCGCTTGCCCTGCAGGGTGGCGAGGCGCGGCGCGAGCTGCGCGGTGATCGCGCGCGGCTCGGCGGTGGGATCGTAGAGCTTCATGCGTCAAACCCCTTTCTACGCGAGCACGAACGGCACCTGCGCGCGATCCGCGACCGCGCGCAGCTGCGCCATCAGATCGTCGGGGACCGGCACGCCCTGCTCGAGGCGTTCCGCTTTCGTGAGCATCTCGGGATCGCCGGCGACGAGCACCGGCTGATTCGGATCGGCGCGCTTGGCGCCGTGCAGGATGTCGATCACCTGGTCGAGGTCGTTCTCGAAGGCGCCCGGCTCCCTGAACGCCTTGGGATCGATCGCCATGAAGAAGTGGCCGATGTTGTGCGGGTCGGGCGGCTTCTGCGTCCGGTTGCGGATCGGCGAGAACGACGCGCCCGAGAGCGCGCCACCGAGGATGTGAACCATCATCGCGAGCCCGTAGCCCTTGTGGCTGCCGGCATCCCGCGTGCCGCCGAGCGGCGTGATGCCGCCATCCTTCTTGTCGAAGACGTAGCCGAACGCCTGCGTCTCGTCGGTCACGGTCTTGCCGTCCTCGTCCACGACCCAGCCGGGCGGCAGCGGCTTGTGATTGAGCTTGTAGACCTTCACCTTGCCGGCGGCGACCGTGGTCGTCGCCATGTCGAGCTGGAACGGCTCGTTGCGTTTCGCCGGCGCTGCGAAGGCGAGGGGATTCGTGCCGAGCACGGGCTCGGCGGCGAAGGTCGGCACCATCGTCACGCCGCGCGTGGAGGCGGTCACCATGCCGATCACCCCGCGATCCGCGGCGATCCGCGAGTAACAGCCGGCGGCGCCGAAGTGGTGCGAGTTGAACACGGTGACGATCCCGACGCCCGCCTGCAGACACTTGTCGACGGCGAGGTTCATTCCGTACACGGACACCGGATGGCCGAGCGACGCGTCGGCATCGATCAGCGCGGTGGCCACGGTCTCGCGCACGGTCGTGTAGACCGGCTTCATGTTCAGGCGGCCCGCGCGGAACTCCTGATCGTACGTGGGGAGCATCGAGATCCCGTGCGAGTCGACGCCGCGGAGGTCGGTCTCCACCATCATCTGCGCGGTGGTCTCGGCGTGCGCGTTGGACATGCCCCACGCGCGGAAGACGGTCGCGAGCTGCTCGTGGATGTGCTTCGACGGCACGCGCATCATGAGCCTCCGAGATCCTGCAGCAGCTGCGCCGTCGTCCTGACACCCTGGAAGAGGTGGTCGAGGCGCAGGTGCTCGTTGGGACTGTGCTGGCGGTTGTTGGCGTTCGCGTAGGGAACGATGAGCGTCGGCAATTTCAAGATATCGGTGAACGCGAAGATCGGCACGCTGCCGCCGAGCGTCGGCATCAGGACGGCGGGCTCGCCCGCGTGCGCGCGCTCGATGGTCGCGATGATCTCGCGGCTCACCGGCAGCTCGAGCGACGTCTTCGCGGGGTCGTAGCCGCTCTTCGAGATCACGCGCACGGCCTTGCCGCGCAGCTCGTCGGGCAGGGGCGCCTTCGGATCGTCGATCACCGTGAAGCCCTGGCCGCGGATGTGGTCGAGCACGCGCGCGACGATCTTCTCCCAGCGCATGTTCTTCACCATCCGCACCTCGAGCAGGACCGTCGCCTTGTGCGGAATGATCGTGTTGGCTTCCTTGCCGAAGAAGCCGCTCTGCAGCCCGCGGATCGTCAGCGTCGGATGGAACATGGTGCGGTCGAGGAAGTCCTCCGGCACCTTCACGCCGACGTCCTTCTCGAGCGCCGCGCGATCGAACGGCAGCGCGGCCATCATCGTCTTCTCGGCCGCCGTCGGCGGGGCGACATCCGCCTCGAAGCCTTCGATGAGCGGGACGCCATCGGGCGTCGCCATCGAGGCGAGCAGCCCGTTGAGCTTCCAGGCGGGATTCGGGACCGCGAAGTTGCCGGAGTGCAGATCGCGCCGTGCGGCCTCGAGCTCCAGCGTGACGGAGCCGACACCGCGCGCGCCGCCCGCGATCGTCGGCCGGCCGCTCGCGTGCTTCGGGCCGTCGGTGATGAGGCACACGTCCGCCGCAAGCAGCTCCCGCTGCTTCTCGCAGAACGCGCCGAAGAACGGGCTGCCGATCTCCTCCTCGCCGTCGAAGATCAGCTTCACGTTCACGCGCGGGGCGAGCCCGATCGCGTCCATGATCGCGAGCGCCTGCAGATGGCACCAGATCGGGCCCTTGTCGTCCGACGTGCCGCGCGCGTACATCCGGAAGTCGCCGAGCTGGTCGTCCGCGATCGCCCCGAGCGGTGTCTCGGGCACGCCGTCCTCGGCGAGGCCGCGACGGAAGACCGGCTCGATCGGGTTCGGCTGCAGCCAGCCGTTCAGTGGAATCGGCTTGGTGTCGTAGTGGCAGTAGAGCAGGACGGTGCGCGTCGCGCCGGCCACGCGGCGCTCGCCGAACACCGCGGGATTGCCGCCGGTCTCGAGCACACGCCCGTCGAGCTTCCGTGCGCGCAGCTCGTTCGCGAGCCACTCGCCGGTCGCGCGCACCTTCGCGGGCTCCTGGCTCACGGATTCGAGGCGCACGAGCTCCCCGAAGCTCTCGACGATCGCGCGCCGGCGCGCGGTCAACGTGCGATCGAATGCGGTCCAGTCGGGCATGCGCGTCAGCCTAACATGCGCTCAATCGATGACCCGGGCCGCGCGCAACAGCACGGCCGGTGGCACCGTGATCCCGAGCGCGCGCGCCGCCTTGCGGTTGACGATCAGCTCGTACTCCGTTGGCTGCTGGACCGGAAGATCGCCGGGTCTCGCGCCCTTGAGGATGCGGTCGACGTACCCGGCGGCCTTGCGGCACGAGTCGCGCACCACGGCGGCGTACGAGATCAAGGCGCCAGCGCGTGCCCACGGCTCGTTGGAGGCGATCGCCGGCACGCGGTGCCTGCGCGCGAGGGCGAGAACGCGCTCGCGTGGGAAGGCCGGATGCACGATCACCGCCTGTGCCCGCTGCTTGACGATCCGCTCGAACGCGGCGTCGAGCTCCCTGGCGTGGACGACCGCTGGGAAGATCTCCAGCTCGAGCGTGCGCCCGGCGGCCTCGACCTGGTCGAGGAATGGCTTGCTGAAGGCGAGATCTTCCGCGTTCACGAGCGCGGCGACGCGGCGGAGCGACGGGAGGATCTCACGCATCAGCTCCAGCGTCTTCGCGGTGAGCTCGAGGGCGGTCGTGGACACGCCGGTCACGTTGCCACCCGGTCGGCTCAGGCTCGTCACGATCCCCGTCTCGAGCGGATTCGCCGCGACGAAGACGATCGGGATGTCGGCCGTCGCCTGCATGGCGCTCTTCGCGACGGCCGTCTGCACGGTGACCATCACGTCGACGCGCGCGGCGACGAGCTCGGCCACATGGCGCGCGAGCACGTCCGGGCGTCCTTCGGCCGAACGGAACTCGAGACGAATCGTCTGACCATCCACGTAGCCGGCGTCACGGAGGCCTTCGCGGACGAACGTCCAGTACGGCTCAGGGTTCGACAGGTTCACGCAGCCGACGCGCGGTGCGCTGGACTGGGCGCGCGCCCGCCCGGGCACCAGCGCGGCGGCGGAGAGGAGCGCGAGGACGCGGCGCCGATGCATGCCGGGGACGATACCAAACGCGCCCGTCACGTGTCGTACGCGCGGATGCGCCGCAGCTCCGGGAACGCGGCCATCCACACCAGCGCCACCACGATGGTGCCGATGCCGCCGATCAGCACCGCGGGAACGACGCCGAGCAGTGCGGCGGTGACGCCGGCGCGGAACTCGCCGAGCTGGTTCGACGTCCCGGTGAACAGCGAGAAGGCGGCGCTCACCCGGCCGCGCATCATGTCCGGCGTGGAGAGCTGCACGAGCGAGTAGCGGATCACCACGCTCACCACGTCCGCCATGCCGAGCACGCAGAGCGCGGCGAGCGAGAGCGCGAGGCTCCGCGACACGCCGAACGTGATGATCGCGAGGCCGAAGATCACGATGACCCCGAACAGCGTACGGCCGATGCGCCGCTCGAGCGGATGACGCGCGAGCGCGACCGACATGACGAGCGCGCCGGCGGCCGGCGCCGACCGCAGCAGGCCGAGACCCGAGGGCCCCGTGTCGAGGATGTCGCGCGCGTAGATCGGCAGGAGGGCGGTGACGCCGCCGAGCAGCACCGCGAACAGATCGAGCGACAGCACACCGAGGAGCACGCGGTGGCGGCGGATGAAGAGCAGGCCGGAGAAGAACGACTCGGCGTCTCGCTCGCCTGGCAGCCGCGTGACGTCGCGCACCGTCGCCATGAGGAGCGCGGCAACGAGCCACGACGTGGCGGCGGTCGCGTACGGCAGGGCCGGCGCCAGCGCGTAGAGGAGGCCGCCGAGCGCCGGGCCCACGATCTGCGCGGTCTGCGTCGCGGACGCGTGCCACGCGCTCGCCTGCGGCAGCATCGCGCGCGGAACGAGGTCCGGCATCAGCGCGCTCGTCGTCGGTCCCTCGAACGCGCGCGCGGCGCCGACAATCGTGACGATCACGAGCCCGCGCTCTATCGTCAGCCAGCCGGTGAGGCCGCCGACGGCCAGCACGACGGCGCTGGTAGTTTCGATGGTCTGGCACACGGTGATGATGAGGCGCCGGTCGTAGCGATCGGCGGCGTGTCCGACGAGGAGGGTGAGCAGGAGCATCGGCAGGAACTGCGCGAGCCCGAGAAGGCCGAGCGCCAACGCGCTCCCGGTGAGCGTGTAGACCTGCCAGCCGATCGCGACAGTCTGGACCTGGAAGGCGACGACGGACAGCACGCGCGCGACCCAGAACCGGCGGAACGGCGGGTGCGCGAGGACGCTCCCGCGATGAGCGAGGACGCTTTCCACGAGCCCTACCTCATCTGGAGTAGCATCGCGCCATGCCGTGCCTGATGCGCAGCTGGCACGCGCGCGCCGGGATGGAGTCGCATCTTCGGCAGGGGCTCGTGCGCGCGCACGAGGAGTTCTTCGCGCGCGACACGAGAGGTCTCGAGTCGGCGCTCTACCGCGAGCACCTCGAGGGCCGGCACTTCCTCGGCCGCGCGATCTACGACGACGAGACCGCGCTGGGCGGCGCCACCCGGAACGCGCTGCTCGCGGCATTCGCGGAGCTCGAGACCGCGTACACCGATCAACCCGTGGCGTCGCTGAGGGTCACGACGGTCTCCGAGTTCGTGAGCATCGGCCGGCCCGTCATGTCCGGCATGGCGGCGCTGCTCCGCGGCGCGCCGGCGTCGGCGGCGGACCTCGAGGCCTGCCTGACGACGATCGCGCGCCAGCTCATCGACACGGTGGCGCCGAGCCGGGTGCTCCTCGGCCACACCGACGACGATCCCGGTCTCGTGGTGTTCATCTGCGACACGCGGGACCAGGTTGATCTGCCGCGCTACATGGCTTCGCCCACGCACGCCGACCACTTGCGCGCGCTCGCGCCGTTTCTGGTGGGGCGGCCGCTCTGGTTCTCGCTCGACCCGACGTGGCGCTACTTCCGCGGGCGCCAGCAACGCTGACGGCGGCAGCCGCCGGAGGGCGGACTTCACGTCCGCCCGGAGGCGGGGGGCATGGGGGGCGCCCGGAGCCCCCCATCACATCAATCTGCAGGCCTCCGCGAAGTCCAGACGCGGCAGCTTCTGCATGACCTTGCTCGGATCGCCGTGGCCGACGTTGCAGAGGAAGTTCGACTTCACGCGCCCGTCGGGAAAGAACTCGGCGTCGACCTTCGCGTTGTCGAAGCCGGACATGCCGCCGACGTCGAGCCCGATGGCGCGCGCCGCGATCATGAAGTAGGCGCCCTGCAGCGTGCCGTTGCGGAACGCGGTGATCTCCGCGAACGCGGGGTTCTTCGCGTAGTTGTCCGCCATCTCGGGGCGGTGGGCGAAGAGCTTCGTGGGCAGGAATTCGAAGAACCGCGTGTCGTACCCGATGATGACCGTCACCGGCGCCTGCTTCGTCTTCTCCACGTTCCCCGGGCTCAGCGCCGGGAGGAGGCGCGCCTTCGCTTCGGGCGTGCGGAGGAACACGAGCCGCGCGGGGCAGGTGTTGGCGCTCGTCGGCCCCATCTTGAGGATGTCGTAGATCGCGCGGAGCTGGTCGTCGCTGACGGGCGTCGGCAGCCAGCCGTTCTGGGTGCGCGCCGTGCGAAGCAGGACGTCGATGCCGTGGTCGTCGACTCGCTCGCCCATCTAGCGTCTCGCCTCCTGGATCGCGCGCCACACGCGCTCCGGCGTCGCCGGCATCTCGAGCGACCGGACGCCGAGCGGCGCGAGCGCGTCGATGACGGCGTTGATCACGACCGGCAGCGCGCCAACGGTGCCGGCTTCGCCCGCGCCCTTCGCGCCGAGCGGGTTGAGCTTCGTGGGCACGGGGTTGCTCTCCACGTGCATGTCCGGCAGATCGTCCGCGCGCGGCATCGCGTAGTCCATGAAGGTGGCCGTGAGGAGCTGGCCAGAGTCCGGGTCGTACGCGACCTGCTCCATCAACGCCTGGCCCACGCCCTGGGCGACGCCGCCGTGAATCTGCCCCTTGAGCGTGATCGGATTGATGACGGTGCCGACGTCGTCGACGATGTTGTAGCTCACGAGGTCGACCCGGCCGGTGTCGGGGTCGACTTCCACCTCGCAGACATGGCAGCCGTTCGGCCACGTGGCGCTCTTCGGCACGAAGGTGCCGGTCTCGTAGAGCCCGGGCTCCATGCCGGGAGGGAGCGACGGCGGCTGGAACGCGGCGCGCGCGACGGCCTTGAGCTCGACGCTCTTGTCGGTGCCGACGACCGTGAACTTGCCCTCGGCGAACTTGATGTCGCCCTCCGCCGCCTCCATCAGCGTCGCCGCGATCTTGGTCGCCTTCGCGATCACCTTGTCCGCCGCGACCGTGACGGCGCTGCCGCCGATGACCGTGGACCGCGAGCCCATGCTGCCCATGCCGAAGCCGACGCGATCCGTGTCGCCGTCGATGTAGCGGACGTCGGCGGGATCGATGCCGAGCTTCTCGTGGAGGATCTGCCGGAAGATCGTCTCGTGGCCCTGGCCCTGGTTCTTCGTGCCCATGAACAGGGTCGCGGTGCCACTCGGCGCGAAGCGCACTTCCGCGAACTCCGGCTGCGGCCCGGCGGCCTGCTCGATGGGATTCGTGAGGCCGAGGCCGCGGAGCTTGCCGCGCTGCTTCGCCTCCTCGCGGCGCGCGGCGAAGCCGGCGACGTCGGCGAGCTTCAGCGCCATGTCCATGCCCTTCTCGAACTCGCCGCTGTCGTAGGTGGGGCCGAGCGGGTTCTTGTACGGCATCGCCGACGGCGGGATCAGATTCTTCCGGCGCAGCTCGAAGCGGTCGACGCCGAGCTCGCGCGCGGCGTCGTCGATGAGCCGCTCGATGACGTACGTCGCTTCCGGCCGGCCGGCGCCGCGATAGGGAGCCGTCGAGTTCGTGTTGCTGAACACGCTGAGGACCTCGACGTGCGCCGCGGGGATCGCGTACACGCCGACGAGCGTGCCGACGTTGCTGAACGTCGCGAGCAGGTTCCGGTCCGAGGACACGTACGCGCCCACGTTGGCCAGCGTGCGGACGCGCAGCCCGACGAACTTCCCGGCGGCGTCGAGCGCCAGCTCCGCCTCGGTGACGTTGTCACGCGCGTGCTCGTCGGCGGGAATCGCCTCGCGCCGCTCGCACGTCCAGCGCACCGGCCGTCCGATCTTGCGCGCGGCCCACAGCACGAGCCGATGCTCCGGGTACTGCCAGCCTTTGGTGCCGAAGCCGCCGCCGACGTCACCGGCGATGACGCGGATCTGGTGCTCCGGCACCTTCAGGATGTTGGTCGCGAGCGCCGTGCGCACGCGGTGCGGGTACTGCACGTCCGCGTAGAGCACGTACCGCTCCTCGCGGTGGTCCCACACGCCCATCGCGCCGCGCGTCTCCATGTACTGCGCGTGCACGCGGGTGATGACGTAGCGCCGCTTGATGACGCGCGCGGCGCTCGCGTTCGCGGCGTCGGCCGCCGCCTTGTTTCCCGCTTCGAACACGTTGGAGACGTTGTCCGGGCACTCGTCCCACACGGGCGCTCCACCGATCGTGTCCGCGGTCGACGTGACGGACTTCAGCGGCTCGTACTCCACCGCGACGAGCTCCGCCGCGTCCTCGGCCTGCGCGCGCGTCTCCGCCACCACGAGCGCGATCGGATCGCCGACGTACCGCGCGCGCCCTTGCGCGAGGCCGCGGTGCGGCGACGAGAACATCGGCGAGCCGTCGGGCCGCTTGCGCTTGAGCGTCATCTGCATGGTCCCGAGGTCCTTGACGTCGGCGCCGGTGAATACGCCGAGCACGCCGGGCGCGGCGCGCGCGCGCTTCGTGTCGACCTTCAGGATCTTCGCGTGGGCGTGCATGGACCGCACGATGACCGCGTGCGTCTCGCCGGGCACCGTGGTGTCGCTCTGGTAGCGCCCGCCGCCCTTCAGCAGGCGGACGTCTTCGAAGCGCTTGACGGACTGGCCGATGCCGTATTTGCCCATGGCTACGCGGCCCCGCCGAACCGGGCGACGGCGATCACGCGACGCTGGGTCAATCGCCGACGATGCAGCCGGATTCGCTCGATCTCCCGTAGAGTCGACGACGTGAGGTGCGTGTCGCCGCACGACGGGCAACTAACGACGGGTACCGCTTCGATCAGAAACGTCCCTTTGCCCTTGCCGAAGCTCCGCGTGATTTTGCGGATCTTTGCGCCTCTCCTGCCGCACACATCGCAGACCATGGCAGTCATCCTATTGGTCGATCGTGTACACCGTCACGATGATGAGCTTCCCCGTCGGCCCGATCTTCGCGACCGTGACGATCTCGGATTCGTCAGTGCCGCGCCCCTGTACAAGATACTTCGATTCGCGAGTCTTTCGGTCGCGCTGCCGTTGGATGATCCGACCGGTCGCGAAGCAGGACTCGAGGTCGAAGATCGTAAGCTCATCGTCCTCGAGCGCGTTCGCCGCTCCGGGCAAGACCTGGTTGCGTAGTGTGTAGATA
Source organism: Candidatus Rokuibacteriota bacterium (assembly GCA_016866775.1). Lineage (GTDB taxonomy): Bacteria > Methylomirabilota > Methylomirabilia > Rokubacteriales > CSP1-6 > VGLJ01. Next base: position 154,046 of record VGLJ01000001.1, on the reverse strand, counting down.
CGCAGGAACAGCCGATCCAGCGACTGAGCTGGCCGGGAACTTGCCGCGAGCCGCCAACGCTCCTGGCGATCACGAATCTGTGCTTTGTCCCAGGCGCGCCAGCATTCCACATCGAGGAAGACGTTCTGAGCGATGTGCTCGACATGGCGCGCGAGGTCGCGACCCTTCGTCGCTCCCGTCAGCTGTCCTCGGGATAGGCGGTCCACGTCCTTGATGAACCGCAGAAAGTCGTCGGCCTCTCCCGTGGTGCCAAGATCCGGGTCACGCCGGTGATAACGCGGGGTCCCATAGAGCGCGTTGAAGGCGATCCATAGAAGGACGAACTCTTCGTCGAGCTGACCGGAATCATGTGCGGTCTTCGACTAGGTCAGCCACGAACGCGCGCGATGGAGGCGGATCCGAACGGCTTCGGCGAGTTCCCCGTCGGACGGAGCCGCTACCATCATGAAGTTCGCTTCTCCGTGTCTGCCAGGAGGCGGCGGAGGATCTTGCCCGAAGCGGACTTCGGGATCTGGTCGATGAACTCGAGCTGACGGATGCGCTTGTGCGGCGCGACGCGCTCGGCGACCCACGCCATGATCGCCTCGGGCGTCGTCGCTTTCGAGGCGTCGTCCGGCTTGAGCACCACGAACGCTTTCGGGATCTCGCCGGCCTCTTCGTCCGCGCGGCGCACGACGGCGGCGTCGAGGATCGCCGGATGCGTGAGCAGCAGCGCCTCGAGCTCCGCGGGCGCGACCTGCATGCCCTTGTACTTGATCAGCTCCTTCGTGCGGTCGACGATGTAGAACCAGCCGTCCTCGTCGACGTAGCCGACGTCGCCGGTGTGGTACCAGCCCTCACGATCGATCGACGCGGCCGTGTCTTCCGGGCGCCCGAGATAGCCCTTCATGATCTGCGGGCCGCGCATGAGCAGCTCGCCCTCTTTTCTCGGAGCGCCGATCGGCTCGCCGCTGGCGGGATCGACGAGCTTCACCTCGGTGTTCGGCACGACGCGTCCCGCGGAGCCGAACCTCGGCGTGGCCGCGCGCGTCGGGCTCAGGTGCGTGACCGGGCTCGCTTCCGTCATGCCGTAGCCCTGCGTGACGGGGCATCCGAGCTTCTCGCTGAGCGCGCTCGCCAGGTCCTCGCCGAGCGGCGCCGCGCCCGAGAAGATCAGGCGCACGCTCGAGAGATCGAACTGCTCGACCGCCGGGCTCTTCACCATGCCGAGCACGATCGGCGGCACCAGCGGCAGCACCGTCAGCTTGTACTTCTGGACCGTCTGGAGGAACTCCTGGAAGTCGAAGCGCGGCATCGACACGATCGTGGCGCCGTTCGCCAGCCCGAGCATCATGATCACGACCATGCCGTAGATGTGGAAGAACGGCAGCGCCGCCAGCACCCGGTCGTCCTCGCCGAAGCACTCCCAGTTCTCCATGCCCTGGCACTGGCAGAGGTTCGCGACGAGGTTCTTGTGCGTGAGCATCACGCCCTTGGGCAACCCCGTGGTCCCGCTCGAATAGGGCAGCGCGACGACGTCGTCGGCCGGGTGGATCGTCACGCGCGGCGGCGTCGGTGGCGCGTCGAGGAGCTCGCTGAACGGCCGCGCGCCCTCCGCCGTGCCGAAGACGTAGACGTCCTCGATGCCGCTCTGCGCGGCGGCCTCCTTCGCCTTGTCGAGGAACGGCGGCACCGTGATCAGCAACCGGGCCTTGCAATCCTGGAGCTGCTTCGCGAGCTCGCCGGCGGTGTAGAGCGGGTTGACCGTGGTGACCGTGCCGCCGATCGAGGCGACGCCGAGGAAGACGATCGCGTACTCGGGCAGGTTCGGGCTGTAGATCGCGAAGACGTCGCCCTTCTTGAACCCGCGTCGCGAGAGCGCGGTCGCCGTGCGGCGGATCCCGTCCGCGAGCGTGCCGTAGGTGAGCGTGCGCCCTGACGGCGCGTCGACCAGCGCCGGCTTCGCCGCGAGCCGCTCGGCGTGCCGCAGCACGAAGTCGGTGATCGTCGTTTCGGGAATGGCGACCGGCGGACAGGTGCTGGTGATGAGCATGGTCTCCTCGCGCGAGTGGAAGCTACTTGAACTGCCGCCGCGCGTCAACGCGGCCTGCCCGCGAAAGCCCTGATAGACTGCAGATATGGCGGTGGCCCGCAAGGTTCCTACTTACTGCTACCAGTGCGTGGCCGGCCCCGATCTCCTGAACGTCGTCGTCGAGGACGGCGTCGCCGTCAAGGTCGAGCCGAACTTCGGCGTCAAGGAGCACCCCGCCGGCGGGCGCCCGTGCGTGCGCGCCTACAGCCTCGTCCAGAAGCTCTACAACCCGAACCGGGTGAAGACGCCCATGAAGCGGACCAATCCGCGCAAGGGCAAGGACCAGGACCCGGGCTGGGTGCCCATCTCGTGGGACGAAGCGCTCGACACGCTCGCGGGCAAGCTGCGCGCGATCCGCGAGGCGGGCTTCGTCGACGAGAACGGTTACCCGAAGCTCGCGGTGACGTTCGGCGCCGGCGGCACGGCGCCCGCGTATCTCGGCGGATTCCCCGCCTTCATGTCCGCGTGGGGCGGCCCGCTCGATCAGGGGATCGGCAGCGGGCAGGGGATGAAGTGCGTGCACTCGGAGCACCTCTACGGCGAGTTCTGGCATCGCGCGTTCACCGTCGCGCCCGACATGCCGCACAACACGTACGTGCTGTCGTTCGGCAACAACGGCGACGTGAGCGGCGGCGTGATCGGCATCTGGCGCCACGCGGAAGCGCGCGGGCGCGGTGCCACGTGGATCCAGTTCGAGCCCCACATGTCGGTGACGGCGGCGACGGCGGCCGAGTGGGTGCCGATCCGGCCGAAGACCGACGCCGCGGTGCTCTACGCGATCATGCACGTCACCCTGCGCGAGCACGAGTGGCGGCGCGTCTGCGACGTCGACTTCCTGAGCCGGATGACGAACGCGCCGTATCTCGTCGGGCCGAACGGCTACTACATGCGCGACCCGTCGTCGAAGAAGCCGCTCGTGTGGGACGAGAAGCGCGGGATGGCGGTCCCGTTCGACGAGGGCGACGGAGATGGCTTCGCGCTCGACGGCGAGCACCCCGTGAGCGGGATCGAGGTGGGGCCGGACGAAGAGATCATCACGCACGACCGCGTGGCCGCGCGCCCGTCGCTCCAGCTGTTGCACGACTTCCTCGCGCCGTACACCCCGGAGTGGGCGCAGACGATCGCGGACGTCCCGGCGGAGACGATCCGCCGCGTCGCGCGGGACTTCCTCGCGCACGCGCGCGTGGGCGCGACCGTCGATGTCGAGGGCGTCACGCTGCCCCTGCGCCCCGTGGCGATCCTGCTCGGCAAGTCGATCAACAACGGCTGGGGCGGCTACGAATGCTGCTGGGCGCGCACGGTGATGGCGGCGCTCGTCGGCGCGCTCGAGGTGCCCGGCGGGATCCTCGGCACGACGATTCGCCTCAACCGGCCGTCGTCGAACCGGATGGAGTCGGTGCGGCCGGGGCCGGACGGCTTCATGGCGCAGCCGCTGAACCCGACGTCGAAGGACAAGTGGCAGGCGCGGCCGACGAGCCGCAGCGCGCACAAGACGCTCGTCCCGCTCGTGTCCGACGGCTCGTGGTCCGGCGCGCTCTCGCCCGCGCAGCTCCCGTGGCTCTTCATGGAAGACGCGCCGTCGAAGTGGCCTGAGCCGACGCCGCCGGAAGTCTGGATCGTGGGCCGCAGCAACCCCGCGATCTCCAACTGGGACACCGACCTCGTGATCTCGAAGCTCAAGAAGTTCCCGTTCGTGGCGGCGTTCGCGTACACGCAGGACGAGACGAACTGGTTCGCCGACGTGCTGCTGCCCGATGCGACCGACCTCGAGGCCTACCAGCTCTTCCGCGTGGGCGCGACCAAGTACGTGGAGTCGTACTGGGACCACCAGGGCGTCGCGCTGCGCCAGCCGGTAATCGACGAGCTTCCCTACGACACGAGGGACCTCACGGACGTCGGCACCGAGCTCGCGCGCCGGCTGGGACTCCTCGAGCGCTACAACGAGGCGCTCAACCGCGGCGTCGCGCTCGGCGTGCCGCTGCGCGCCGGCGAGTACGACGTGAGCCTCGAGCCCGCGAAGGCGCACACGTCCAGCGAGATCTGGGATCGCGCGTGCCGGGCGGCGACGCTGTCGCTGTCGAACGGCCGCGACGAGCACGACCTCGCGTGGTTCCAGCAGCACGGCACGTACCTCGTGCCGTTCTCGCGCCTCAACTGGTATCTCCACCCCGAGATGGTGAAGAAAGGGCTGCGCTACGAGCTGCCGTACCAGGAGCAGCTCAAGCGGATCGGCGGCGAGCTGAAGAATCGCCTCCACGAGCAGGACATCCGCTGGTGGGATACGCAGCTCGAGGAATACCAGGCGCTGCCGCCGTGGAAGGACTTCCCGCGCATCTGGGAGAAGGTCGCGGAACGCTTCGGCAAGAAGCCCGACGACTACGGCCTCTGGCTGCTCACGAGCCGCAGCATGCAGTACTCGTGGGGCTCGCAGGCGTCGCTGCCGCTCATGGCGGACATCGCGCGGCACGTGCGCGGACACTTCGGCGTGATGCTGAACAACACGTACGCGAAGAGTCTCGGCATCGCCGACGGCGACGAGATCTGGGTGGAGTCGCCGATCGGCAAGCAGAAGGGCACCGCCATCCTGCGTGCGGGCTGCCGTCCCGACGTCACCGTCGCGATCGGGCAATTCGGACACTGGGCGACGCCCGTCGCCTCCGACCTCGACATGCCGAACCTCAACATGCTCGAACCCATGGATCTGTCGCTGATCGACGCCACGGGCAGCGGTAGCGACCTCATCCGCGTGAAGGTCTACAAGGCGTAGCCATGCGCTGGGGCATGGTGATCGACCTCCGCAAGTGCGTCGGCTGCCAGACGTGCACCGTCGCCTGCCACGAGGAGAACGCGCTGCCGCCGGGCATCTTCTGGCGCCACGTCGTCGACGTCGAGGTCGGCGAGTATCCGGACGTGCGGCGCACGTTCCTGCCGATGGGCTGCCAGCACTGCGCGGAGCCGCCGTGCGTGCCCGTGTGTCCGACGGGCGCGAGCCAGCAGCGCAAGGACGGCATCGTGTTCGTCCAGTACGACATGTGCATCGGCTGCGGCTACTGCGCGATCGCGTGCCCGTATCGCGCGCGGCACATGGTGCAGGACCACACGTGGTACTTCGGCGAGGCCACGCCGTCGGAGAAGCAGGCGCACGAGCCGGAGCGCTACGGCGTGATGACCAAGTGCACCTTCTGCAAGCACCGCGTCGACAAGGCGCCCGCGGGCGCCACGCCCGGCGTCGATCCCGAGTACACGCCGGTGTGCGTGTCGAGCTGCATCGCCAACGCGATGCACTTCGGCGACCTCGACGATCCGCAGAGCAACGTCTCGACGCTCCGCGACCAGCACCAGCCGGGCGTGCTCCTCGAAGAGCTCGGCCTCAAGCCCTCGCTCTTCTACATCACCGAGTGACCGTCACTCGGACCCCTCCGCCGGTCGTCGCGCTCATGCCGGCGCAGCTCCAGCACGAGTGGGACCTCTATCACGCGACGTGGTTCACGCTCATGGGCATCGGCGGCGGGATCTTCCTGCTCGCACGCCTCCTCCGCGCGGAGAGGAACCTCGGCGTGTGGCTCGGACTGCCCGTCGTCGACCTCGTGAGCTTCGTCGTGATCGGCGTCGGGGGTCTCGTGCTCGTATGGTCCCTGGGGCGTCCGCTCCGGATGCTGCGCGCGGTGCTGAAGCCGGGCACGAGCTGGATCAGCCGCGGCGCGATCGCCGACTTCATCTTCCTCGTGCTGGGCGCGCTGTTGATCCTGCCGGGCCTGACGATCGGGAGCGCGCGGCCCTTCGCGACGCTGCCGTGGGATCCGTGGGCGACGACACTCATCGGCAAGGTCATCGAGGTCGTGAGCCTGCTCGCGGCGGCCGTGGTGATCGTCTACGCGGGGCTCGTGCTGGCGGACAAGGCCGCGATCACGTTCTGGCGCTCGCGGCTCATCCCCGCACAGTTCGTGCTCTCGTCGCTGGCGATGTCCATGGCGACGATCATGGTGATGGCGACGCTGAATCGCGCGCCGATCGACACGATCCAGTGCCTGCTCCTCGGCAAGTTCCTCATGCTGCTGCTGCTCACGATCGCGTGGCACCTGACGACCGACCGCGCGAAGCCGGGCAAGCGAGAGAGTCTCGAGCGCCTCGGCACGACGTATCGCGGGCTCTTCTACGGCGGCGTGGTCGGCGCCGGCACGCTGCTCCCGGCGCTGCTCGCGTTCGCTGGTGCCGCGGCGCCCTCGGATCGCGCGGCGATCGGCATCATCGGCCTGCTCCTCACCGTGGCCGGCGGGTTCTTCCTCCGCCTCGTCACGCTCCGCGTCGGCTACTTCCCGCCGATCAGCGGCGCGCTGCGCCTGTCGAAGCGCCGCTGACGCCGTTCGCGGTGCTACACTCGTTCCGAGGAGCGCGATGGCCAGACTCGAGCGCGATCCCGTCATCGAGGCCTACAAGAAGGACGTCGACCGTTCGCTTCTCCGCGAGAATCTCCGGCGCTCTGTCGAGGAGCGCTTCCGAAATCTCATGAACCTCCAGCGTGCGGCCGCAGAACTGCGCCGCGCGGGTCGCGAGGCGCGCCGGCGCCCGTGACGGACTTCGCGGGCCTTCTTCGCGCCCTCACGGAGGCCGGCGTCGAGTTTATCGTCGTGGGGGGCGCCGCAGCGACCGCCCACGGCTCCTCGCTCCTCACGCTCGACCTCGATGTCGTCTATCGGCGTTCACCCGAGAACATCGAGCGCGTGGCGACCGCCCTTGGCGCTTACAACGCCTACCTTCGCGGGGCTCCGCGCGGCCTCCCGTTCCGATGGGACGCGGCCACGATCACCCGCGGGCTGAACTTCACGCTGACGACCGACCTCGGCGCGATCGACCTTCTCGGAGAGATCACCGGCGGCGGAGGCTACGACGCTCTCCTCCCGCACACGGTCGTCCTGAAGCTGTTCGAGCTCGAGTGCCGTTGTCTCGGCCTGGAGAAGCTCATCGAGGTGAAGCGTGCCGCGGGCCGCCCCAAGGACTTCGAGGCCATCGCCCAGCTCGAGGCGCTCCTCGAGGAGCGCGAACGTGGCGGGTGATAGGATCCGCGCGATGGGCAAGCTCCACGGACCAAACGGCGGATGGGTGATGCCATGAAAGACCTCGCGAAGCAGCTCAACGCGCTGTGCGACGCGCTGCCGTTCCAGTCGAGCTGGTACCTCAAGGACATGGCGAGCGGCGAGACCGCCAACCGCGCCGGCGACGTGGCGGTACCGTCGGCGAGCACGCGGAAGATCTCGATCATGATGGCGGCGCTCGCATCCGTCCACGCGGGCAAGCTCGCGCTCGATCAGAAAATCACCATCGACAAGAAGTACCAGGACAACGACTCCGGCACGTTCCAGCACCTGACGCCCGGCTTCTGGATCACGTTCCGCGACGCCTTGGTGATGATGATCATCGTCAGCGACAACACGTGCACCGGCACGGTGGCGGACCTCGTCGGGCTCGACGTGATCCAGCGCTACTGCGACGCGCTCGGCATGAAGGGCACCAAGCATCGCTTCGGGATCCCGCCCAGGCTCGGCCGCGATCACACGCTCGAGCAGGTCACGACCACGACGCCGAACGATCAGGGCCTGCTGCTCGAGCTGATCTGGCGTGGCACGACCGATCCGGCCGTCGCCACCAAGCTCCAGGTCACCCCCAAGCTCTGCCGGCTCGGAATCGACATCCTGAGCTGGCAGAAGCTGAAGGCGCGCCTGCCGTCGCAGCTGCCGCTCGGCACGAAGGTCGCGCACAAGACCGGCACGGGCAGCCGCGGCTTCATGGACGCGGGGATCATCTTCAAGAGCGACAACCCGTTGTACATCCTCACGGCCTACACCGAGCACGTGCCGGACGCGCTGCCCGACGGCACGCCGGGCTTCACGGCCGCGAACCAGCTCATCGGGCGGATGGCGCGCGTCGCCTGGGACACGCTCGGCACGTAGTGATCGACCGCGCGCGGATCGAGGCCACCTGGCCGGTCATCCGGCCGTACGTGCGCGTGACACCGGTGGTCGAAGCGAGCGGCCCGGACTTCGGGCTCGCGTCCGGGCCGCTCCGGAGCGTCCGCGCTCCGCTCGTCTTTAAGCTCGAGCAGCTCCAGCATTCCGGGTCGTTCAAGGCCCGCGGCGCGTTCGCGAACCTGCTGCTCCGCAAGGTTCCCGCTGCCGGCGTCGTCGCGGCGTCCGGGGGCAATCACGGCGCCGCCGTCGCCTACGCGGCGATGCGGCTCGGCGTGCGCGCGCGCATCTTCGTCCCCACCGTCTCGTCACCCGCCAAGATCGCGCGCATTCGCGGCTACGGCGCCGACCTCGTCGTCGGCGGTGACCGGTACGCCGATGCGCTCGCTGCGAGCGAGGAGTGGGTGCGCGAATCCGGCGCGCTGCCGGTGCACGCGTTCGATCAGGAGGAGACGCTGCTCGGGCAGGGGACGCTCGGGCGTGAGCTGATGGCCCAGGCGCCCGATCTCGACAGCCTCCTCGTCGCCGTCGGCGGCGGCGGACTGATCGGCGGAATCGCGGCGTGGTACGCGGGCGACGTGCGCGTCGTCGCGGTCGAGCCCGAAGGCGCCCCGACGTTGTTCAAGGCGCTCGCCGCGGGCCGGCCCGTCGACGCCGAGACGGGCAGCATCGCGGCCGATTCGCTCGCGCCGCGCCGCGTCGGCACGCTCATGTTTCCGATCGCCCAGGCGCACGTGGAGCGCGTGGCGCTCGTGACCGACGACGCGATCCGGCGGGCGCAGGCCGCGCTGTGGGACGTGCTGCGCGTGGTGGCGGAGCCCGGCGCCGCCGCGTCGTTCGCGGCGCTGCTGAGCGGCGCGTATCAGCCGGCGGCGGGCGAGCGCGTCGGTGTCGTCGTCAGCGGGAGCAACACCCCCGTCGACTTCGCGCGCTGACGCCGGGGTCAGAACCCTCCCGGCATCACCTGAATGTTGTCTTCGACGAGCGCGTGGGCGCCGGAGGAGAGCCGCAGCTCGGTCGACCGGGTGTTGCGCGCGACCACGCGGCCCGCCTTGATCACGTAGAGCTTCTCGCTCTGCTCCGTGATCGCCTGCGCGGGATCGCGCGCGTCGAGGACGACCAGGTCCGCGCGACACCCTTCGGCGAGGCCGTAGCCGTCGAGACCGATCGCGCGCGCCGCGTTGGTCGTGATGAATTCCAGCAGCCACGCCATCTGATCGAGGTTGCCGAGGTGCGCGACCATCGCGGTGACGAGCGCCTGGCGCAGCAGATCCGGGTGGCCGTACGGCGTGAACGGGTTGACGATGTTGTTCGTCGACACCGCGACGTTGAGGCCGGCGTCGCGCAGCTCGCCCAGGCGCGCAACGCCGCGCCAGGTCCGGCGCGTGTCGGTCCTCGCCTTCACGTGCATCTCGGTGGCGGGGAGGCTGATGACGTGGATGCGCGCCTCCCGCAGCCTGGCCACGACCTCCGCGCGGCGCGGCGGCTCGAGCACGTCGAGCATGCAGAGGTGCCCGAGCGTCACGCGGCCGTGCATCCCGCGCTCGATCGTCTGCTCGGCGATGTACTCGGAGGTCAGCAGCGCGGGGTCGTCGGCGGAATCCGCGTGGAAGTCGAGCGGCACGCCGAGGGCCTGCGCGGTCTCGAAGAACCAGTCGATGTGGCCGCGCTGGTCCTTGTCCATGTACGGGCAGCCGCCGAGCCAGCGGAGCCCCATCCCGACGCCTTCGCGCAGGAGATCCTGCGTGACCGTGTCGTTGAAGATCCCTTCCTGCGCGAACGCGATCAGCTCGAGGTCCAGGAGACCCGCGAGGTCTCGCTGGAGCCGCTGCATCGCCTCCACGCCGCGCAGCTCGACGAACGCGTCGATCTCGACGTGCGCGCGCATCGCCGTGCATCCGTGCCGGACCGCGAGCTCGAGGACCTTTCGGGCGCGCCCGTAGATGTCGTCGACGGTGAACTGTTTCTTCAGCTCCGCGACCAGGATCTGCGGCGTCGGTCCGCCCGCGGTGAGGCCCTGCGTGCGATCGGCGATGAACGCCTTGTCCGGATGGATGTGGCTTTCGACGAAGCCGGGGAGGACGAGCTTGCCGGCGACGTCGATGACGTCGGCGCCGGTCGCGGCGAGCGACGCGCCGATGCGCTCGATGCGCCCGTCGCGGACGAGGATGTCCCGTGGGGAGCGGTGGACGATGCCACCGCGCAGGAGGAGATCGGCCATGGGCGCGCAGTATAGCGCGCGGCCGCGTCAGTCGCGCGAGGCGCGCCGGGCCTCGCGCTCGAGGCCCGGAAGGATCGCATCGATGAACGCGTTGCGGAGGAGGTTGGCGATCGCCTGCAGCGCGCTCGTGTTCGGCTGGTCGATGCGGCCCTCGACGTCGACCTTGGTCGCGACCTCGTCGCGCGGCGGGTTCTTCAGGAGCTTCGAGACGCCGGTGACGAGACGCTCGTAGAGCTTCCTCACGAAGCTCTTGTCCTCGTCCTGCTTCGGGTCGTACGCCTTGACGTCCTTGAAGAGGGGCTTCACGTACCCCGTCACCGCGCCACCCTTGCCGTTCGGTTCCGAGTACAGCGAGAACTTGCCCTCCACGACGTCGAACTTCCCGTACTGCCGGAGTAGCGGGTTCATCTTGGTCATGTCGGTCTGCTCGAGCTTCAGCACGAGGTCGAAGTCCGGCCCCTTCGGCGTCGGGCGGAACGCCATGGTCGCGTCCGTCCGGCCGCTCCCCATGAACAAGCCCGTCAGGTGGATCTTCCCGACGCCTTCCGCCCGCTGGTTCGAGACATTGTCGACCTCGAGGTTGACGTTGGTGAGGAAGACCCGGAAGGGCGGGTCCGCCGTCTTGTTCGTGATGCCGACCTCGCTCTTCGTCATCCGCACCCGCTCGGCGCGCACGAGGAGGTCGGGACGGTCCGCCGTCTCCTTGGTCTTCTCCGCCGCGGCCTTCGTCGTCTTCTGCGCGACCCCGACGTTCTTCGGCGTGTGGATGTACTCGATCTTGATCCCGCTGACCTCGGCGGATTTCAGGTCGACGCCCCGGATCGTTGGGGCGTACTCGATGAGCCCCTCGCCGGAGAGCACGCCGCCCTCGACCGTGAGGTTGTAGCGGTTGGTCACCGGCTTGAAGTAGTCGAGCGGGACGTCCGCGAGGCGGACGTTCGCCTTGACGCCCGCGTGCGGCTCGGCCAGGAAGTCGGCGTGGCCGTCGATCGTGAGCCGTCCGGTCTCGAAGACGACCGCCTTCGCCTCGACGGGCGACGGGTAGTCGCGGGCCTTCGACTCGACGTTGCGGATGTTCTCCGCGCGCACCTGGATGCCGGTGATCGTGACCGGCTTGAACGGCCCGGGGTCGACGTATTCGGCCTCGCCGTCCGCGATGACGACCATGTTGATCTCGAGCGGGTAGATCGTCTTGAACGCGTCCTGCCAGCCCTTGTCCGCGACCGGCGTCGGGTCCTCCGCCTCCTGCCGCAGGTGCTCGAGGTGCACGTAGAGCTTCGGCCGCTCGATGCGGAAGTTGGCCACGAGGGCCAGGTGCATCAGCGCCTTCCACTCGACGCTCGCGTCGAGCTTCTCGATACTCAGCACCGGCGGATCGGGATGGGCGTCCTGGGAGAAAGAGAGGTTGTAGAGCGTCACGCTCAAGCCGATCGGATGGAAGCGCAGCTTCTCGATGCGAACGGTGTAGCCCTTCATCCGGGCGTTCATCTGGCTTTCGATCGTCCGCCGCATCGGCTCGTCGACGAAGAACGAGCCGGCGATGATCAACGCGAGGACGATCCCGGCGATGAGCAGCGCGGTGCGCGTGCGCCGGCCGGGCGCCCGCAAGCGGAATCGACGCCGCGGGAAACGGAGCAGATTTCCAAGTCGGGGGGCCGGCCGCCCGGACTCGGGGAGCGGACGGGGCTGAGCCATCGTTGGGACTCCCGCGATCCATGTCTGCAAGCGGGCTGCCACCGATCGTCGATCCGAAGGCCGCTGGCAGCTGGTCGGAGATGGCAAAACGCTCGCTCGGGTCGCACTGGGGGCAGCGGAGCTCTCCACGCGCCACGTCCCGCCGGACGCGATCACATACCTCGGCGAGACACGCAGCGGATCCGACACGATCGTGCGCACCGCGCTCACGTACCCGCGCGAGCTGCCGATCGACTTCGTCATGAACAAGCGCGGGCCCGCTGGGAAGTTTGCGACGTGCGCGTGGACGGCGTGAGCGCGGCCGAGAATTACCGCGCGCAGTTCGAGCGGATCATGGCGACGGGCTCTTACCCCGCGCTGGTGGACCGGATGAACGCGAAGACCGCGGCCGCCGGCGCGAGCCCCTAACGCCCCCGGAAGGTCGGCTTCCGCTTCTCCAGCATCGCGCGGCGCCCCTCGCTCGCGTCGGCGCTCGACCGGGCGCGGCGCGCGGCGGCGTCGAGGTCCTCCGACCCGATCGTCGTCCTGAGCTCCAGCGCGCGCTGGATCACCGCCTTGATCCCGGCGAGCGAGAGCGGGGCGTTGTCCGCGACCGTGCGCGCGAGCGTCTGCGTCGCGCCCTCGACCTCGGCCGCCGGCACCACCTGGTGGACCATGCCGATCTCGTACGCGCGCCGCGCGTCGATCGGCCGGCCAGTGAACATCAGGTGACGGGTGTGCGCGGGCCCGATGATCTCGACCAGCTTCTGGCCGAGCGTGAACGGGACGATCAGGCCGATGCGCGCCAGCGGCATGCCGATGCGCGCGGTGTCGGCCATCACGCGCAGGTCGCAGTGGAGCGCGAGCTCGCACCCGCCGGCGATCGCGTCGCCGTGCACCATCGCGATCGTCGGCCACTTCGAGCGCTCGACGCGCTGGAGGACGTCGATCACGTCGGCCTCGGGATCCGCGGCACCGCCGCGCGCCTCCATCTCCTTCAGGTCCATCCCCGCGCAGAACGCGGGCCCGGCGCCGCGCACGACGATCACGCGCACGTCCGTGCGGTCGTCGAGGTCTTCGAAGCTCGCGCGGAGCCCGTCGAGCACCGCGCGGTTCATCGCGTTGCGCTGCGCGGGGCGATTCATGGTGACGGTCGCAATGCCGTTCGCGACGCTCACGAGGATCTCGTCGGCCATGGGCCGCCACCTTAGGTGACGGCCCATGGCCTGTCAACTACGCGTGCGGGCGATGGACGTAGCCGTAGCGCGTGTTGCTGCGCAGGCCGCCGTTGGCCCGGTACTCCTGGGCGATCGCCGTGATCCGGTCGGCCGGAATCGGCGCGTGGGCCGATCGGACGGACACGTTGTACAGGCGCGAGGAGTTCGCGCCGAAGATCGCGTTTTTCACGAGACCGTCGGCGGGCCCGAGCGGCGCGAAGCCGTGCGCGCGCCGCATGTCCTCCGGAATCTCGAGGCGCCGCAGCGCCTCGATCTGCCACTGCGGCGAGCCGTACCAGACCGAGTCGCTGCCCCACACCACGTGGTCGGCGCCGAGGCCGCGCACGAGCGTGCCCATGAGCGCCGCCGCGAGCCGCGGACTTGCGACCGCGCACGTCGCGAACGACGTGCCGATCTCGCCGTACACGTTGCTGACGCCGAACTTGGACGGGATCTCGGCCAGCTCCGTCGCCCACTTGATGCGGCCGGTCTGGTCGAACTCTTTCACCATGGCGTCCGGCGACTCGAGGAACATCCGCAAGGCGGAGTGGTAGATCACGAAGTTGATCTGCGGCCAGTCCTTCGCCGCCTTCCCGACGTCCCACACAGTGTTGTACTCCCACACGTTCGGCCAGGACTTCTCGTAGTCCGCGGGAAGCAGGCCCTTGTGGATGCACACGGTGGTGATCCCGGCCTTCGCGATCTTCTCGTAGAAGGGATACATCACCTTGTCGTCGTCGAGCCGCCAGTACGTCCCCAGCTTCGACGGCGAGAGGGGGTCGCCGACCGTGTAGCCCTTCCAGCTGTCGGGCTTGACGCTCGCGATGCAGCGATCGACCTCGTCCATCCATCCCGCCTTCTTCGGCGTGAACACGGCGTGCGCGAGCAGGCGCCGGGATCCGGCGATGCGGTTGATGGCCGTGCGCGCCGCGGCGATCTGGTCGTTGGTGAGGAGGTCCCAGGTGGGGTCGTCGAACGGCGCGCCCGAGAGCAGCGCGACCTTCGTGTCGCTGTCGACGAAGATCTCCTTCACGTAGTTCTCGAACTTGTAGCGCGCGAGATTCTTCTCGCCGGCCAGCGCGGGGTTCCAGTGCTGCTTGGCGTACTGGGCGAGGCCGAGGAGCGCCTCGTGCTTGAAGTCGTCGCGCACGAAGTGCGTCTGGTCGTCGAAGATGAACTGCCCGGCCAGCGCGCTCGCCCGCGCGTCGGCGGCGCCCGGCGTCTGCGCTTCGGCGCGGCTCACGTCGAAGACGGGCCCGAACACGTCGTTCATGGCGAGGAACGCGGCGGCCATGCCCGCGCTGCTCGCGAGGAACCGGCGCCGGCTCATGCCGTGCCGCCGGCTGAGCGCGGCGGCAAGCGCATCGATGCGCGTCTCCACCCGCCGTTGCTCCCGCGTCTGGGGCGGCGGGTTGTACTCGCCGTTCGACACGATCTGGGTCGGGATCGGCGATCTCGGGGTGACGGTCTCCGCGGGGGCGACCCGTTGCAGCTCACGGCGGCTGAGGAAGTGCGGCATGGCAGCCCTCCATCGGTGAGGAGATGCCACGAGCCTAGGCCGATAAATGTGCTTGTCAACTGATATGATCGCGGCCATCCCGACGTTCCGGAGCGCATCATGACGTTCCCCGGCTACACGATGCCCGACGAGCTGAAGCTCCTGCGCGAGCAGGTGCGGCGCTTCGTGCGCGACGAGATCATCCCGCTCGAGCAGACGCTCGATCCCGACACGCAGGAGCTGCCCGAGGAGCACTTCAAGCGCCTGTCGGCGAAGACGAAGGCGGCGGGGCTGTGGGCGCTCGGGGCGCCCGTCGAGTACGGCGGCGCCGGGCTCGACGTCTTCAGCCAGTGCGTGCTCTACGAGGAGATGTCGCAGCACCGGATGGGCCTCTACGTGCCCGGGGCGGGCGTGTTCGGGCGCATCCCGCCGCACCCGATCTGGGCGGGGACGAAGGAGCAGATCGAGAAGTACGCGGCGCCGGCGGTGGAGCAGGGCTACGAGACGTTTTTCGCGATCACCGAGCCCTCCGGAGGCTCCGATCCGGCCGGCGCGATCCAGACGCGCGGGGAGAAGAAGGACGGCCACTGGGTCCTGAACGGCCGCAAGGTCTTCATCTCGCGCGCGGACACCGGGCCGTGGGGCGTCGTCTTCGCGCGCACCAACAAGGAGAAGGGCCGCGCGGGGATTTCGTGCTTCATCGTCGAGCGCGGCACGCCCGGGTTCACGGCGACGAACATCAAGACGATCCGCACCGCGGCGATCCCGAACGACGTCGTCTTCGAAGACTGCCGGATCCCCGAGGAGAACCTGATCGGCAAGGAAGGGCAGGGCCTGGACCTCGCGTTCGACCTGCTCGTGAAGAACCGGTTTCCGTACTCCGCGTGCAACCTCGGCGTCGCGGTCGCCGCGCACCGGATGGCCATCGAGCACGCCAAGCAGCGCGAGACGTTCGGCCAGAAGCTCTCCCAGCGCCAGGCCATCCAATGGATGCTGGCCGACGCGGAGGTCGAGATCCGCGCGTGCCGCTGGCTGATCTGGGAAGGCGCGTGGAAGGCCGACCGGGGCGAGGACGCGCGCGTGGAAGCGTCGATCGCCAAGCTCTACTCGAGCGAAGTCCTCGGCCGCGTGGTGGACGCGGCCGTGCAGATCCACGGCGGCTACGGCGTCTCGAAGGAGTTCCCGCTGGAACGCTGGTATCGCGAGGCCCGCGTGCGCCGGATCGGCGAGGGGCCCTCGGAGGTGCATCGCATGGTCATCGCGCGGCAGCTGTTCCGATGAGTCTCATGCTCGAGGGCATTCGCGTGATCGAGCTCGGCGCCAACCTCGCGGGGCCCGTCGCGGGCGAGATCCTCGCGCACATGGGCGCCGACGTCCTCAAGGTCGAGCGCCCGGAAGGCGACGACGCGCGCGGCTGGGGTCCGCCGTTCTGGAAGGGGACGTCGCCCGGCTTCCTCGCCGTCAACGCGAACAAGCGCTCGATCACCGTCGATCTGAAGGACAAGGACGCCGTCGCCGAGCTGATCGCGCTGATCGGCGAGGCCGACGTGCTCGTCCAGAACATGCGCCCGGGCTCGCTCGACGCGCTGGGCCTCGGGGCCGAGACGCTGACGAAGCGCTACCCGAAGCTCGTCTACTGCTCGGTGTGGGCGTTCGGCCGCACGGGGCCGCTGAAGCTGAAGCCCGGCTACGAGCCGCTGCTCCAGGCGTTCTCCGGGCTGATGATGATGAACGGCGGCGAAGGCGATCCGCCGACGCGCGTCGGCACGTCGATCCTCGACTACGGCACCGGCATGTGGACGGCGATCGGCGCGCTCGCGGGCCTCGTGCATCGCGCGGCCACGGGCAAGGGCTGCGTCGTCGACGCCTCGCTGTTCGAGACCGGGCTCGCGTGGATGAAGGGCTTCCACGTGAGCTATCAATCGTCCGGCCAGATGCCCGAGCGCCATCGCACCGGCAGCAATCGCGTGGTGCCGTTCGAGGCGTTCGAGTCCGCGACGGGACCGATGATCATCGCGGCGGGCAACGACCGGCTCTTCGCGAAGCTCGCGAAGGTGGTCGGCCATCCGGAGTGGGTCCAGGACCCGCGCTACGCGACGAACGGCGCGCGCGTCGCGCACAAGGACGAGCTGATCGGCGCGATCGCCGCGATCATCGCCACCCGCACCAAGGGCGAGTGGATCGACGCGCTGGAAGCGGAAGGCGTGCCGTGCGGGCCGATCAACGCGCTGCCCGAAGCGGCCGCGCATCCGCAGGCGCAGGCGCTCGGGATCGTGCAGCCGGTCCCCGGTGAGGACGATCTCACCGTGATCGCGCTGCCGCTGTCGTTCGACGGAGAGCGCCCGGGGATCCGACGCGCGCCGCCGAAGAAGATCGGCGAGCACGACCACGAGGTGAAGGCCGCGAAGGGCCGCTGGCCGGATTAGAAGCTCGATACAAGGAGGCGCGCGTGGCGAAGCCCGTCGTTCTCGAGTTCGGCATGGGAGTCGACGTTCACGGTCTCGACGGCACGAAGGCCGCGTGCCGCGCGGTGTCCGACGCGATCCGGCACTCGAGCCTTCCGCTCTTTCGCGACGTGCGCGAGCGCGGCGGCAAGATGCTCGTCGACGTCACCATCGGGATCCCGGCGGATGTGAAAGTGGACACCGAGATCGTGAAGAAGGAATTGCCGCACGGCGAGGTGGCGGTGCGCGCGGTGCCGGGTGGCCTGCGTGTCCCGGGTCACGACACGCTGATGGCGTGCGCGTCCATCATCGTCAGCATCGAAGAGCCGGCGGTGCGATGACGACGGCTGCCACGAGCTTCGGCCTCAAGCGGCTGCAACACCTCGTGCTCTGGGTCTCGAACGTGGAGCGCAGCGTGCGCTTCTACTGCGACGTGCTCGGCTTCGAGGTGCAGCGCCGGTATCCGAACGCCGCGTTCCTCATCATTCCGGGGACGGTGGACGATCATCACCTCGGCCTGTTCGAGCAGCCGGGGATCCAGCCGCCGGCGGAGCACGTCGCGCGCATGTACCACTCCGCATGGGAGGTCGGCGAGCTCACGGATCTCGCGCGTGCGCGACAACGGCTGATCGACGCCGGCTCGCTCGTCGGCCAGTCGGATCACGGCACGAGCCTCTCGCTCTACGCGAAGGACCCCGACGGCCTCGAGTTCGAGCTCTTCTGGACCGTGCCCGGCGGCACTCCCGTGGGCACGCGGGCGTTGAACCTCGACGCGGAGCTCGCGAAGCGCCGGGTGACCGCGTAACTGCCGCACCGCGTCCTCCCCGACTCTTCGCTCCCGCGACGGCTTGGAGTAGGATAAGCCGCCCTAAACAGGTGTCTCTCGTTGTCAGGTCGATCGCGAACGACGTGCGTTGCCTCCCGTTTCAGGAGGACAGCGAATGATGCTTCGACTGGCACTGATCGTGACGCTCGCGGCGGCGCTCGTTCTCGGAGACGGCCCGATGCCGGCAGCGGCGGCTCCGCAGGGGACGTAGACGGTGGCCGTGGCCACGTTCGGCAACGAGCGCTGGCTCCCGAACCTGACGCCGGGCGCCGAGGACGTGGTCCTCATGGGGCGAGAATTTATTGTCGCGCGACCTCAAGACCGGTGAGCTGTCGCCCATGTTCGCGGAGAAGTGGCAGGTCCTGGACGGTGGCAAGACGTGGCGGTTCCATCTGCGCAAAGGCGTCAAGTTCCACAACGGGACCGAGCTCACCGCCGAAGACGTGCGGTACACGTTCGCGCTCGTCGCGAAGGAAGGCTCGGCCAGCTCGCTGGCGCCGGAGTTCCGCGCGATCGAGAGCATCGAAGTCGAGAACCCGCACACGCTGACGGTGCGCTTCGACAAGCCTGCCGTGGCCTTCGGCAACAAGGTGACCGAGGGCCTGGTCGCGTCCGTGGCGTTCATCCACTCGAAGAAGCACCTGGAGTCCGCCGGGGAGCAGGGCGCCGAGCGGAATCCGGTGGCGACCGGGCCCTACAAGTTCGTGGAGCACGTGCGCGGCGACCGGATCGTCTACGAGGCGGTGGACAATCACTGGCGCGCGACGCCGCACTGGAAGCGCCTCGTGTTCCTCAAGGTCCCCGAGCCGGCCACGCGGCTCGCCATGCTCCGGGCGGGCAGCGTCGACGTGATCGAGGTCAGCGGCGAGTACGCGGACGAGCTGAAGAAGGTCGGCATGCGGATGCTCCTCATGCCGAACGTGTCGTGGGTCTACATCATCCTCGGCGGCCAGTGGCCGTCGAAGCCCACGTACGACCCGAAGGTGCCGTGGGCGCAGCCCGACGCCGAGAAGGCGCGCAAGGTGCGGCTCGCGCTCAACCTCGCCGTGGACAAGCAGGCGATCATGCAGCGCGTCCTCGGCGGTCTCGGTACCGTCGTCGGGTCGTGGCTCTCGTATCCGACCGATCCGTGGGCCTCGGACGCGCTGAAGAAGCCCTATCCGTACGATCCCGCGCAGGCGAAGAAGCTGCTCGCAGAGGCCGGCTATCCGAACGGCTTCGAGCTCACGATGAACCTCACGGCGTGGCCCGGACGCGGCTACCTCCCCGACGTCGGCGAAGCCGTCGCGACGTACTGGGAGAAGGTCGGCATCAAGGTCAAGCGTCGTCCGCTGGACCGCGCGGTGTTCTCGGCGGACTTCCGGGCGCGCGCGTACTCGGGCGTGACGCTGGCGTACGCGGCGCCGCTCGTCGGCCCCGAGCCCTGGGAGATCATGATCCGCGGCGGATACACCAAGGCCGCGCTGAACCTCTTCATGGAGCATCCGAAGCTCGACGAGTTCATCGACCGTCTCGCGACGCAGCCGAACTATCAGGAGCGCGTGCGCATCATGCGCGACGAGATGGGGCCCTGGCTGCACGAGTACATCCCGGGCGTGGCCATCGGCGCCGCGCACGCCATCGCGGGCGTGGGGCCGAAAGTCGGTGACTGGCCGCTGATTCCGGGCCACATGGGATTCCACAACTGGGAACACGTGACGAGAAAATAGCTTGCCGAGCGCACAACGGAGGAGAGGTATGCCGCGTCAGCTCTCGATCGCTCTCATCGCGACCTTGCTTTTCGGCGTGGCCCTCGGCGGCGTGGCCGAGGCGAAGCCCGAAGGGACATTGACCGTCGCGGTCGCCACGTTCGGGAATGAACGGTGGCTGCCGAATCTGTACGTCGGCGCCGAAGACGTCGTGCTGAAGCCGCTGTTGGAGAACCTGCTCAACAGGGACGCGAAGGGCAACCTCATCCCGATGCTCGCCGAGAAGTGGCAGGTGTCGGACGGCGGCAAGACGTGGCGGTTCCAGCTGCGCAAGGGCGTCAAGTTCCACAACGGGGCGGAGTTCACCGCCGAGGACGTGCGCTACACCTTCAGCCTGATGGCCAAGGAAGGCTCGGCGAACTCCCTGGCGCCGGAGTTCCGGCAGATCAAGAGCATGGAGGTCGAGAACCCACACACGATCACCATCCGGTTCGAGCGTCCGTTCGTGACGTTCGGGAACCGCGTCACGCACGGGCTGTTCTCGTCCATGGCGTACATCCAGTCGAAGAAGCACATCGAGGCGGGCGAGCAGGCGGCGGAGCGGCTGCCGATCGGCACCGGGCCGTGGAAGTTCGTCGAGCACGTGCGCGGCGACCGCATCGTCTACGAGGCCGTCGAGAACCACTGGCGCGCGGTGCCGCACTTCAAGCGGCTCGTGTTCATCAAGGTTCCGGAGGTCGCGACGCGCATGGCCATGCTGCGCGCGGGCAGCGCCGACGTCGTCGAGGTCAGCGGCGAGTACGTGGACGAGCTGAAGAAGGTCGGGATGCGGACGCTCGTGATGCCGAACGTCTCCGCCATCTGGATCATCCTCGGCGGGCAGTGGCCCACCAAGCCGAGCTACGACCCGAAGGTGCCATGGGCGCAGCAGGATGCGGAGAAGGCGCGCAAGGTGCGCATGGCGCTGAACCTCGCCATCGACAAGAAGGCCATCATGGAGCGCGTCCTCGGAGGCGTGGGAACCGCGGTCGGGACCGTGAACTACTACCCGACCGACCCATGGATCTCGGACGCGCTGCTGAAGCCCGTCGCGTACGACCCGGCACAGGCGAAGAAGTTGCTCGCCGAGGCCGGCTACCCGAACGGGTTCGAGGTCACGATGAACCTCACCGCGTGGCCCGGGCGCGGATTCCTGCCCGACGTGGGCGAGGCCGTCGCCACCTACTGGGAGAAGATCGGGATCAAGGTGAAGCGCCGTCCGGTCGATCGCGCCATCTTCGCGGCTGACTTCCGGGCGCGGTCGTACGCCGGTGTCACGCTCGCATACGCGGGGCCGATCATCGCCCCGGAGCCGTGGGAGCTCTTCCAGCGCATCGCATACACGAAGGCGCCGGTGCATCTGCTCGTCGAGCATCCGAAGCTGGACCAGTTCATCGATCGGCTGAGCGGGGAGGCGAGCCTCGCGGAGCGGACCCGCATCATGCGCGAGGAGATGGGGCCGTGGCTCTACGACTACATGCCGGGCATCGCCATCGGCGCCACGCACTCGATCGCCGGCGTGGGCCCGAAGGTCGGTGACTGGCCGCTGATTCCCGGCCACATGGGCATCCACAACTGGGAGTACGTGACGAGGAAGTAGGGCATGGCGCGTTACCTCGCGGGCCGCCTGGCGCAGACGCTCCTCTCGATGCTGGTCGTCATCAGCATCGTCTTCTTCCTCACGCGCCTGTCCGGGAACCCGATCCACCTCCTGCTCGACGTCAACGCGAGCGAGCGCGATCAGGAGATCCTCACGCGGCACCTCGGGCTGGACCGGCCGTTGCCCGTGCAGTACCTGATCTACGTCCGAAACATCTGCCTGGGTGACTTCGGTACGTCGATCCTCACGCGGCGGCCGGTCACGGAGCACATCTGGGAGCGCCTCCCGGCGACCGCCGAGCTCGGCTTCGTCGCCATGGCGCTCTCGGTCCTCATCGGCGTGCCGTTCGGGATGTACTCCGCGGTCCGCCGGGGCACCGCGTTCGACAGCGGGGCGCGCATCTTCGCCGTGCTGGGCCAGTCGATGCCGGCGTTCTGGCTCGGTCTGATGCTGATCCTGCTGTTCGGCGTGATCCTGGGCATCTTCCCGGCGGGCGGCCGCGGTGGGATCGAGCACATCATCCTCCCCGCCTTCACGCTCGGTTACTTCACGTCCGCCGCGATCCTGCGGCTCACGCGCTCGGCGATGCTGGAAGTCCTCGGCTCCGACTACATCAAGTTCGCGCGGCTCAAGGGGCTGCACGAGCAGGTCGTGCTGTGGAAGCACGGCCTGAAGAACGCGCTGCTTCCCGTGGTTACCTTCGCGGTGATGCTGTTCGTGCAATTCCTCGGCGGCGCCGTCGTGACCGAGACCGTGTTCGCGTGGCCGGGCCTCGGACGCCTGATCCTGGAGTCGATCACCACGCGCGACTATCCGATCGTGCAGGCGGGGGTGCTCGTGCTGAGCGCGCTCTACCTCACCGGCAACCTCTGCGTCGATCTCCTCTACAGCTATCTCAACCCGAGGATCCGTCGTGCCGGGGCCTGATCACATGGGGGGCTCCGGGCGCCCCCCAAGCCCCCCGGCGCTCGCACCCGCCCCGGCGCAGCCGTGGCGGGGCTCGTTGCGGCGCTTACCGTGGTTCGCCGGCGCCGTGCTCGCGACGCTCGTGTTCTGCGCGGTCTTCGCGCCGTGGCTGGCGTCGAAAGATCCGACCGCCGGTGACATCACCACGAAGCTCATCCCGCCCATCTGGATGGAGCGGGGAACGATGGAGCACCCGCTTGGGACCGACCGATTCGGCCGCGACATCCTGAGCCGGATCATCCACGGCAGCCGCATCTCGCTGCTCGTCTCGATCATCGCGATCGGTGTGGCGGGTACGCTCGGCACCGCGCTCGGGCTGATCGCCGGTTACCGCGGCGGTCTCACCGACACGCTGCTGATGCGGATGACCGACATCGGGCTGTCGCTGCCCACGATCCTCATCGCGGTGGTCATGGTCGCGGTATCGGAGCCCAGCTTCCGCAACGTCGTGCTGGTGATCGCGCTCTTGCTGTGGCCGCGCTTCGCACGCCAGATCCGCGGCGAGACGCTGGCCGTGAAGGAGCAGGACTTCGTGGCGCTGGCGGTCGTCGCCGGACGCTCGGGCACGTGGATCATCGCGCGGCACATCTTCCCGAACGTCGTCCCGACGCTGCTCGTCATCTCCACGCTGCAGGTGGGGTACGTGATCTTGCTGGAAGGTACGCTCGGCTTCCTCGGCGTCGGCGTGCCGCCGCCGAACCCGGCGTGGGGGCTGATGATCGCCGACGGCCGCGGATTCCTCGCGACGGCCTGGTGGATCGCGCTCTTCCCGGGCCTCGCGATGCTCCTCACGGTGCTCGCGGTCAACCTGATGGGCGACTGGCTGCGCGACCACCTGGATCCGAAGCTCCGCCAGGCCGGCGCGCGCGTGACCGCCGCGACCGCCACCACGGCGGCGCCGATCGAGCCGGCCATCGCCGAAGCGCCCGCGCGCGGTGACTAGGATGCCGCTGCTCGCCGTCGAGGATCTGAAGACCTACTTCTTCACGCGCCGCGGGGTGGTGAAGGCAGTCGACGGCGTGAGCTTCACGCTCGAAGCCGGCGAGACGCTCGCGCTCGTGGGCGAATCCGGCTCGGGCAAGTCGGTGACGTGCCTGTCGCTCGTGCGCCTCGTGCCCGAGCCCGCCGGCCGCATCGTCGGCGGGCGCATCCTGCTCGACGGCGACGACCTCCTGGCGAAGAACCCGAGGCAGATGCGGCGCGTGCGCGGCAAGCAGATCGCGATGGTGTTGCAGGACCCGATGACCTCGCTCAACCCCGGCCTGACGATCGGCACCCAGGTCGGCGAGGTCATGCGGCTGCACCAGGGGATCCGCGGCCGCTCGCTGCGCGAGCGCGTGGTCGACGCGCTGAGGCGTCTCCGTATCTCCGCCGCCGAGTCGCGGCTCGGCCAGTTTCCGCATCAGTTCAGCGGCGGGATGCGCCAGCGCGTGTCGAGCGCCATCGCGCTCTCGTGCGCGCCGCGCGTGCTCATCGCGGACGAGCCGACGACGTCGCTCGACGTGACCATTCAGGCGCAGTATCTGGAGCTGCTGAAGGAAGTGCAGGCCGCGGCCGGCGTCGCGGTCATTCTCGTGACGCACGACTTCGGGATCGTCGCCGCCAACGCCGACCGCGTGGCGGTGATGTACGCGGGCCGGATCGTCGAGATGGGCACCACGCTGCAGGTGTTCAACAACCCGCGGCATCCGTACACGCAGGCGCTGCTCCGCTGCCTGCCCGACGTGGACCTCAAGCGCGAGCAGCTCGTGGAGATTGGCGGGCAGCCGCCGGACCTCGCCGCGCTCCCGCCGGGCTGCCCGTTCGCGCCGCGGTGCTCGGAGCGGCAGCCGATCTGCGAGCGGAGCCTCCCGCCCGCCGTCACCGTCGACGCGGGGCACACCGCGGCGTGCTTCCTGGCGGTGGCGACGCCCGCGTGATCCTCGAAGCCGTCGACCTCAAGAAATATTTCCCCGTGACCGGCGCGCTGGCGCTCGGCCGCGCGCAGACGTGGATCAGGGCCGTCGACGGCGTCAGCGTGCAGGTGGGCGAGGGCGAGACGCTCGGCATCGTGGGAGAATCCGGGTCGGGGAAGACGACGCTCGCGAAGCTCTTCCTGCTCCTCGAGCGCCCGACCGCCGGCTCGCTGCGCTTCGACGGCAAGGACGTCGCGACGTTCGGGCGCGCCGACGTCCGGCGCTACCGCCGCTCGGTGCAGGCGGTCTTCCAGGACCCGTTCAGCTCGCTCGACCCGCGGATGCGCGTCGAGCAGATCGTCGGCGAGCCGTTGATCCCGGAGAACGGCGTCACGCGCGCGATGGTGCGCGACCGCGTCAGGGAATCACTGGAGCTGGTCGGCCTCCGCCGCGACAGCGCGTCGCTCTATCCCCACGAGTTCAGCGGCGGGCAGCGGCAGCGCATCGCCATCGCGCGCGCGCTCGTGACGACGCCGAAGTTCATCCTGCTCGACGAGCCGGTCTCCGCGCTCGACGTCTCGATCCGCGCGCAGATCCTGAATCTCCTCAAGCGGCTGCAGGACCAGCTCGGGCTCGCGTACATCATGATCTCGCACGACCTCGCGGCCGCGCGCTACCTCGCGACGCGCCTCGCGGTGATGTATTGCGGCAAGCTCGTCGAGACCGGCGCGTGCGAGGCTGTGTACACGGAGCCGCTCCATCCGTACACGGAGGCGTTGCTCTCGGCCGCGCTGCCGCTCCATCCGTCCGCGCGCCGCCAGCGCATCATCCTGAAGGGCGAGATCCCGAACCCGACGAATCCGCCGTCGGGCTGCCGCTTCCACCCGCGCTGCCACCGCGTGCTGGCCGAGTGTTCGTCGGTGGAGCCGGCCTGGCGCGAGGTGAAGCCGGGCCGCTTCGCGGCCTGCCACCTCCACTGACGCCAGAGTCGGAGGTAGGTGTCGCTGGCGAGAACTGCAAGGCCACCGAAATAGGTCGACGGGATAGGCGGCGAGTGCACTCGCGACTCGATTGATCGCCTCTCCGGTGCGCGGGATCGAGCGAGATAGGCCGACCAGGAGGACTAAGACTCTCGTGGACGTGGCAAGCGGTTACATAGCCCTGACTGACCCGGACTGGTATTCGTACCTTTCAACCCAACCTCGCGTTGAGGAAGTCAACTTTTGGCAGCCGCACGGCGGGCGCGTTTTTCGAGCGCTGAAGCGTGGCGAACCGTTCTTCTTCAAGCTTCGCGCGCCGCATCGAGCAATCTCGGGGTTCGGGTTCTTCGAACGATTTGAGAGCCTTCCAGCGTGGTTGGCCTGGGATTGTTTTGGCGAGATGAACGGGGCTCCCGATTGTGAGTCAATGATTGACCGCATCATTCGCCTGCGCGGCGAGGGAGAGCCGTCTTCGCGAGCGGGCGATTTTCAGATCGGATGCATCATGCTCTCGGCCCCGGTCTTTTTCCCGCAGAGCGAATGGGTAACGCCCCCGAGCAACTGGCCGCAGGCGGGAATCCAGCAGGGCAAGACCTACCCACTCGACTCTGGCGAGGGGCGCCGCGTTCTCGAGGACTGCCTCGCCCGTGCGCAAAGCGGAGCACGCTACTGGAATGTGGAACCAGGTACATGGGTTGTAGCTGAAGGCTCGGCGCGTTATGGGAGTCCTTTCCTCGTTCGTCCTCGTCTGGGCCAGGGGCTATTCAGTCTCGCAGTTCGGGATGCATACGACGGGGCCTGTGCTGTCACGCGCGAGCATTCGGCCCCGGTCCTGGAGGCTGCCCACATAGTGCCTTACGCTCGAGGTGGCGAACACCGAGTCGATAACGGCCTCTTTCTACGGCGCGACCTGCATCGCCTTTATGACCGCGGATACGTGACAGTGACTCCCGACTACGTCTTTCGTGTTGGGGATAGACTCCGCGACGATTTCAGGAACGGGCGCAGCTACTATGGTCTGAATAATTCGACGATCGCGATCCCCGCGTACGATGCGTGGCGACCGAGAAGAGATTTTCTCGAGCAGCATGCACGAGAGGTGTTCAAGGGATGACGAACGTCGCCTGGCTAACATCTGAATGCAGGCGACGGCGGTTACGCGTGCGGAGCGGCGTTAACCGCGCGCCGCCGCGCCTGATGCCGGTAAAATGATCCGTGCCCATATCCGAAATTCTCTGGCCGGAAGAGCGAGTCGACCATCTTGCCGAGCATGGCGTGAGGCCAGAGGAATTCGAGGATGTGTGCTTCGGGACATCGCTGATACTGCGGGCAAGGGCCACGGGCCCGAATCCGGTTTACTACGTGCTCGGGGAGACCGATGCCGGCCGGACGCTCTTTTGCGTGGTGATCGAGTTCCCTGACGGGAAAGGCTATCCGATCACCGCCCGCGACATGACAGATAAGGAAGAAGCGGCGCTACGCCGCATGGAAAAAACGATGACGCCGAAGCTACCGACGACTGACTCTATTCGGGAACTCGCCACCTTCTGGCAGCACCATGACCTGACTGATTTCGAAGATGAACTCGAAGAAGTGTCGGAGTCCGCGTTCCGCCGAAAGCACGTGGTCGGTGTTCCACTCACCGAAGACGAACACCGGGCGATCTCCGATGCGGCCGCATCCCGCGGCATCGACGAGTCGGCGTTGATCCGGGAATGGGTCAAGGAGAAGCTGAGCCGCCGATAGAGCCGTCGAACACGCGGTCGAGAGCGGACAAGATTCTGATCGAATTCGAAATCGGGTCAGTGAAGCCGCAGCAGACGCTCCGCGTTGCCACTCAGGAGCTTCTTCGTGTCGTCCGGCGACAGCGGGATCGTCGGGATCCACTGGGCGGCCGGCGCGTTGCGGACGAACGGGTAGTCGACCGAGAACAGGATCCGGTCGATGCCCATTTCCATCACGCAGCAGAGCAGGGCCGGGTTCGAGAAGAAGCCGCTCGTCGTGATCCAGAAGTGCTTGCAGAAGTAGTCGCGGAACGAGAACGACGCGCGGTTGCCCGGGCGCGCCAGCGCGTGGTTGATGCGCCAGAGCAGGAACGGCAGTGACTCCCCGAGATGGCCGAGGATGATCTTCACGTTCGGATAGGCGTCGAAGACGCCGGACAGCACGAGCCGGATGCCCTGCGTCGCGGTCTCCATCGTGAAGCCCCAGCCGGCGCTCAGCAGGGCGGGGAAGTCCTTCACGTAGTCCTTGAGATACGCGTCGACGACGGCCGGGTGCGGCGTCGCGGGGTGGATGTAGAGCGGCACGTCGAGCGCCTGCGCGCGCTCGAAGATCGGCCAGAAACGCTTGTCGTCGAAGAACACGCCGTTCGTGAGGCCGTGGACCATCGCGCCCTTGAAGCCGAGCTTGGTCACGGCGCGCTCGAGCTCGTCGGCGGCGGCGGCCGGCTCGGCCGTCGGCAGGCAAGCGAAGCCCGCGAAGCGCGCCGGATGGGCGCGAATGATGTCGAGCAGCCGGTCGTTGGCGCCGCGCGCGAGCTTCACGGCGGTCTCGCCGTGGAGCCGCTGCGTGGCCGGCGCGCCGTGCGAGAGCACCTGCACGTCGATGCCGGCCTCGTCCATCTCCTTGATGCGAAGATCCGCGTAGTCGAACAGGCGCTCGGCGATGCCCGGCGCGCCCCGCACGCCGTCGAGCGGATCGAACGTCGCGGCGACTTCCCGGTCCCAGTAGTGCTCCTCGAGGGCGATGACGCGCGGCTTGCCTGGGTTCGTCATGCGGGGCATTCTCGCACGGCGAAAGGGGACCGCTCATGGACCAACCGACGGCCGTCACGCTCGACCGGATCGCCGATCTGACCGGCGCCGAGCGTGAGGAGCTGCGCGCGCTTCAGCTCGCCGTGTATCCGCCGGCCGAGGCCACGTCGTGGCCGGGCCGCCAGATCGAGTGGGCGCCGGCGGACTACGGGGTGCGCGTGCGCGACGACGACGGCGCGGTGGTCTCGTACGTCGGCATCTGTCTTCGCGAAGGCGCGAGGGACGGGAAGCCGGCGCGCATCGGCGGCATCGGCGGCGTGAAGACGCATCCGTCGGCGCGGCGGCGTGGACTGGCGGCGCACGGCATGGAGCGCGCCCGCGAGTTCTTCCGCGCGTCCGCGATCGACTTCGCGCTGCTCGTGTGCGAGCCGCGCTTGCTCGACTCCTACGGTCGCCTCGGCTGGCGCGAGTTCGCCGGGGAGCTGCTCGTGCGACAACGGGGCGAGACGGTTCCCTTCACGTTCAACCGCGTGATGACGTCCGCGGTGCGATCCGCCGCGCCGGCGCTCGGGCCGCCCGGGCGGCCCGAGCGCGACGTAGACCGCTTACGGGACCTGGGCGCTGGCGTGCCGGACCAGGATGTCAGCGCGCCGGTTCTTCGACCAGCACGCCTCCGTCTGCATTTTCTTCTCGCGGCACTCCGGCCGCGCTTCGCCGTAGGACGTCTCGTATTTCGGCGCGAGCTTCGCGTTGTCTTCGACCTTCGCCACGACCTTGTCGGCGACGCCGCGCGTCTTCGACGCGGCGTCCGCGATCATCGCGGAGGCGATGAGCCCAGTCGACAGGACAAGTGCGGTGGTGACACGCACGACTCGTCTCGTCATGATGAGGCCCTCCTTTGCGAGGGGCCAAAGGGGGCAACGCGCGTGCCAGGACCCCCGTTTTCTTGCTGAACGCGCGTGATTCCGCTGCTTCCGGCGCGCTCCGCGAAGGACCGATCACGTCGTGGCGCGTGTAGAAGGTGCGCCGGGCGCGCCCGAAGTTACACGCTCAGGGCGCCACGGGAAGCGGCGCGCGCTCGGGCTGGACGTGACCGCACGCCTTGCAGGTGCGCAGGGCCACGCTCGCGTCGAACGCCTCGATCGCCGTCTTCAGCTCCTTCTCGATGTCCGCCACGTGCATCGTGACTTCGTGCAGGCGCGCGTCGCACTGGTCGCAGAGCCAGAGCAGCGACTCGGTCTGCGACGGCGTGCGCTTCACCTCGATCACGAGGCCCCACGTGTCCGCCGGACGGTGCGGGGAGTGCGGGGTAAGCGCGGGCACCAGGCACATCTCGCCTTCGCGGATCGCGCGCGAGCGCCGCGTGCCGTCCTCGAGCGTCTCCAGCGTCATCGCGCCCTTCAGCATGAAGAAGATCTCGTCGGACGGATCGATGTGGAAATCGCGCCGCGCGTTCGGCCCGCGGATCACCATCGCGGTGAACTGCGAGTCCTCCCAGATCACCTTGTTGCCGACCGGCGGCTCGAACGCCGCGCGGTGCTCCTCGATCCACTGCCAGAGGCCGAACGTGGTCAGCGGCTGCATCTAGGGCGCCCTCTTCGCGAGGACGTGCAGCAGCGCCTGGCGCCCTTCACGGACGGCCGCGAGGCCGCGCTTGAGCGCGGGGACGACGTCGCCGGGATTCTCGACACGCTCGCCGTACCCGTCGAACGCCTTCACGATGTCTTCGAACCGCGGCGAGGGCGTGAGGTCGGAGAGCGGGAACCGTCCGGTCTTCACGGCCCACCCGTCGGGATGCAGCTTCGCGGCCGAGCTCCGCACGGCTTCCCAGCGCTGGTTGTTGAAGATGATCGTCAGCACGGGGACGTCGTGGGCGCGCTGCACGAAGTGGCACGACGTCGGCTCGCCGAAGAAGTACGCGCCGTCGCCGAGCGTCGCGATGACCGTGCGCCCGGGCTCGCCGAGCTTGACGCCGAGCGCCGCGCCGAATCCGAAGCCGAGGCCGCTCGAATGCGGCGACGCGAAGTAGCTGCCCGGCCGCGTGAACGCCGTGTACCGGCGGTCGAGCGGATACTCGTTGACGACCACGGTGTCGTCGTCGATGACCTGCTCCAGGCACTTCGCCACCCAGGCGAAGCCGATCGTCGACTTCGACGCCTGCTCCATCGCCTGCGCGTCCCACGCGGCCAGCCGTCGCCGGTGCTCGCCGGCCACGTGGCGCGTGCGCGCGTCGACCTTCGCGCGGTCGGCGTGTCGTCGCACGGCCTCCGCCAGCATGGGCAGCGCGATCGCGGGCGCGGCCGCGATCGGCACGTCGCACGGATAGCTGCGCATCGGATAGCGCGAGAAGAACGGGTCGACGCCGAGATGGATGATCTGGGTACCGTCCTTCGGCTTCGCGAGCGCCGGATACCACGGCACGTCCGCGTCGATCACGAGGACGACGTCGGCGTCGCCGAGCGACGGATTGGTCTGGCCCGATTGATTGAAGCCGAGGTGCAGGTCGTGCCGGAGCGGGAAGTTCATGTACGTCGGATCCGCCTCGACCACGCCGGCGCCGCACGCCTCGGCGAGCGCCACGAGCCCGGCGACCGCCTGCGGATCGCGGCCGGACGCCGCGGTGAGCACGAGCGGGAACTCGGCGGCGGCGAGCAGACGCGCGGCCTCGTCGATGCGCGCGGGATCGGGGAAGCGGGCGCTCGCCACCTTTCGACGCGACGGTGAGGTGATCGTCACGTCGCGGACGGGCGCCGCCAGGACCTCGCGCGGCAGCGAGAGGTAGACGGGCCCGGTGGGCTCCGCCTGCATGACCTCCATGGCGCGATCCACGACGGACTCGAGCTGCATGGGGTTCCGCAGCTCGTAGTCCCACTTCACGTACTCGCGGAGCATGGCGGCTTGATCGAAGCTCTCCTGCGCCCAGTGGATGTGCAGGTCGCGCGCGCCGACGAGCCCTTCCTCGGTGATGGGCGTGCGTCCCGCCGTCATGAGGAGCGGGACGTTCGCGCGCGAGGCGGTGATGATGCCCGTCGCCGCGTTGCTCGTCCCCACGTTGACGTGCACCATCACGGCGGCGGGACGGCCGGAGCCGAGGTAATAGCCGTGCGCCATCGAGACGGCCACCATCTCGTGCGGGATGACGAGTGGCCGCGGCCCCCCGCCGCCCTGCGCCTCGAACTTCGCGAAGGCGTCGACGAGCGACGCGAAGTCGGTCCCGGCGTTTCCGAAGAAGACGTCGATCCCGCGATCCTTCAAGAGCGCGAGATAAGCCTCGGCGACGGTGTCGGCGGAGAGGGCTCTGGTGGTCATGGTGCCGGTATAGTACCGCCGCGGGAGGTGTCGCGATGAGCGTGCGTGCCGTCTTCCACACGGGCCTGACGGTGAGCGACCTCGAGCGATCGATCGCCTTCTATCGCGATCTGCTCGGCCTGGAGCTCATCACGCAATGGGAGTCGAGCCAGGAATACTTGAGAACGGTCGTCGGCTTCCCCGATGCCGAGCTCCGGATCGCGCTCCTGAAAGTCCCGGCCATGGACGGCGGCGTCTCCGGCCACCACATCGAGCTGCTCGAGTACCGTCAGCCGCGCGGCTCCCGCGGCGATCCGCGCACGTGCAATCCGGGCAACGCGCACGTCGCGTTCATGGTGGCGGACCTCGACGCGATGTATCGCGACCTCTCCGCGCGCGGGGTGCGCTTCAAGTCGCCGCCCGTCGAGATCACGCACGGCCGCAACAAGGGCGCCAAGGCGGTCTACCTGTGGGACCCCGACGACATCACGCTGGAGCTGGTCCAGCCGGCGCCCCGCTGAGGAACACTTGCCTTGACTCGTGCGTTCGCGGGATAGTCCCACCGTCTTCTTCCCGGGGAGGAAAAGCCATGCGATTGACAGTCAACGGTAAGTCGCACGAGGTGAATGTCGATCCCGCCACACCGCTCCTGTGGGCGATCCGGGAGCACGTGGGGCTCACAGGGACCAAGTATGGCTGTGGCGTCAAGGTGTGCGGGGCGTGCACGGTGCATCTCGACGGCAAGCCCGTCCGCTCGTGCGTGATCCCCTCCAGCGCTGCGGTGGGTAGGCAGGTGACCACCATCGAAGGCCTCGCCGCCGGCGGTGCCCTGCACAAAGTGCAGAAGGCATGGGTCGACAACGAGGTGCCGCAGTGCGGCTACTGCCAGTCCGGCATGATCATGGCCGTCGCCGCGCTCCTCAAGGACAAGCCGAAGCCCACCGACGCCGACATCGACGCGACGATCACGAACATCTGCCGGTGCGGCACCTTCCAGCAGGTGCGTGAAGCCATCCACGCCGCGGCGAAGGCGTAAGGGGGAGAGGCCATGACCATGCTCAAGATGGACCGCCGCTCCTTCGTCATCGGCAGCGCCACCGTCGGTGCCGGCCTCGCGCTCGGCCTGAAGATTCCGTTCGGACCCGATGTCGTCCGCGCGGAGGACGGCTCGCCGGAAGTCAATGCCTGGGTGGTGATCCGCCCGGACGACACGGTCGTCATCCGCGTCGCCCGCTCCGAGATGGGGCAGGGCACGATCACCGGTCTCGCCCAGATGGTCGCCGAGGAGCTCGAGTGCGACTGGTCGAAGGTGACGACCGAGTACCCGACGCCCGGCCAGAGCGTGAAGCGCAAGCGCGTCTGGGGCGACTTCTCCACGGGCGGCAGCCGCGGCATTCGCACGTCGCACGAGTACGTCCGCAAGGGCGGCGCCACCGCGCGCGTGATGCTCGTGCAAGCCGCTGCCGACCAGTGGAAGGTGCCGGCCTCCGAGTGCACGGTCGCGAACAGCGTGATCACGCACAAGCCGTCCGGCCGCACCACGACGTACGGCAAGGTGGCGGAAGCGGCCGCGAAGATCACGCCACCCGCGAACGTCGCGCTCAAGGATCCGAAGGAGTGGAAGCTCATCGGCAAGTCCGTGAAGCGGCTCGACACGCTGCCGAAGGTGACGGGCGCGCAGGTCTACGGCGCCGACCTGAAGCTGCCGGGCATGCTGACGGCCGCGATCAAGGACTGCCCGGTGTTCGGCGGGAAGGTGCAGAGCTTCGAGGCCGCGAAGGTCTCGGGCATGCCGGGCGTGAAGCACGTGCTCAAGGTCGGTGAGTCCGCGGTCACCGTCGTGGCCGACACGTGGTGGCAGGCGAAGGTAGCACTCGACGCGCTGCCGATCGTGTGGGACGAGGGACCGAACGCGAAGGTCTCCAGCGCCGACATCGCCAAGATGCTCGAGGCCGGCCTCACCGCCGATCAGGCGTTCGTCGGCAACTCGAACGGCGACGTGAAGGCCGGGCTCGCCTCGGCCGCGAAGAAGATCGAAGCGACCTACGCGTATCCGTTCCAGAACCACGCGCCGATGGAGCCGATGAACGCGACGGCGAAGTACACGCCGGACAAGTGCGAGGTCTGGGTGCCGACGCAGAACGGCGAGGCCGCGTTCGCCGCGACGACCGCGGCGTCCGGGCTGCCCGCCGACAAGTGCGAGGTCTACAAGATCAACCTGGGTGGCGGCTTCGGCCGGCGTGGGGCGTTCCACGACTACGTCACGCAGGCCGTCCTCATCGCGAAGCAGATTCCCGGCACGCCGGTGAAGCTCTTGTGGTCGCGCGAAGAGGACATGATGCACGGCAAGTATCACCCGGTCATGCAGGCGAAGCTGACGGGCGGCCTCGACGCGAGCGGCAACCTCACCGCGTTGCAGTTCCGTCTGTCCGGTCAGTCGATCATCGCGGCCGTGTTCCCGCAGAACCTCCAGAACGGCCGGGACTTCCTCACGTTCCAGGGCCTGCATCCGAGCGGAGACTTCGGCTTCGGGTACACGGTGCCGAACCTGATGATCGACCATGCGATGCGCAACACGCACGTGCCGCCCGGGTTCTGGCGCGGCGTCAACATCAACCAGAACGCGATCTTCCTGGAATGCTTCATGGACGAGCTCGCGCTCGCCGCGGGCCAGGATCCGCTCGCGTTCCGGCGCAAGCTCATGGCGAACCATCCCAAGCACCTCGCGGTGCTGAACGCGGTCGCGGATCGCGTGGGCTGGGGCAAGCCGGCGCCGCAGGGCGTCCACCGCGGCCTCGCCCAGATGATGTCGTTCGGCAGCTACGTGGCGGCGTGCGCGGAGGTGTCCGTCACGGGCGGCGACAAGATCAAGGTGCAGCGCATCGTCGCCGCGATCGACACCGGGTACACGGTCAACCCGGCGCAGGTCGAGCGCCAGATGGCCGGATCGTTCGTGTACGGCCTCTCGGCGCTGTTCATGGAGGAGTGCACCGTCAAGAACGGGCGCATCGAGCAGACCAACTTCCCGGCGTACGACTCGATGCGCATCGCGCAGATGCCGAAGGTCGAGGCGATCGTCATGCCGTCCGGTGGCTTCTGGGGCGGTGTGGGCGAGCCGACGATCTGCGTCGCGGCCCCGGCCGTGCTGAACGCGTACGCGGCGGCGACGGGCAAGCGCGTCCGGACGTTCCCGCTCAAGAATCACGGCATCACGCTGGTCTAGGTCATGGGGCGTGTGTTGGCCGCCGCGATCGGGCTCGCCTCGATCGCGGCGGCGGCAGTGGCATGGGCGCAGCCGCCGGCCGGGGCGGCTGCGTGTACGGGCTGTCATCCGGCGTCCACGCGCGCGCAGTCGCCCGTCGTGCGTCTCGCGGGGCTCGACCGGGCGGCGATCGTCCGGGCGATGCGGGAGTTCCGCGCGGGGACGCGCACCGGCACCGTCATGGATCGCATCGCCAAGGGCTTCACCGACGAAGAGATCCAGGCGATCGCCGCCTGGTACGCAGCGCAGCGATGATCCGGGGCGGCGCACCGATGACGCTGAGTCGCCGCCAGTTCCTGAAGCTGGGCGCCGTCGCGGCGGCATCACCGGCGTTGGCGCCCGTTCCGAGCGTGGCGCAGGGGGCCGCGCCCCGCGTGGTCGTCGTCGGCGGAGGCTTCGCGGGCGCGAGCTGCGCGCGGGCGCTCCGTCAGTCCCATCCCCGCTTCGCCGTCACGCTCGTCGAGCCGAACCCGACGTTCACCGCGTGTCCGTTCAGCAACGTCGTGATCGCCGGACTCCGCGAGCTCTCCGCGCAGCAGTTCACCTACGACCGCATCGCCGCCGACGGCATCGTCCTCGCGCGAACCACGGCGACCGCGGTCGACGCGCAGGCGCGCACGGTCGCCCTCGCGGACGGCGCGCGCCTGCCGTACGACCGGCTCGTGCTCGCGCCGGGCATCGACATCCGGTGGGGCGCGTTGCCGGGCTACGACGAGCCGGCCGCGTCAGAGATGCCGCACGCGTGGCGTGCCGGTGAGCAGACGCTCCTGCTGCGGCGACAGCTCGAAGCGATGGACGACGGGGGGCTGGTCGTGATCGCAGCACCCGCGAATCCGTTCCGCTGCCCTCCGGGGCCGTACGAGCGCGCGAGCCTCATCGCGCACTACCTCAAGACGAAGAAGCCGCGCTCGAAGCTGATCGTCCTCGACGCCAAGGACGCGTTCTCGAAGCAGCGGCTCTTCCAGCAGGCGTGGGCCGAGCTCTACCCGGGCTTGCTCGAGTGGGTGCCGCTCTCCAAGGGCGGCAACGTCACGTCGGTGGAGCCGGCGACGCGCACGCTCGTCACCGATTTCGGGCGGCATCAGCCGAAGGTCGCCAATGTCATTCCGCCGCAGAAGGCCGGTCGCATCGCGGACGTCGCCGGCGTCGCCGACCGCAGCGGCTGGTGCCCGATCGACCCCGTGACGTTCGAGTCGAAGCTGCAGCCGCGCATCCACGTGATCGGCGACGCCGCGATCGCCGGCGCGATGCCGAAGTCCGCGTTCGCCGCGAACTCCCAGGCCAAGACGTGCGCCGCTGCCGTCGCGCGCCTCCTCACCGGCGCGACGCCGTCGACACCGAAGCTCATCAACACGTGCTACAGCCTCGTCGCGCCCGACTACGGGATCTCCGTCGCGGGCGTCTATCAGCCGACGCCGGCGGGCCAGCTCGCGGACGTGCCGGGCGCGGGCGGCGTGAGCCCGTCGGAGGCGCCGCGCGCGGTCCGCGCGGCGGAGGCGGTCCTCGCCGACGCGTGGTTCCGGACCATCACCACCGAGGTGTTCGGGTGAGATTGGCGGCCGCGGTCGTCGCGGCCTGGCTGACGGTCGGCGTGGCACAGGCGGCGGACTCGATCCCGCAATCGCTCACGGGCGCCAAGGGCGATCCCGCGCGCGGGCGCACGATCGTCACGAACCGGCACGTCGGTCTGTGCCTGCTCTGCCACAGCGGCCCGTTTCCCGAGGAGCGGTTCCAGGGCACCCTCGCGCCGGACCTGAAAGGAGCGGGGACGCGCTGGTCGGAGGGCCAGCTGCGCCTGCGCATCGTCGACTCGTCGCGGATCAACCCGGCGACGATCATGCCGGCGTATCATCGAACCGAAGGGCTGGTGCGCGTGGCGCCGGCGTGGCGCGGCAAGCCGGTCCTGACGGCCGAACAGATCGAGGACGTCGTGGCCTTCTTGATGACGCTGAAAGACTGATGGACGATCGCTGCTCCCGCCGCCGCTTCCTGGGGACTGCCGCCGGCGCGGCGGCCGGGTTCGGGCTCGCGTCGGTGATCGCGGTCGAGCCCGCGCGGGCGACGCCGTCATCCATGCAGGACGCGATCCGCAAGGTGGCCGGCGCCGCGACGCTCACCGCCGGCAGGGTGAAGCTGGAGCTGCCACCGCTCTCCGAGAACGGCAACGCCGTGCCGCTCGCCGTGCGCGTCGAGAGCCCGATGACGGAGAAGGATCACGTGAAGGCCATTCACGTCTTCACGGAGAAGAACCCGCAGCCCGACGTGGTCAGCTGCCACCTCGGTCCGCGCGCGGGGCGCGCCACGGTGGCGACGCGCATCCGCCTCGCCGACTCGCAGACCGTGATCGCGGTCGCCGAGCTGAGCGACGGCTCGTTCTGGTCGGATCGGGCGTCGGTCGTCGTCACGCTCGCGGCGTGCCTCGAGGGAGGGCCGTAGCGTGGCGAACGTGCTGATCAACGTCCCCCGGCAGGCGAAGCGCGGCGAGGTCATCGAGATCAAGACGCTGGTCTCGCACCCGATGGAGACCGGCTACCGCCGCGACCAGCTCGGCCGCGAGATGCCGCGCGACATCGTGCGGCGGTTCGTCTGCACGTACAACGGCACGGAAGTCTTCCGCGCGGACCTCCACCCGGCGATCTCCGCCAACCCGTTCATCGTCTTCTCGACGGTCGCGACCGAGAGCGGCACCCTCACGTTTCGCTGGACCGGGGACAACGGATTCTCGATGACGGAGTCGGCCGCCATCACCGTGGATTGAGCCGCTCCGTGCGGCGACTCTGCGTCGCGCTCGGAGCGATCGCGCTCGCGGTGTCCGCCTTCGCCGCCGAGATCCCGCCGTCGGACCGGCGCTCGGGCTACGACTTCATGAGCCGCGAGACCCGGGCGATGCAGGACGACGACACCGCCAATCCCGGCATGCTGTCGGTGCTCGAGGGCGGCACGCTGTGGACGCGGAAGGCGGGTGGCGCCGGCAAGGCCTGCGCCGACTGTCACGGCGACGCGCGCACGAGCATGAAGGGGGTGGCCGCGCGTCACCCGTCGTTCGACGCCGCGCGCGGCCGCCCCGTCAACCTCGAGCAGCGCATCAACGCCTGCCGCGTCGACCGGCAGGGCACGCCGCCGCTCGCGTACGAGAGCCGCGAGCTGCTCGCGCTGAGCGCGTACGTCGCGCGGCAGTCGCGCGGGCGGCCGATCGAGATCGCGGTCGACGCGCGCACGCAGCCGTTCCTCGACGCGGGGCGCGCGACCTTCCACCGGCGGCAGGGCCAGCTGAATCTGTCGTGCAGCCAGTGTCACGACGACCAGTGGGGGCGCAGCCTTGCCGGCAACACGATCCCCCAGGCGCACCCGACGGGCTATCCGATCTATCGCCTCGAATGGCAGGCGGTCGGCTCGTTGCAGCGACGCCTGCGCAACTGCTTCGTGGGGCTTCGCGCCGAGGCGTACGAGTACGGGGCGCCCGAGCTCGTCGACCTCGAGCTGTTCCTGATGTGGCGCGCGCGCGGCATGACCTTCGAGGCGCCCGCCGTCCGTCCCTGACCTCGGCGACGGCTCGCAGGTGCCGTCGCGCTCAGCGGCGGATGCCGATCTTCGTGGCCATGTCGGTGTAGCCGGCCACTTCCTTCTCGACGAACGCACGTGTCTCGGCCGCGTTCAGAAAATCGATGTTCATGTTGATGCGCTCCGCGGCGGCGAGGAATTGCGGGTCCTTCACCATCTCCGCGATCGCGCTCTCCCACTTCTTCACGATCGGATCCGGCGTCTGCGCGGGGAACGACACGCCGGCCCACCACTGCACGCGGACGCCCTTGATGACGCCCTGTTCCTCCGCGGTCGGCACGTCGGGCAGGAACTTGACGCGACTCGGCGACAGCACGGCGAGGACCCGGATCTTCCCGGCCTTCGTCATCGCGTGCGCCTCGGCGACGGAGTGGATCGCCAGCATCACGTGACCGCCGGCGAGCTTCGTCATCGAGTCGGCGGCGCCCTCCGTGATCACCATCTTCGTCTTCACGGCGTCGACCCCGATCTGCGTGAACCAGTCGTAGGCGGTATAGCGCGACGGCCCGGCGGGGCCGACGGTCGACCACACGAGCTCTTCCGGCTTGGCCTTCACGACGTCGGAGAGCTCCTTGAACGTCTTCCACGGCGCGTCGGCCTTCACGGCGAACACCATCGGGTCGCGGACGATCCGCCCGGCGAACTTCCGGTCCTCGAGCTTGAGCGGCGGCGTCTTCCACGCGCCCATGAGCATCGACGACGTCGTGTGGATATCCATGAGCGCCGTGTAGCCGTCGGGCCGCGACTCCTTCAACGCCGCGCGCGCGCCGATCACGCCGCCGCCGCCCGGCTTGTTCACGACGAGCAGCGGCTGGCTCCACTTCTTGCCGAGATAGTCCGCGACGAGGCGCGCGATGAGATCGGTGCCGCCGCCGGCGGTGAAGGGCACCACGATCTCGACCGGCTTGTTCGGATAGTCGGCCTGCGCGCTGGCGGCGCCCGCGCCGGCGAGCAGCACGCACACGGTCATGCGCATCACGAGAGACAGTCGCGTGATCATGTCGGGCCTCCTCACAGGGCCATCTCTTCCGCGGTCGTCTCCCGCACCCGCTGGCTCGCATAGTGCACGATCACGAGCGACAGGACGAGGAGCAGCGCCGCGCCCAGGAGCAGCGCCAGCGCGACGCCGCGCTGGAAGAAGATCAGCGGGCTGCCGCCGCTCATCGAGAGCGACTGCAGCAAATACTTCTCGAGCAACGGGCCGAGCATGTAGGCGAGGAGCAGCGGCGCGAGCGGCCACTGGTACTTGCGCAGCAGGTAGCCGGCGATGCCGCACACGAGGCTCACGCCGACGTCGAGCATGCTGTTGCGTGCCGAGTACGCGCCGAGGAACGCGAGCAGCAGGATCACCGGCCCGAGGATGCCGTAGGGGATGCGCGTCAGCCAGACCCACATCCCGATGAGCGGGAGGTTGAGCAGCAGGAGGATCACGTTGCCGACGTAGAAGCTCGCGATCACGGTCCAGGCGAAGTCGGCGTTCCGCTCGAACAGCAGGGGCCCGGGCTGGAGGCCGTACACCATCAGGCCGCCGAGCAGCACCGCGAGCGGCGGCGACGCCGGGATGCCGAGCGCCAGCAGGGGGATGAATCCCGCGGACGAGGTCGCGTTGTTCGCCGACTCCGGCGCGGCCACGCCTTCGATCGCGCCGCGCCCGAAGCGCTCGGGCTCGCGCGCCAGCTTCTTCTCCGCGTCGTACGCGAGGAAGACGGTCACGCCGGGCGCGCAGCCCGGGAGCAGGCCGAGGACGAAGCCGATGCCCGTGCCGCGCAGGATCGCCGGCAGCGCCTGGCGGAGGTCGGCCGCGCGCGGGAACACGTTCCGGAGCTTCGTGGCGATCGCGACGCGCGCCTCCTCGAGACCGAGGAACACCTCGGCGATCGCGAAGAGCCCGACGACGAGCGCGATGAACTCGACGCCGCCCATGAGCGGCTCCCAGCCGAACGTGAAGCGCGGCTCCGCCGTCGACGGGCCAAGGCCGATCAGCGACACGAAGTACCCGAGCATCGCCATCGCGAAGCCGCGCACCAGGGAGCCGCCGGAGAGCGACGCGATCACCGTGAACGCCAGGACCATCAGGCCGAAGTACTCGGGTGGCCCGAACCACAGCGCGCGGTCCGCGAGCGGCGGCGCGAAGAACGTCAGCGCGATGACGCCGAGCGTACCGGCGACGAACGACCCGATCGCCGCGACGCCGAGCGCGACGCCGCCGCGTCCCTGCTGCGCGAGCGGATAGCCGTCGAGACACGTGGGAACCGACGCGACCTCTCCCGGAATGTTCAGGAGGATGGCGGTCGTCGAGCCGCCGTACATCGCGCCGTAGTAAATGCCGGAGAGCATGATGATCGCGGGCACCGGCGCGAGGACGGTCGTGAGCGGGAACAGGAGCGCGATCGCCGCCGTCGGTCCGAGCCCGGGAAGCACGCCGACGAGCGTGCCGAGGAGCGCGCCCACCACGGCCATCGCGAGGTTCATCGGCGACAGCGCCGCGGCGAAGCCGCCGCCGAGCGCGACGAGCGCGTCCACGCGCTCCTAGATCCCGAGCCACCCGGCGGGCAACGGCTGCCGGAGCCAGATGCGGAAGAGGAGGTGGAGGACGACCGTCGTCACCGCGCCGGCGGCGACGGCGACGGGCCAGCGGTAGCGGCCCATGCTGCGGTACAACGCGATCGCGGCGAGGGCGGTGCTGAGCGTGTAGCCGACCGTCGGCAGGATCACCCAGTACGCGGCGAGGACCGCGCCGCTCCCGAGCATCTGCGCGCGCGCGGCACCCGCCGGCACGCTGACGCGGGCCGAAGGCAGCCGCACGATGAGACAGAGGAGGCCGAGCAGGACCATCGCGGCGCCGAGGATCAGGGGAAACGTATCGTCGCCGACGACGGCGCCGGCGACCATCGCCTCACGGAGGCCGTGCAGCCGGCGCGCCTCGAGGAGCGCGGCCGTGCCGAGAACGACGAGCAGCGCGCCGACGACGATGCGATCCCCGCTGGCCGTGAAATTCACGCCGGCAGTGTAAGCGGACTTGACCCCGGAGCGCTTCGGGATATCCTCGGGCGCACCGAACGGACGTTGAACATGGGGAGGCCTTGATGCGCCCACGTCACCTCGTCGCGTCGCTCGTCGCTCTCGGGCTCGTCAGTGTCCTTCTCGCGCCGAACGCGAGCGCGCAGACGGCGCCGTCGGGCGAAGTGACCATCGCCTGGCACGTCACGATCGCGCCCACGTGGTTCGATCCGTCGACCGCGCCGCCGCAGATCACGCCGTTCGGGATTCTCTACGCGCTGCACGACTCCGTCGTGCGGCCGCTTCCGGGCGGCAAGACCGGGCCGAGTCTCGCCGAGACGTGGTCGGAGAGCGCCGACGGCCTGACCTACGAGTTCAAGCTGCGCCGCGGGCTCAAGTTTCACAACGGCGATCCGCTGACGGCCGAGGACGTGAAGTTCAGCCTCGAGCGGTACAAGGGCGCCGGCTCGAAGCCGATCAACGACCGCCTGAAGCAGATCGAGATCGTCGACCCGCTGACCGTGCGCATTCATCTCAAGGAGCCGTGGCCGGACTTCCTGACGTTCTACGGCACCACCGCGACCGCGGCGGGCATCGTCGTGCCGAAGAAGTACATGACGCAGGTGGGAGACGACGGCTTCAAGAAGCATCCCATCGGTGTCGGGCCCCTGAAGTTCGTCAGCTTCAAGCCGGGGGTCGAGCTGGTGCTCGAGGCCAACACGGCCTACTGGAAGGTCCCCACCATCAAGCGGTTCGTCCTGAAGAGCGTGCCGGAAGGGACGACGCGCGTGGCGATGGTGAAGGGCGGCGAGGCGGACATCGCGTACGCCCTCGACGGCGAGGACGCGCTCAACATCAAGCGCGATCCGCGCCTGCAGCTGGTGCCCTCGAAGCACGCCTCGATCTTCTGGATCGAGTTCGCCGACCAGTGGGACCCGAAGTCGCCGTGGCACGACAAGCGGATGCGGCAGGCCGTCAACCACGCGCTGAACCGCAAGGCGATCAACGAGGTGTCGTGCCTCAGTTACTGCCCGCCCGCGGGCGTGATCGTCCCGCGCGTGATGGAT
Source organism: Candidatus Rokuibacteriota bacterium (assembly GCA_016866775.1). Lineage (GTDB taxonomy): Bacteria > Methylomirabilota > Methylomirabilia > Rokubacteriales > CSP1-6 > VGLJ01. Next base: position 112,030 of record VGLJ01000001.1, on the reverse strand, counting down.
TTCGCGCTGCAGGCCCCGGTGACGGCGTACGACCCGGAGAGGGCCAAGAAGCTGCTCGCGGAAGCGGGGTACCCGAACGGCATCGACGCCGGCGACTTCGTGCCGATCCCGCCGTTCTTCACGACGGCGGAGCTGAGCATGAACGACATGAACGCCGTCGGCATCCGCGTGAAGATCCGGACGATGGAGCGCGCGACGTTCTACTCCGCGTGGCGCGAGAAGAAGCTGCGCGGCCTGTTCATGGTCGCTGCCGGCAACTCCGGCAACGCGGCCAGCCGCGTCGCCGAGTTCATGTACTCCAAGGGCGGCTTCGCCTACGGGGGCTATCCAGAGATCGACGATCTGTTCCACCAGCAGGCGAAGGAGCGGGATCGGGCGAAGCGCGAGGCTCTGCTGCACAAGATTCAGCAGCTCACGATCGACCGGGTGATGTTCGCCCCGGTCATGGACTACCGCACGCTGCGCGGCGTCGGCCCGCGGCTCGCCGAGCACGCGCTCGACACGATGCCGCTGAACCCGCACCCGTCGTACGAGGACATGAAGCTGAAGCCGTGACCACCGCGAAGCGGTACGCGACGTTCCGGGACTTCTATCCCTTCTACCTGTCGGAGCACGCGAACCGGACGTGCCGGCGGCTGCACTTCGCCGGCACGTCGATCGGCCTCGCGTGTCTGGTCACCGCGCTCGTCACGCGGAATCCCTGGTGGGTGCTCGCGGGCCTCGTCGCGGGCTACCTGTGCGCGTGGATCGGCCACTTCTTCTTCGAGAAGAACCGTCCGGCGACGTTCACCTATCCGCTCTACTCGTTCATGGGGGACTGGGTGATGTGGCGGGACATCCTCGCGCGCAGGATCACGCTCTGAATGATCCGGCCCGTCGACGTCGCGCACGTCAATCTGAACGTCACCGATCTCGCGCGCGCGATTTGGTTCTACACGGAGCTGCTCGGCTTCACGGTCGCCTTTCAGTACGAGGGGGCCGTCGCGTGGCTCAACTTCGGTCAGTATCGTGACGGCGTGGGCGGGCTCGGGCAGGGGTTTCACGATCTCGCGCTCTACCAGGTGCCGAACGCGGCGCCCGACGATCGGCGGAAGCGCGCGGGGATGAACCATCTCGCGCTGCGGTTACGCACGGCGGAGGAAGTCGATCAGGCGGCGACGTTTCTGAAGGAGAAGGGCGTCGCGATCCTCAAGGGGCCGCAGACTCACAAGGAGGATCGCGACCGCTATCTCTACTTCGAGGACCCCGACGGCAACATGATCGAGCTCGTCGCCTCGACGGTCGAGGGCTGGCCCGCGAAGTACCTCCGCTGACCTACTTGATCGCCTGCGGGTTCGTCGGCGAGCCCGTGCCGCGCGTGATGACCAGCGGCGGCGCGCAGTAGAAGAACTCGTACACGCCGTCGCCGGCGCAGTCCGCGACGAGGTCCTTCAGGTAGAGGATCTCGTGGTGGACGATGCCGATCGCGGGGATCGTCACCCAGTGCCACGGCTGGAAGACGTCGGGGCCCGTCTCGTTCGGCCGGACTTCGATGCCCCACGTGTCGCTGCCGATGCCCGCGATCTGCTTCGCGTGGATCCAGTCGACGGTCTCGAACGCGAGGCCGGGCGCGGGGCCCGCGGCGTACTGGCCCCAGTCCTTCCTCGCGAGCCGGTCCGCCATCTGGCCGGTGTTCACGAGCACGAAGTCGCCGCGGCGGACCTCGACCTTCTGCTTCGCCGCCGTCGCGTCGAGGTCGGCGTTGGTGATGCCGTAGCCGTCCTCGAGAGACGGCACGCCTTTCATGCGCGCGACGTCGAGCAGCACGCCGCGGCCGACGATCTTGTCGGCGAACTTCTCGATGCCGTTCTTGTGCGCGCCGCGCGTGTCGACGAGCGTGGCCGGGTAGCCGTTCCACATCTTGTCGACGAGGAACACGTGCGACAGCGCGTCGAGCTGTGTCCCGGCCTGCGTCGGCACGTTGATCGCGTCGTCCGCGTAGCGGAGCGCGGGCGTCACGTCGTGCTTTCCCGCGACCGCATCGGTGCCGGTCGCGAGCATCTGATGGATGAGATTCCAGCGCCCGCCGAAGAGCCCGCGCTGCGGCCCGTTCTCGTCGAGCTCGAGCCCGAGGCGGAACACCTTGCCCTTCTTCACGAGGCGCGCCGCGTTCACGATATCTTCCGGTCTGATGTAGTTCAGCACGCCGAGCTCGTCGTCCGGGCCCCACTTGCCCCAGTTCTTGAGCTCCTCGGCCTTCTTCAGCACGTCCTCGCGCGTCAGCTTCGGCATCTCATCCCTCCAGCACGAGCGCCGCGCGCCCGGGGATGGCGTTGGTGCGCAGGAGCTCGTGCGCCTCCTCCGCGCTCTCGAGCGGGAAGTGCTTGCTCACCACCGGGCTGATGCGGCCCTGGCGGATCAGCTCGAGCGTCTGCGAGATCTCGGTGAGCGTGACGTAGCGGGAGCCGTGGATCTCCAGCATGTCGTAGAGCATGCGCTGCGGATCGACGACGAAGCTCGGATCGGCGCCGAACACCGCGGCGGGCCGGCTGCCGATGATGACGAGCCGGCCGGCGCGCGCGAGCGAGCCGAGCGCGCCCTGCAGCGTCTCGCGCGAGCCGAAGAAGTCGATCGCCGCGTCGACGCCGCGGCCGTCGGTCGCCCGCTTCACCAGCGCCGCGAGATCGCCCTGCCGCGCGTCGACGACCGCGTCGGCGCCCGCGTGCCGCGCGGCCGCGAGCTTCTCGTCGGTCACGTCGGCGGCGACCACCCAGCCGCCGCAGAGCTTGGCCATCTGGACGCCGTGGATGCCGACGCCGCCACCGGCGCCGACGATCAGCACGCTGTCGCCCGGCCCGACGCGCGCTTCTTCACGACACGCGTGGTACGGCGTCGCGATCGCGTCCGTGGCGACCGCGGCGTCGACGTCGCTCACGCCGGGCGGAATCACGGTGACGTTGCGCGCGGGCAGCCTCATGTACTCCGCGTAGCCGCCGTCCGAGGCCTGCCCGACGTACCCCTTGAACGCGGTGCACAGCGTCTCGCGTCCGCTGCGACAGAAGCGGCACGCGCCGCACGTGAGGTAGAAGTGGTTGACGACGCGATCCCCGACCTTGACGTTGGCGACCTCGGCGCCGATCTCGACGACCTCGCCCGCGACTTCATGGCCGGGGATGCGCGGAAAGCTGGTCACGCGCCCGGGGTTGGCGATCATGATGACGACGGTCAGCCCGACGCCCGCCGCGCGCACGCGCAGCAGGACGTCGCCGGGGCCGATCTTCGGCACCAGCGCCTCGCGCAGCTCCATCGGCGCGCCGAAGTGCGGCAGCACCATCGCGCGCATGGTCTTCGGGATCATGCGGGCTTCTCCCCCTTCGCCTTGACGGCGTCGCGATCGACGGCGCCCTCCGCGGTGCGGGGGAGCGCATCGGTGAACTCGACGACGCTCGGCCGCTTGAAGCGCGCGATCTTCGAGGCCACGAAGTCGATCACCTGCTGCGGGGTGTACGCGCTGGCGCCCTTCACCTCGACCACGGCCTTGATCGCTTCACCCCACCGCGCGTCCGGGATCCCGTAGACGCACGCGCCGCTGACGCCGTCCATCTGGACAATGACGCTCTCGACCTCGGCGGGGTACACGTTCTCGCCGCCGGGCTTGATCAGCTCCTTCTCGGGTTTCCGCTTCACGTAATAGAGGGAGCCGTCGTCGTCGAAGCGGCCCACGTCGCCGGTGTGATGCCAGCCGTTGCGCAGCGTGTACGCGGTGACGTCGGCCTGATCGTAGTAGCCCTGGAAGACCAGGGGCCCGCGGACGACGATCTCGCCCGGCGTGCCCGCCGGGACGTCGCGGTCGTAGTCGTCGACGACCTTCACGAGACACGACGGGATCGGCTTGCCGGCCGCGCCGGGCTTGTCGACGACGCGCTGGATCGTGACGAAGCCGGTCGTCTCCGACTGGCCGAACCCCGTCCAGAACTTCGCTTGCGTGCGGTCGTGCAGGCGCTGGATCGTCGGCGGCGCGTCGAGCCCGGAGACGTAGCGCAGGCTCTCGAGCCGGCTGCCGAGCTTCTCGGCCGCGTCGAGGATGCTCGCGAGCACCGGCGGAAAGTCGGAGACATGCGTGATCTTGTGGCGGTCGATCAGCCGCACCGCTTCCTCGGCGTCGAAGCGCGAGACCACCACGCTGGCACCGCCCGCGAGCATGTGCGCCAGCCATCCGCCCAGCGCCGTGATGTGGAACAGCGGGAGCGCGGCGAGATAGCGATCCGTCGCGGTGTAGCCGAGGCACGCGATGGCCGTGAGGCTCGCGACGAGCACGTTCGCGTGCGTGAGCACCGCGCCGCGCGGGATCACGTCGACGGCCGCGGTGGAGATCACCGCGAACGCATCGTCGCCGCCGACGTCGGCCGCGGCCGGCGGCGCGCCCCCGTACAGCGAGTCGAACGCCTTGAAGCCGGACGCGGCGCTCGCGCCGAACTGGTACCAGTGCGCGATCGTCTTCTTCTCGCCGGGCCAGCTCCCGGCCACGCCGAGTGTCGAGCCGTCGACCACCATCATCTTCGGCGTCGCGCGCTCGAGCACGCGCGCCACCTCTTCGGCCGTCAGGCGCCAGTTGATCGGATACGCGATGATGCCCTGCCGCGCGCACGCGCCGTACAGCTCGACGTACGCGACGTCGTTCTGGGCGAGGATGCAGATGCGGTCGCCCTTCGCGATGCCGAGACCCGAGAGGCCCGCCGCGAGCGTATCCACGCGCTCGCGCAGCTCGCGGAAGCTGACGGTCCGATCTCCCTGGATGAGAGCCGGCGCGCTGCCGGTGGCGGCCGCGCCGCGCGCGATCATGTCGTAGACCGTGAATGCCTGGACGCTCATCACACCATCAACCTTCCGCCGTTCACGGCGAGTGTCTGCCCGGTGAGATACGACGCTTCGGGCGCCGCGAGAAACAGCACCCAGCCGACCATGTCGGACACTTCGGCGATGCGGCCGACGAGCGTCGCCTTGCCGATCGCGTCACGCTGTTCCGGCGAGCGCAGCGCGACCACGCGCTCGCTGGCCGTCGTCTCCGGCGCCATCGTCGTGAGCCCGGCCATCGAGCCGAGGTTGACGATGCGCCCGCTGCGCTGGCGCTTGAAGAGCGGGATCGCGGCCTGCGCGCACAGGAAGACGCCCTTGAGGTTGACGTCGATCACGCGATCCCACTCGTCCTCGGGCGTCTCGTCGGTCGCCATCTGTTTCGAGAACCCGCCGGCGCTCTTGACGAGCACGTCGAGCCGGCCGGCGTCCCGTTCGATGCGCTGGAACGCCGCGCTCACGCTCCCCGCGTCGCTGACGTCGCAGGCGATGAACGCCGCCTGCCCGCCGGCGTCGCGGATCGCCTTGACCGTCGTCTCGCCGGTGACCGGCGTGTGATCGATCGCGAAGACGCGCGCGCCCGCCTCCGCGAACGCGATCGCCGCGCCTTTGCCGATGCCTTTCCCGGCGCCCGTGATCGCGACGACCTGTCCCGAGAAATCGAAGCGCGTCTTGCCCATCGTCCGCGGGCGCTCACGCTAGCACGAGCGCTGCTAGAATTCACGCGGAGGCGCACGCCGTGACCGTCGCCGCCCGAGCGAACGCGTGATCGACGCCCGCGATCGTTACCTGCGCGAGAACGGCTTCAGCGTCGACGAGTACGCACGCTCGTCGTTCCAGCTCGGATCGGGCCGCTTTCGCGTGACGCTCCCCAACCCGCCGCAGCGGCGTGCCACCGTCGGACTCCACGACCTGCACCGCGTGGCGACCGGACTCGGCTCCGGCGTCGTGGACGAGACGCTCGTGAGCGCGTGGGAAGTTGGGGCGGGTCTCGGTGGTCTGTGGGTGGCCTGGGTCATCTGCGTGCCGGCGTTCGTAGGTGGGCTCGTGATCGCCCCACGCCGGGCGTGGGGTGCCTTTCGGCGGGGCCGCCGCTGCCGAAGCCTCTTCGCCGATCGCCCGCCGTACCCGGAGCTGCTCGACCTCTCCGGCGCCGACCTGCGCCGTCGGCTCGGGCTGCCCGTGGAGGGGCTCAGCTCCAGAGCTGCCTAGTCGCGAGCCGCGCGCCCTCGACCAGCGCTTCGAGCTTCGCCCACGCGATCGTGGGATGGATCTCCGTGGAGCCGGCGAACGACGCGAACCCGCAGTCGGCGCCGGCGATGACGTTCTCGCGGCCGACCACCGAGGCGAAGCGCACGATCCGCTCGGCGACCAGCTCCGGGTGCTCGACGAGCACCGTCGACTGGGTGATCACGCCGGGAATCACGAGCGACTGCTCGGGCAGCTTCACGTCCTGCCACACGCGCCACTCGTGCTCGTGGCGCGGGTTCGCCGCCTCGAACGAATAGGCGCCCGCGCGCACCCTGAGGACGATGTCGACGATGTCGCGCAGCTGCATGTCGTGCACGCGCGGGCCCATGTTGATGCTGTAGCACGTGTGAAAGCGCACGCGATCGCGCGGGATGTCGCGCAGCGCGTGGTTGAGCGCGTCGACGCGCACCTCGGCCCACCGGCGGCAGTCCTCGACGGACGAGCCCGGCTGCATGATGTAGTGCGTCACGAGCCGCGGGTCGTCGATCTGCACGAGAAATCCCGCGTCGACGATCGCCTTGTATTCCTCCTGCATCGCCTCCGCGATCGCGAAGAGATACTCCTCGCTGGTCTTGTAGAACTTGTTGGGCCAGCGGCCCTCGATGTTCGACGGCGAGATCGCGGGGAGGAAGACCTCCGTGAACTTGTGCTCGCCGAGCGCCGCCCTCAGATTGTCGATGTCCGCGCGCACGGCGGCGTGGCCGCTGTACTTGACAGGGCCGGTGCAGGCGAGGCGGGGCGCGCGCCGCGCGTCGGTCGCGCCCGCGCGCAGGCTCGCCTCGTAGAACTCGGGGAACGCGAGCACCTCGCGCGAGCCGGCCCACGGAAAGCCGGACGGGTCGCCGCCGACCTCGAAGCCGGTCAGCCGATCCTGCGCGTACGTGACGAAGCTCGGCTTGCTCATCTCGCCGTCGGTGATGACGTCCAGCCCGACGGAGACCTGCTGCTCGACGATGCGCGCCACCGCGTCCCGGACGCGCGCCGCCCGCGCCCCCCGGTCGTAGACCTTGGTCAGCTCGAGCAGGTCAGTCGGCCGCGGCAGGCTGCCGGCGTGGGTCGTGAGGATACGCTCGGAGCTGCGCTTCACCGCGTTTCGAGGATGACGACCGGTTTCGGCAGGCTGACGAGGAACACGCAGCCCCCTGCCGAGGAGGCCGCGTGCTTGACTCCGGGCGGGGCGTAGAGGTCGCCGGCCTTCAGGTGGTGGCGGCCGATCTGGACTTCGCCCTCGAGGACGAACACTTCCTCGCCCGCGGGGTGATCGTGCGCGGGGAACCGGGCGCCCGGATCGAACCGGACGAGCGACGACGACCGGCCATTCTCATCTCTGCGAAGGACCTTCACCGAGATCCCGGGGATCCGGGCGGCGGTCCACGCGGCGCTCGCGCTGTTGACGACCGATTCAGTCGGCTGTGGCATCACCGCCTCCGAAGGTGGCCCGGATGGTAGCATCCGCGGCCACGAGGTGACGCGATGAAGCAGATCACCGCCACGGTCGAGGTCGAAGTCGGCAAGCGCGGCTCGAATCACGGACTCGTCACGACGTCCGACGGCCTCGTGCTGATCGACGGTCCTCACAAGCCCAGCGACACGCTGCGACTCAAGGCCGAGATCGAGCGGCGCGGTGTCCCCCTGCGCTACATCCTCAACACGGAGCCGCACGGCGATCACTGGACGTCGAACGCGTACTTCGACGTGCCGGTCGTCGCGCACGAGGGCGTGCGCGAGCGAATCCTCGGCACCGATATCGCCGCGATGGTGAAGCGCGTGGGCACCTTCGGCCCCGACGAGGCGAAGCACCTGGAGAGCTATCGGCCGAACGCGCCGGTGATCACGTTCTCGCGCGAGCTCACACTGCACGTCGGCGACCACACGTTCCGCATGATCCACATGCCGGGCCACACGACGTCGCAGGCGGCGATCGTCGTCGAGAACGACGGCGTGGTTTTCACCAGCGACAACGTGTTCTGCAAGTGCCACACGTGGCTGCAGGAGGCCGATCCGGCGGCGTGGCTGAAGGCGCTCGACGCGCTCGGCGCGTTGCCTGGCGAGACGCTGGTGCCCGGTCACGGGCCGGTGTGCGACAAACGCTACCTCCGCGAGCAGGGCGCGTTCATCGAGGAGTGGGTCGATTACGTGCGGCGCGGCGTGGACAAGGGCCTGGCGAAGGACGAAGCCGTCGTGACGCTGACCGCGATGACCGACCGCTATCCGATGGACGTCGAGCAGGACGGCATGGCGCCGGCGGTGATGAAGATGAACGTCGCGAACCTCTTCGATTACGTCACGGGCGCCGGCGTTCACCGGCGCGCGTAGTCACTTCGCCGGCCAGGCCTCCAGCGACTTCGCCTTGCGGTCGGGCCCTGCCTGCACGCGATAGAGCACCATTCGCGTCGTCGCGACGACCGTGCGCACCTCGCCCGCGGGGAAGATCACCGTGTCGCCCGGCTTCAGCGTCGCCTCGCGGCGGCCGTCGTCGAAGAGCCCTTCGCCCTCGAGCACGTGGTAGATCTCGTCGGCCTGCGGGTGACAGTGGATCGGCGACTTCTGGCCCGGCGCCCAGCCGACGACGCTGATCTCGCTGTGCGGCGTCGCGTGGAGCGTCTTGTGGATGTGGTGCGTCGAGGAGAACTCCTTCTGGCCGTGCAGGTCGATGATCTCCATCGCGGCTCTCCTATCGCTTCGCGGGAATGACCGGCAGCAGCAGGCGCGACGGCCGGGACGGCCCACAGTGTAGCGTGACCCGCTTGCCGAAGACGTCCGCGGGCCGATCGCGCGGGTCGTCGTGCTTGAACGGTCCGACGCCGGTGAAGACCGCGCCGAGCGTCCCGAGCCCGGTGGAGGGGCCGCCGGGGAATTCGTAGTCGCGTCCGCGCACGGTGAGGCCGATGCGATGGCCGGGCGGCACCACGATGCACGCCGGCCAGATCTCGACGTCCAGCTCGTAGATGGTGCCTGGCTTCAGCGGCTGGATCTCGTCGTGTGTGTGATACGGACGGTAGGGCTTCGAGAGCGCGGGGTCGAGCTTGCGGTGCGACGCGCGCAGCCAGCCCTGCGCGACCGGCGTGTGGGGATCGAGCGCACCCTGGAACGTCACTTCCTTCATGTCCGGGGTGAAGACGCGGACGACGAGGAACAGGTCGGCGTCCGTCGTCTCCGACGACACGAAAAGCTTCGCGGCGATCGGACCCGTCACTTCGGTCGCGTGGTCCATCGGCGGCGTGAGGAACGTGACCCCGTCGCCAAACCCCGCGTACGTCGCGGCGGCGTTCTTCGCGAGGGGCTTCCGGACGAGCGCCGCCTCGGCCGGGCTCAGGTAGAGCTTCGTCCACCGCGTGCGTGCCAGTGGCCATTCACTCTCCGCACGCTCGACGAACCTCTCGCCCGGGTGGCGCACCTGCAGGACGACCTTCGGCTGCTGGCGCCAGCCCGTGTTCTCGCCCTTCAGGAAGTGGCCGAAGAACTTCTTCTGGAGCGCGACGCCGTAGTCCGTGTAGAAGTGCGTCCAGTGCTCGATGCCGTGGACCTCGAGCCACTTCTGCCGCGAGGCCGCGCGCACGAAGCCTTCGAAGTTCCCGCGCGGGTGCAGACCCTGGCCGCCCCAGTTCGCGGCCGAGAACACCGGGACCGTGACCTTCGACCAGTCCGGCATGCGCGAGCGCCAGTACTCGTGGCTCGCGAGCGGGTGATTGCGGCAGTCCTGCCAGAAGTCGTTGCGTCTCGCACCCAGCTCTTCCTCGGTCAGCGTCGGCGGGCCGGAGACCCAGTCGCCCGTCATCCGCGAGCGGTAGCCGCGCGCGCCGAGCCCGTGCTGCACGCGGATCACCTGCGAGGGGAACCACGCGCGCGCGAACGCGCACAGGATGCCGCCATGGTGCGAGAGGTCGCGGTAGTAGTCGGCGGCGCCTTCCCAGACGCAGATCGCGGTGAGGTGCGGCGGCTGGAGCGCCGCCGTCTGCCACTGATTCATCGCGTAGTAGGAGATGCCGTTCAGCCCGACCTTGCCGTTCGACCACGGCTGGCGCGCGGCCCACTCGATGCAGTCGTACTGGTCCTTCGCCTCGCGCGCGGACCAGAGATCGAGGTGGCCGGGCGAGCGCCCGGCGCCACGCGAGTCGACCCGCACGCACGCGTACCCGTCGGGCACCCACTTCTCGGGATCCACGACTTCCCAGTTCTGGTACTTGTTCGTCGATCCGGCGGCGACGTCGGGATGCTGGTCGACCATGCGGCGCCACTGGTCGGTGTAGAGGTCCTCGAAGTGGAGCCACTTCCCGTACGGGCCGTAGGAGAGGATCGTCGGATACTGCCCGTCGGCGAGGGGGCGAAACACGTCGGCGCGCACCACCAGGCCGTCGTCGACGGTGATCGGCACGTCCCAGTCGATCCGCATCCCGTCCCGCACGTGGCTCATGCCCGGCTTCTCTATCATTCACCGCCGCGGTCTACAATGGCCCGCGGAAGGAGCCACGCATGGCGAGTGCCCCGTCACCGAAGTTCGAGACCGTCCTCTACGAGAAGAAGGGCCCGATCTGTTCCATCGTCCTGAACCGTCCGGAGAAGCTCAACGCCGCCAACGACCAGCTCGTCGAGGACGTCAACGACGCGCTGTTCGAGTTCGACGCCGACGAGGAGCTGCAGGTCGCGATCATCTCGGGCGCCGGGCGCGCGTTCTGCTCGGGCGCCGACGTCAAGCAGCGGCAGCTCCGCACGCGCGAAGAGCTGAAGCGCCTCGGCGGTCCCGCCGGCCGTCGCTCGCGCGAGCTGGGGCTCGTCGACACCGTCAACTGGAAGCCGGTGATCGCCGCGGTGCACGGCTATGCGCTCGGGCTCGGCTACATGCTCACGATGACGTGTGACCTGGTGGTCGCCGCGGAGGGAACGAAGCTCCAGATTCGCGAGGTCCAGCGCGGCCTCGGCGGCGCGCAGCACTGGGCGGCCACGTGGTTCTGGACGGGCGACCGCTTCGCCAACGAGATCGCGCTCACGGGGCGCATGTTCACCGCCGAAGAAGGCCTGCAGCACGGCATGGTGAACCGGGTTGTCCCGCAGGCCGAGCTCATGGCGGCCGCGGAAGAGCTGGCCAACCAGATCCTCGAGAACCCGCCGCTCGCGGTGCGCGCGAACGTGCGCGCGATGCGCTGGTTCGTCGCCGAGATGCAGCGGCAGACGAAGCTCTACACGCAGGGCCGCGCGCTGCACCTCACGGAGGACTTCCAGGAGTCGGCGCGCGCCTTCATGGAGAAGCGCAAGCCGAAGTTCAAGGGCCGCTAGCCCGCCCTCGGCGTCCACGGGCCGTCGACGGCGGACGCTTCGCCGTCGCCGGGCCAGGGCGGCATCGTCACGCCGATGATAGCGAGCGGCTCCGTGCCCGTCGCGCGGAACTGGAAATGCGCGCCGCACGGGATCGTCAGGCACACGCCCGGCTCCAGGGCAACGACTCTCTCCTGCTCGCTCGTGCGGCGCCACATCTCGCCGTGGCCGGCGAGCACGTACCAGATCTCCTCGACCGTGCGGTGCGCGACGGCCTTCGACACGGCGCCCGGGGCGAGCGTGAAGTGCGCCATGCTGCCGCCCTCCGTCGCCAGGAGCACGCGGACGTCCGAGCCGTCGGGCGCGACGACGTCGCGCTTCGCGGGCAGACGCTTCGTTGCGAACGCCGTCACGCCTTCACCGCGAGGAACTCGCCGTTGCCGACTGGGACCAGGCTGGTCGTGAACGTGGGGTCGGTGGTGACCAGGGCGACGAACGGCGCCATCTGCTCGGGATGTGACGTCGCGTTGTCCACGACGAGCAAGCCGCCCGAGCGCAGCACACGCCTCAGGTCCGGCCACCAACCGGGGTACTCCGGGCGCTCGGAGTCGAGGAAGAGCAGGTCGATGCCGGCGTCGCCCGTGCGCTTCAGCACGCCGCCCGCGTCGTCGTGCACCAGCGTGATGACGTCGGCGAGGCCCGACCGCGCGAAGTTCGCGCGCGCCATGCCGACCTTCAGCTCGGCCCGCTCGACGGTGGTGACCGTGCCGCCGATCGCGCGGGCCGCGCTCGCCAGCCACAGCGTCGAGTAGCCGTTCGACGTCCCGATCTCCAGCACGCGCCTCGCGCGCATCGCCTTCACGAGCACCGCGAGGAACTCGCCGGTGTCGCGCGTGACGTTGAGCATCCGGCGCGGGCGATCCGTGACGACCGCGTCGTTCTGCTGACCGAACGTCTCCAGCTCGGCGAGGAGCGCGGCGAGGGGAGTCGCGGCCTCGGGCACGTCGCCTTACCTCAAGAGCGCGGCCAGCTCTTCGCGGACATTGCGGCGCGCCTGCTCGAGCGCGGTGGCGCTTTTACCGATGGTCGCGCCCTTGACGAGGCACGCCCTGATCTCCTCGACCGGCGGGATCGGCCCCAGGATGCTCGCGACGCGGAACGTGCACCGCGCGGCGTTGTCGACGTTGGGGAGATACACCGGGAACAGCAGGCGCGGGTTGTCGAAGCCGTGGTGGGCCCCGGGATAGAGGGTGATGGTCACGTCGTGGCCCGACGCGCGCAGCGACGCGGCGAGCTCGGCGCAGGGGCGCGCGGGTGTCCAGTCGTCCGCTTCGCCGGTGTGGATCCGGACCGGCGCGGACACGCGGTCGCGCTCGGGATAGGCGGAATTGCAGTACGGGTAGAACGGCAGGAACGCGCGGAACGCCGGCTGCCCGGCCGGCGCGAAGGTGTCCTTCGCCCACACGGTCGCGGCCGCCACCGTGAGGATGCCGCCGTGCGAGAAGCCCATGAGCACGGCGCGCTGCGCGTCGACGCGGGGATGGGTGGCGAGCACGCGCAGCGCGCCGTAGGCGTCGGGGACGCGCTGCGTTCCGTTGAGCGCCACCGCGTTCGTGCAGACTTCGCGCAGGCCGCGCCCGGCGAAGCTGTCGAGGACGAACGTCGCGTAGCCCCATTCGCGCAGCACCGACGCCCACGTGGTGTCGATGATGTTGCTGCCGCCGCAGCCGTGGGCGAGGACGACGACGGGCAGCGAGCCGCCGCCGCCCGCCGGAAACTGGAGCTCGCCCGAGATGACCACGGGATCGCCGGGCACGAGACGCGTGTCCGTCCGGACCAGGCTCCCCGCGGTGGCGAACCAGATCTCTCCGGACTGCGCCGCGGAGAGCGTGCGCATCGGCTCGCGCGGCGGCGAGGCGCAGGCCGCGAGCGCGAGCAGCAGCGCCCCGACCGCCACGCGAGCGATCATGCCGTGCGTCTTACAGCTTCATCTCGAGGATGTACACGCCGCCGACGATGCGGTCCACGGCGTACACGATTCGCTTCTCGTCGATGTAGACGTCGTTGATCTGGATCGACTTGGCCGGCGACTTCCGTGGGGCCTCGGGCACGAAATACGCCGCTTCCTTCGGCTGGAACGGATCCTTCAGATCGAACGCGCGCAGGCCGCCGTTGAAGAACGTCCCGAAGATGATGTCCTCGGAGATGAAGCCGCCGGGCCGGTTCTCGTGCAGGTTGTGCGCGCCGAAGCGGCCGTTGCCCTTCTTCGCCCACTCCTTCACCGGCGGCAGCGGGCACGTGCCGATCGGCACCAGCTTGTCCTCGCGGCGCGCGTCCACGATCCACACGAGCTTGGGCCAGTCCTCGCCCTTGATCTTCGTCGCCTCGTCGCTGACCACGAGCAGGTTCTTCGAGAACAGCGGCAGCACGGTGTGGCAGAAGCCGGGGAACGGCGGCTGGTAGTCCCAGCGGCCCAGCAGCTTCGGGTGCGCCTTGTCCGAGATGTCGAGCACGCACGCGCCGCCGTCGATGTAGCCGACGTACGCGCGGTCCGGACGCTGCGGATAGACGTTGGTGTTGTGCGCGCGATACCCGGTGTCGAAGTTCGGGTTGCGCGGCAGCGCCGGCTCGGCGTCGCCCTCGCGCGTGCCCGGCAGCCACCAGCGTCCGACCTCGCGCGGCCTCGAGATGTCGCGCACGTCGACGATCCGGTAGCACTGGTCGTCCTTCTGGTTGCGGGGGAGGTAATCCTCGGCGCCGGACGCGATGTGCACGTACTCGCCGTCCACCCACCACAAATGATGCACGCCGCGCGACTTCGGGCCCGAGCAGTCGAAGAACGTGACCGACTTCGGCTTCGCGGGATCGGCGCAGTCGAGGATCTCGAAGCCCGCCGGCTTCATGCCGGGCTCGCGGGTCTGGTACGCGACGACGAGAAGATCGCCCACCATGTCGAGCGAGTTCGAGCGCATCTGCTGGTGCGGCAGGTTCGTCTGCGTGATCACGCTCGGCTTCTTCGGGTTCGTGACGTCGAGGGCGGTGACGTTCTTCGGCTGCGACTCGTGCGCGATCCAGAGCACGCGGCGCTTGTCGCGCGTGCGCTGCAGCGCCATGCCTTCGCCGCAGTTCCCGAAGCCGTCCATTTCGTGGTGGGCGAGGAGCTTCATGTTCTTCGCGAGCGTCGGCATGAAAAGACCTCCCTGTCTTTCGGCGCGGCCGATGGTGACAGACTCTCGGCGCGAGGTCTAGAGAGGGGCGTGCGACGACTGAAGACCGATCGGAGGCTCGCGACCTTCGCGACCGGCCGGGGCGCCTTCACGCGCTGGGTCTTCCAGACGCTCGCGGGAAGAGACCTCTTCTCGCGGGTGGCCACGGTCCGTGGTGGCGGCAGGCGCGCCACCACGGACCACAGCGGCACCCGGGGCGCTGACTTCGGCGGCAGGCTCCGCTTCGGCGGTGTCAGCAGCGCCCCTTCTTCGCCTGACCGGGCGGGCAGTGGTCGCGGCCGCGCCAGCGGTCGTCGTCGTCGTGGCCGTGCGTGATCTTCTTCATGTGACCGGGAGGGATCGTGTAGTACTTCACCGGCACCAGCACGACGGGCCTCGGCACGCGCTCCACCGGAACGAAGGCCCACGGTCCACCGTGCGAGGCGGCGAGGAACCAGGCGCCGTTGTGGAAGCTGTAATAGCGCCCGTCGTAGAAGAACACGTTGTAGCTCGTGTCGGGCGCGTAGTAGACGGGCGTCTTCGGCACGACGACGACGCGCGGCGGCGCCGAGAAGATCACCGGCGGCGGGCCGATGCTGACGTTGACGTTCACCTCCGCCGCGGCCGGCAGCGCGGCCAGCGCGGTGGCTGCGATCACGATCCCCGCGATGAGCGTCTTACCCATGACCACCTCCTGATTTCGGCGAGCTTCTCCACTCGGCCGCGTAGGAGCGTGCAACAGAAATGCCAGAGCGGATGGGCTGAGACGACAATCACTTTCGCGTGAGTGCTCGGACAAATCTCGTCAGGTTCGGTACGCCGCGCGTCATCCGTGGGTGCTACCATCCACCGCCATGAGCCAACCCGTTCGTGTCTCGATGCGCGTCCCCGGAACGTCGCCGATGCCGCAGCTGATGACGCTGATCCGCAGCATCGAAGCCGCCGGCTTCGACGGCGCCGGCATCCTCGACAGTCAGATGATCTCGCGCGACACCTTCGTCGTCCTCGGGCAGGCCGCGGCGCAGACCGGGCACCTCACCCTCTTCCCCGCGGTCACGAACCCGTTCACGCGCCACGCGAGCGTGCTCGCGGGCGGGATCCGCACGGTCGAGGAGCTGGCGCCGGGCCGCGTGAAGTTCATCATCGGCACCGGCTACACGTCGGCGAGCACCATCGGCCGCAAGCCGGCGACGCTCGCGGACATGCGCGCGTGTATCACGACGGTGAAGTCGTTGCTCGCCGGCGAGCGCGTCGACTTCTCCGGCACGCCGGGCCGCCTGGCGTACGGCTCGCGCTCGCCGATTCCGGTCTTGATGGCCGCGTCGGGGTTCAAGGCGATCGAGCTGGCGGGGGAGGTCGCGGACGGCGTGCTGCTGCTGGTCGGCTTCAACCGCGGCATCGTCGAGACCGCGCTGGAGCATCTCGCGACCGGCGCCAGGCGTGGCGGTCGCCGCGTCGAAGATCTCGAGATCATCTGGGCGGTGCGGACGGGCACGGCGCCGACGCTCGCCGATGCGCGCCGGCTGGCGCGTCCGACCGCCGTCCACTGGGGGGTGCTGCGCTGGGGCGGCCAGTGGCTCGGCCCCGCCGGCGTGAAGCTGCCGCAGCTCACGGTCCCCGACGCGGTCTGGAAGATCTATCCGGACCTCTCGCACGCGGAGGACTGGGAGGCGGCCATCGCGGCGACGTCGTTCGTCCCGGATGAGACCGTCGCCGAGCTGTGCGACGCGATCGGTCTCATCGGCACGCCGGAGTACTGCGCCGATCGCATCGCGGAGATGACGAAGCTCGGCGTGCGCAACCTCTACCTGATGCCGTACCTCACGTTCGCGCCACCGGACGCGGAGGTCAAAGCGTTCCGCGACACGGTGTTCCCGCGCCTGCGAGCCGCGGCGCTGCGATAAGGGCGAGGTCGGGGCGTCATCGGATCACCACAGCGCGCGCGAGGCGAGGCGCGCGCCCTCGGCCATCGCGGCGAGCTTCGCCCAGACGATCTCCGGATCCACGGCCGACTGACCGACCCACGTGCCGAAGCCGCAGTCGGTCCCCGCGATGACGTTCTCGCGGCCCACGAGCGTCGCGTACTTCATGATCCGCTCCGCGACCAGCTCCGGGTGCTCGATGAAGTTGGTCGTCGAGTCGATCACGCCCGGGATGATGACCTTGCCCGCCGGCAGCTTCGCGCGCTCGAACACGCGCCACTCGTGCGCGTGCCGCGGGTTCGACGCCTCGAACGAGATGCCCGCCGGGCGCGCGGTGAACACGACGTCGAGGATGTCGGCGATCGGCACGTCGTAGTGGTGCGGCCCCTCGTAGTTGCCCCAGCAGAGGTGGACCCGCGCCTGCTCGGGCGGAACGTTCGCGAGTGCCAGGTTGAGCGCGTCGATGTGCAGCCGCGCCATCGTGAGGAACTCCGCGAGGCTCAGCTTCGCGAACTGGATGTGCCGGCCCATCGCCAGGTCCGGGCAATCGATCTGCAGCACGAAGCCGGCCTTCGCGACGGTCTCGTACTCGTGGCGCATCGCCTCGGCGATCGCGAAGAGATAGGCCTCGTGGCTCGGATAGTGGTCGTTGTGGAAGAAGAGCGAGACGACACCGGGCGACGCGGCGCTCATGAATCCTTCGGTGACGGAGAGGGGCGCGAGCGCCGTCTTGAGGTTGTCGGCATCGGCCTGTGCCGCGCGCGGGTCGCGCACGCCGATCGGCCCGTCGCACGCCGGGGTCTTGCGCCGCGCGCGCCCCGGATCGCCGAACACGCGGCGCGCCATGCCGGGGAAGTCGACGAGGTCCTGGTACCGAAGCGGATGGCTGGCGCCGCCGAATCCGTGGAGGCGGTCCTTCACGTAGGTCGCGTAGCTGGGCTTGCTCATCTCGCCGTCGTTGATGACGTCGAGGCCCGCGCGCGCCTGCGTGGCCGCCACGTCGGCGACGGCGGCGCGAATGCGCGCCGCGAGTGCCGCCGGGTCGACCGGGACGCCTTCCTCCTTCGCGAACATCGTCCGGATGAGATCGTCCGGGCGCGGGAGGCTCCCGGTATGCGTCGTGAGGATGCGCTCGGTGCTCCGTTTCATGGATGCGCGGATGCTACCATGACGCGCGACACAGAGAATGAAGCGCCGGGCCATCGTCGCCACCGGCGCCGTCCTCGTCGGCGCCCTCCTGGTGGTCGCCGCAGCGTGGCCGGCGCTCACGCTTTCGCTCGCGCTCGCGTCGCCGTCGATGCAGCGCCCGCTCGCGCCGTTCTATCCGGAGCCCGCACGTGTCGAGGTCCGCATCCCGCTGCCCGACGGCCACCTCGGCGCCGACCTCTATCGTCCCGCCCACCCGCGCCGCACGCTCGTGCTCGTCCACGGGCTCTCCGCCGCCGGCCGTCATCACCCGGAGCTCACCCGCCTCGCCGGACTCCTCGCGGGCCGGAACATCGCGGTGCTGGTGCCGCACTTTCCCGGCATGGCCGCGTTCACGCTGAGCGGACGCGAGACGATCGAAGTGGGCGCGGCGCTCGAGCACGCGCGCGGGCTCGGCGTGCCCGTCGGGGTCGCCGGCTTCAGCTTCGGCGCGGGCCCGGCGCTGCTCGCCGCCGCGGACGCGCGCGACGTGGCCGTGGTCGGCAGCTTCGGTGGCTACGCGGATCTGCGCCACGTGATCCGCTACATCGTGAGCGGCGTGCACGAGCACGACGGTCGGCGCTACGAGCAGACGCCCGAGCCGTACAACCGCTGGAAGCTGCTCGCCGTGCTCGCCGGCTTCCTCGAGCCCGGCGACCGCGCCGGCCTGCGGGTGGTGGTGGCGCGACGGCTCGCGAACCCTGCCGACGATACGACGGCGCTCGAAGCGCGGCTGTCACCGCCGGCGGCGGCGATGGTGCGGCTCGCGCGCGCGCGCGACGACACCGAGGTCGGCCGTTTGCTCTCCGCGCTGCCCGCCCCCGCGCGCGACGCGCTCGATGCGCTCTCCGTGACCGCCGCGGTGCCGCGGCTCACCGGACGCCTCGTCATCGCGCACGGCGCCGGCGACGCATCGATTCCGTTCACGGAAAGCCTGCGGCTGGCCGCGGCGGCAGGAGACCGTGCGCGGGTTGCGATCCTTCGCACGTTCCATCACACCGGGCCGCGCGCCGCGTGGGCGGGCTTCGTCGACGGCCCCGCGGACGCCTGGAACCTCTTCCGCGTGGTCGACGCGCTGATCACGTCGTGACCGATCCTCAGAACATCTCGCCGGCGCGTCGGTGGGCGATCACGCTCTCCGTGATGATGGTGACGGTCATGCAGGTGCTCGACACCAGCGTGACCAACGTCGCGCTCCCGCACATGCAGGGCTCGCTCTCCGCGGGCATCGAGGAGATGTCGTGGGTCGTCACGTCGTTCCTCGCGGCCAACGCGGTCACGATCCCGGCGACGGGCTGGCTCTCCGCGCGCTTCGGCCGCCGCCGGTTCTTCCTGATCTGCACCGTGCTCTTCGCGACGAGCTCGTTCCTCTCCGGGATCGCGCCGAATCTCGAGTTCCTCGTGGCGATGCGCGTCCTCCAGGGGCTCGGCGGCGGACCGATCATCCCGATGGCGCAGGCGATCATGTGGGAGATCTTTCCGCTGCGGCAGCGCGGGACCGCGATGGCGGTGTGGGGCGTCGGGATCATGATGGCGCCGATCCTCGGCCCCACCGTCGGCGGCTGGCTCGCGGACAACTGGTCGTGGCGCTGGATCTTCTACATCAACATCCCGATCGGCTTCCTCGGCTTCGTCATGACCAGCGCGTTCCTCTTCGATTCGCCGTTCGTGAAGAAGCCGACCGGCATCGATCTCTCCGGCATCGTCCTCATGGTGGTCGGCTTCGGCTGCCTGCAGCTCGCGGTCGATCTCGGCGAGAAGGAGGACTGGTTCCAGTCGGATCTGATCGTGGGGCTGCTCGCCGCCGCCCTTCTTGCGCTGGCGGGCTTCGTCATCCGGGAGCTCCGGGCCGACGAGCCGATTCTCGATTTACGCGTCTTCAACGACCGGAACTTCGCCGTGGGCACTCTGTGCATCGCGCTCATCGGGCTCGCCTTCAATTCGAGCATGCTGCTGCTGGCGCTCTACACGCAGAAGATCCTCGGCTACGACGCGTGGAACTCCGGGCTCGTCCTGGCCCCCGGTGGTCTCGGCACGATGATCGCGCTGATGATCTCCGGACGTCTCGTCTCGCGCGTCGACCAGCGGCTCCTCCTCCTCTTCGGCTGCGGGCTCAACGCGGTCTCCGCCATCCAGATGACGTGGCTCACGCTCGAGATGGACTACTGGAGCCTCGCGTGGCCGCGCTTCCTCCAGGGCTTCGGCGCGGGCTTCATCTTCCCGCCGCTGCAGGTGCTGACCCTCGCCACGATCCGTCTCGAACGCCTGGGCAACGCGACTGCCGCCTACAACGTCGTGCGCAACGTGGGCGGCAGCATCGGCATCGCGCTGGCGACGATGTTCCTCGTGCGCCGCAGCCAGGAGCACCAGTCGACGCTCGTGACCCACGTCAACGTCTGGGACCCCGACACCGCGCGCCGGCTCAAGGAGTGGACGGAGCACTTCACCGCGCAGGGCGCGGATTCGTTCACCGCGAGCCGCCGCGCGATGGCGATGCTCTATCGCACGACGACCGAGCAGGCACAGCTCATGGCGTACGTCGACGACTTCTGGCTGATCGCGATCGTCTTCCTCGCCGTCCTGCCGCTGCTGCCGCTCATGCGCCGCGTGCGCACCGAGCAGAACGAGCGCGCGCGCGAGAGCCCGGGCCGCGTGGAGCCGCTGCCCGCGGCGGAGGACTAGGCGGCGTTCCGCCCGAACAGGTAACGCGCGACCTTCACCGAGGCCGTGACGTACCCCGGCTCGAGGTTGTCGATCCTTCCGCGGATGCGTGCGTGCAGGCGCGGTAGCGCGTGGAACGGGACCGCCGGATACGCGTGGTGATCCGCGTGATACGGCATGTTCCACGCGAACAGGCGCACGAGGAAGAGCGTGAGCGTCGTGCGCGTGTTCTCGAGGCAGTCGCGGGTGAACGCGCATCCCGTATGCTCGGCGAGGAGATACGGCCGCAGGAACGCCTGGCCCACGCCCCACGGAATGATCCACACGACGAGCGCCATCGCCGATCCGGTCGCGACCGAGATCGCACTGACCGCGACATAGACCGCCAGATACGCGCGCGCTTCGAGGATCAGCGGCCGTTGTTCTGACGGGGCCATCCACGGTTGATCTGCCCGTCCGGCCGCGAGCCGCAGGAGGTCGCCGATGCGCCTGATCGCGTTCGGAATGCCCGTGAGCACGAAGAGATACGCCGGCAGGCTTCGAGGCTTCGGGAAGAAGAGTTCAGGGTCGCGGTGGACGTCTTGCGTGAACCGGTGATGGTCCCAGTGGTACACACGATAATTGCGGTACGGCCAGACGACGAGCAGCCCGGCAACCGTGCCGAGCACCGGGTTCAGCCAGCGCGTCCGGAAGGCCGTGCGGTGCGCGGTCTCGTGCAGCGCGCAGAAGATGAACGCGAGCATGTAGCCGTGGACGACGATCAGCAGTAGCGCCCACGGCGTGGACCGTAGCGTCCACACGAGCGTGCCGCTGACAACGAGGATCCCGAGGTGCCACGCGGCGCGCAGCAGCGCCGGCCCATCCGACCGTGCCATCAACGCGTGAAGCTCTTCGCGCGGAAGCTCGTGCGCAGTGAACCGGACGAGCGCGTCGTCGCGCACTACTCGTACAGGTGGCAGGCGACGATCTGGTTCGACGCGACGGCCTTCGGCTGCGGGTCGACCGTCGAGCACTCCGGCTTCGCGAACGGGCAGCGCGGGTGGAAGTGGCAGCCCGACGGCGGGTTGATCGGCGACGGCACCTCGCCCTGCAGCACGAACTCGCCGCCCGGCGCGTCGGGATCCGCGGGGAGCGCGGCGGCGAAGAGGGCCTTCGTGTACGGATGCTTCGGATCCTTGAAGAGCGCTTCGGTCTCGGCGTACTCGACGAGACGGCCGAGGTACATCACCGCGGTGCGGTGCGCGATGTAGCGCACGGTCGCCAGGTTGTGCGCGACGAGCAGGTAGGCGACCTTCTGCCGCTCCTGCAGATCCTTCAGCAGGTTCATGATCTGCGCGCGGATCGACACGTCGAGCGCGGAGACCGGCTCGTCGAGGACGATCAGCTCGGGTTCCGACGCCAGCGCGGCGGCGAGCGCGATCCGCTGCCGCTGGCCGCCGGAAAACTCGTGCGGGTAGCGGTGCGCCGCGTCGGCCGGCAGGCCGACCTGCTCCAGCACTTCGAGCACGCGCTCGCGCTTCTTCGCCGCGCTCGCGCCGCGCGTGACGACCAGCGCCTCGCCGATCGTGTCACGCACGCGCAGGCGCGGGTTGAGCGAGGACCACGGGTCCTGAAACACGGCCTGCACCTTCGCGCGGTAGTCGCGAAGCGCGTCGCCTTCGAGCGCGTGCACGTCCTGACCGCCGAGGAGCACGCGTCCCGCCGTCGGATGCTCGAGGCGCAGCAGCAACCGGACGGTTGTCGTCTTGCCGCAGCCCGATTCGCCGACGAGTCCCAGCGTTTCCTTCCGCCCGATGGTGAAGTCGATGCCGTCGACGGCCTTCACGTGGCCCGTGGTGCGCGCGAGCAGGAGACCGCGCGTGACCGGGAAGTGTTTCGCAAGCCCATCGACCTGGATCAGCGGGCGGGCGCCGTTCGTGGTCACGGTGCGACTTTCCAGCAGGCCGCCGCGTGTGATCGACCGATGGCGACCGCCGGCGGGTACTCGAGGCGACAGCGCTCGTCGACGTAGCTGCAGCGCGGCGCGAAGCGGCAGCCGCCGGGCAGGCGATGGAGCGCGGGCGGCTGGCCGTCGATGGACGGCAGGCGGTGCACGCGCGCTTCCATGCGCGGGACCGACGCCATCAGCGCCGCGGTGTACGGATGGCGCGGCGCCTTGAAGATCTCGCGCACGGGCCCGCTCTCCACGATCCGCCCCGCGTACATCACGGCGACGCGGTCGCACATGCGCGCGACGATCCCGAAGTCGTGGGTGATGAACAGCATGCCGAGCCCCATCCGCGCCTGAACGTCCTTCAGCAGCATCAGGTACTGGAGCTGGATCGTCACGTCGAGCGCCGTGGTGGGCTCGTCCGCGATCAGCAGCTTCGGCTCCGAGGCGAGCGCGATCGCGCCGACCACGCGCTGCTTCATCCCGCCGCTCATCTGATGCGGAAAGGAGCGCAGCCGCTCCTGCGGCGCCGCGACCTTTACCCGGCGGAGCGCCTCTTCCGCGCGCTTCCACAGCCCGTTCGCGCGGCGG
This sequence comes from Candidatus Rokuibacteriota bacterium, assembly GCA_016866775.1. Lineage (GTDB taxonomy): Bacteria > Methylomirabilota > Methylomirabilia > Rokubacteriales > CSP1-6 > VGLJ01. The sequence continues at coordinate 89,198 of VGLJ01000001.1, read as the reverse complement.
CCGAGATGCACGCGCAGCGCCTCGACGATCTGGTTGCCGACGTTGAAGACCGGGTTGAGCGAGGTCTGCGGGTCCTGGAGGATCATCGAGATCCGTCGCCCGCGGATGCGCCGCATCTCCCGCTCGCTCTTCGCGACCAGGTCCTCGCCGTCGAGCAGCACCTGGCCGTTGACGATGCGGCCCGCGGGCTCGGGCAGGAGCCGCAGCAGCGAGAGCGCGGTCATCGTCTTGCCCGAGCCCGACTCACCGACGAGGCCGAGCGTCTCGCCGGCCTCGATCGAGAAGCTCACGCCGTCGACGGCCTTCACCGTGCCCCAGCGCGTGCGCAGGTGCGCGTGGAGATCCTTGACGTCGAGCAGCATCACACCTGCCGCAGGCGCGGATCGAGCCAGTCGCGGAGCCAGTCGCCGAACAGGTTGAACGAGAGCACGACGAGCATGATGGCGGCGCCGGGCAGCGCGGAGAGCCACCACGCGCTCGCGATGTGACTGCGCCCGTCGGCGACCATCTGGCCCCACGACGGCGTCGGCGGCGGGATGCCGGCGCCGAGGAACGACAGCGACGCCTCCACGATGATGACGAAGCCGATGTGGAGCGTCATCAGGACCATGAACGTGTTCAGCACGTTCGGCACGATGTGGATCGCCATGATCCGGACGTGCGAGCAGCCGTGCACGCGCGCGAGCGCGACGAAGTCGCGCGTCTTCACCGTCAGCACCTCGCCCCGCACCACACGCGCGAACCGCGCCCAGATGATCACGGTGATCGCGAGCACGATCGTCCCCAGGCCCGCGCCGAGACTCACCGCGAGCACGAGCGCGATGAGGATCGTCGGGAAGGTGAGGGTGGCGTCGACGATGCGCATGAGCGCGGAGTCGGTGCGCCCGCCGGCATAGCCCGCGAGGATGCCGATCGCGAGCCCGATCAGCCCGCCCGACAGCAGCGCGAACATCGCCACGGTCAGGCTCACGCGCGCCCCGTAGACCAGGCGGCTGAACACGTCACGTCCCAGCAGGTCGGTGCCGAGCAGGTGCTTCGTGCTGCCGCCCTCCTGCCACGCGGGCGGCCGCAGCTTGTCGGGGAGCGACTGTTCCGTCGGCGAGTGCGTCGCGATCAGCGGTGCGAGCACGGCGACGAGGGCGAGCACGGCGATGACGGCGAACGACACCCACGGCAGGCGTCTGAACTCCCGCTGCGGGGCGGCGTCGTCGACGACGGCGACGTCGGCGGGCGCGGTGGTGATCGCCATCACGAATACCTCACCCGCGGGTCGAGATACGCGTAGAGGATGTCCACGGCGAGGTTCACGCCGAGGACGATCATCGCCTTGAGCAGGATCACGGCCTGCAGCAGCGGGTAGTCGCGGAAGATCACCGCCTCGTACGTCAAGCGGCCGACCCCCGGCCACGCGAAGACGGTCTCCGTGACGATCGCGCCCGTCACGAGCAGCGCGAAGAACACGCCGAAGAGCGTCACGACCGGAATCAGCGCGTTCCGCAGGCAGTGCTTCCAGATCACCACCGTCTGCGAGAGCCCCTTGATCCGCGCGAGCTTCACGAACTCGCTGTTGAGCACCTCCAGCACGCTCGAGCGGACGAGCCGCATCATGCCGGCGACCAGGAACGCGGCGAGGGTGATGGTGGGCAGGATGTAGTGCGCGGGCCCGCCCATGCGCGCGGACGGCAGCCACCCGAGCTGGATCGAGAAGATGTAGATGAGCACGATGCCGAGCCAGAACGACGGCGTGGCGATGCCGAGCACGGCGATCGCGCCCGAGACGCGGTCGATGATCGTCCCGCGATAGACGGCGGCCAGCAGCCCGAGCGGGATGGAGATGACGATGGCGCTGAGCAGCGCGATCGGCACCAGCGTGAGCGTGTTCGGCAGCCGTTCGAAGAAGACTTCGACGGCGGGCTTGCGATAACGGATCGACATCCCGAGATCCCCGCTCAGCGCGCCCTTGAGGAAGCGGGCGAGCTGCTCGTGCATCGGGCGATCGAGGCCGAGCGCCTTGAGCAGGTGCTCGCGGTCTTCACGCCCGGCATCCTCGGGCAGCAGAAGGTCGGCGGCGTTGCCCGTCACCCGCGCCAGCGCAAACACGACGACGGCGACGACCAGCAGCACCACCAGGCTCTGGAAGAACCGGCGGAGGATGAATCTCTGCACTAGCCGGCTACCACGGCTTCTGGTCCGCGCGAGGCATGCGCTCGGCGACGTCACCGAACTCGTGACGGCCCGGGATCGGCTTGAACTGGCCCACGCGCTTCGGGTTCACCGCCCAGAGACCGACGCCCTCGACGATCGGCACCGCCATCCACGAGTTCGCGACGACCTCGAGCATCTTGTTCGTCGCGGCGAGACGCCTGGCGTCGTCCTTTTCGGAGACGACCGACTCGTACACCTTGTCGACCTCCTGGCACAGCGCCGGGCAGTCCTTGGTGTCGCCGAAGATGTGCTGGACGCCCTTGGAGGTGAAGGTGGTGTAGCGCGGGGCCGGCTCCGGCCGGCCGGCCGTGCGATACATCGACGCCGTCGCGGCGAGACCCTTCTGCTCGCCCCGGGTCTGCGGGTCGAACACGCCCCACTCCACGGTCTTCATCTCCACCTTGACGCCGATCTTCTCCCAGAAGCCCGCCACCGCTTCGCCGATCTGGACCATGAACGGAGTCCCGGGGAGCGCGGTGTTCCAGAACGTCAGCTTGAAGCCGTTCGGATAGCCCGCGTCGGCGAGCAGCTTCTTCGCCCGGGCGGGATCGTAGCGGAGAGACGTCTTCGCCCAGTCCTCCCAGCGCGGGATGGTGACGTCGCTCGAGTAGCGGAAGGTCGCGAACGCGATCGGCCACCGCGCCTGCTTGCCCATGACGTGATCGATGATCTGCTGCCGGTCGATGGCGAGCGAGAGCGCCTCGCGCACGCGGACGTCGGTGACGGGCGAGCCCTTCGCCTCGGGCTTGTACGTCCCCCAGAACTGGTAGACGGCCTGCATGGTCCCGGGCACGCTCACGATCCTCATGCCGCCGGCCTGCGCTTCCTTGATCGCGTCGGGGCCGATGCTCGCGATCGAGGCCTCGCCCGTGCGCACCATGGCGATGCGGGTGCTCTGCTCCGGCACGAGCAGCAGGACCATGCGCTTGAACTGCGGCGTGCCGCGCCAGTGCGGCGTGGTGACGGCCTCGTATTCGATGCGGTCGCCGGGCACGAGCCGGACGAACTTCCACGGCCCGCTGCCGATCGGCTTCTCGCGGAAGCCCTTCACACCGACGGACTCGATGTACTTCTTCGGCATCACCGTGCCTTCCATGAAGACGGCGCGGGAGAGGCTCGCGACGAAGTGCGGGATGACCCCCTTGGTGTGAACCCGCACGGTGTGGTCGTCGACCACGTCGATCTTGTCGATCGCCCGGCGGAGTGCGGCCGCGCCCGAAGCGATCGACTCGGGCGACATCTTCCGCTCGAGGCTGAACTTCACGTCGTGCGCGGTGACGGGATCGCCGTTGTGGAACTTGAGCCCCTTGCGAAGGTGGAACGTCCAGCTCTTGCCGTCGGGCGCCCCTTCCCACCGCTCGGCGACCCCGGGCCCGATGCCGCCCTTGTCGAAGTCGAAGCCGACGAGCGAGTCCCAGACCGGCGCGTGATAGTGCGCGTGGGGCGCGCGCGTGTCGGCGATGGGATCCATCACCATCGCCCCGAGCGTGTCGAGCGCGATGACCAGCGTGTCCCTGTCCTGCGCGGTCGCGGGCGCGACACCCGCGGCGAGCCCTAGCATGGCGAGGAGACCGAGAAGCACGACCGGGCGGCGGATACGCATCGAGTTCCCCTCCTTAAATTTAAATTAATTAAAAGACCCTCGAACGTGCGGGGATTCTAACAGGAGGACCCGCTTGACACGCGCGCCGCAACGTCCGAGAGTCTCCCGTCACATCGAGCAGTCCCAATTTCGGGGGGAGGTCCGCGTCATGCGCAGAATGCTGGTCCTGGCCCTGATCCTCGTCCTCGTCGCCGTCAGCACGCTTCCTGCGGTCGCCCAGCAGGCGGGCAGCCAGTGGAAGCCCGAGGTCAAATTCATCAAGATCGGCGTCTCGAGCGCCGGCGGCGACTGGTTCCGCGCCGGCGCGAAGTTCTCGACGATCATTCCCACCGTGTTCCCCGAGGTCGCCGCGAGCACCGTCATCGGCGGCGGCGTGGTGAACGTGACGCGCATCGGGAAGGGCGAGACGCAGATCGGGTTCGCGCTGACGCCGTATCCCGAGCAAGGCTACAAGGGCGAGACCAAGAACTATCCGGCGCCGCTCAAGAACGTCCGCCTCATCGCCAGCAACCTCGGGCGGCACGTGGTCGTCGCGATGGTCGTGCTGAAGGACAGCCCGATCAAGAGCATCAACGACCTGAAGGGCAAGCGCATCGTCCCCGGCGATCGCGGGTGGGGCACGACGGAGCTCGTCGAGGCGCTGCTTGCGACGAACGGCACGTCGGTCGACAAGTTCAAGGCCGACGGCGGCACGATCAGCTACACGTCGATCACCGACCGCTCGAAGGCGCTGCAGGACAAGAACGTCGACGCGATCTTCATCCCGGCCCAGGTCAATTTCCCCGACCTGATGGCCGTCCAGCAGGCGGCAGGCATCCGCGTGATCGGGTTCCCCAACGACGTCGTCGAGAAGACGCTGGCCACGATGCCTGGGCTCGTCAAGAGCAAGGTGCCGAAGGGCCTCTACGGCGTCGTCGACCAGGACCTCGCGTCGCCGGGATTCCTCCAGCAGCTCATCGTCGACGCGGGCCTCTCCGACGAGCTGGTCTATCGGATCACGAAGCTGTGGTGGGAGCGGATCAAGGAGATCCACGAGATCGCGCCCGGACTGGACCAGGCCAACGTGAAGCTGGCGATGGAGAACGCGACCATCCCGTTCCATCCCGGCGCGCTCCGGTACTACAAGGAGGTCGGGGTCGCGAGGTAGCGCGTGGCGATCAGCGATCCCGAGATCGCGAGCGGGCCGTCGGCGGTCGACTGGCTGCTCGAGCGCCGCCGCGGCCCGCAAACCGCGCTCGCGATCGCCATCGTCGTCCTCTCGCTCTCGCTGAGCGTCTTCCACCTGTTCTCGACCTACTACGGCCAGGCCGAGACGCACGCGCATCGCTCGACGCACCTGGCCTTCATGCTCGTGCTCGCGTTCGTGTTCTTCCCGCTCGGCCGCGCGCACTTCGGCGAGCCGCTGCGGCCGATCTTCCTCGTCGATCTCGTCTGCATCGGCGTCGCGCTCGGCTCGCAGGTCTACACGCTCGCGAACCTCGACCGCTTCGTCGACCCGGGCTACAGCGTCAGCACGATGGACGTGTGGGTGGGCTCGTTGCTGATCGTCGCCGTGCTGGAGGCCTCGCGCCGCACGGTCGGCTGGGGCCTGACGCTCACCGCGATCTTCTTCCTGATCCAGACGTGGCAGGCGGACAAGTTCGTGTGGCTACTCTACGGGCCACCGGCGACGTGGACGTCGATGGTCGAGAGCTTCTTCGGCAAGGAGGAAGGGCTCTACGGCATTCCCGTCGGGATCATGAGCGGCGTCCTGATCCTCTTCATCCTCTTCGCCGCGTTCCTCGCGATGACGGGCATCGGCGACTTCTTCGTCAAGCTCGCCACCGCGCTGGCCGGGCGCATGACCGGCGGGCCCGCCAAGGTCTCCGTGTTCTCCAGCGCGCTGCTGGGCACGATCTCCGGCAGCGGCGTGGCCAACGTGATGATGGACGGCGTCTTCACGATCCCGATGATGAAGCGGATCGGGTACGGCGCGACGTTCGCCGCCGCGGTCGAGGCGGTGGCGTCGATCGGCGGGCAGATCATGCCGCCGATCATGGCCGCGGCCGCGTTCATCATGTCGGACTTCGTCGGCGTGCCGTTCCGCCAGGTCGCGGCGGCGGCGGCGATTCCCGCGATCCTCTACTTCTTCTGCGTGTTCATCACCGTCCACTTCGAGGCGAAGCGCCTCGGGCTGCGCAAGATCCCGCGCGACGAGATGCCGAACCTCGGCGAGACGCTGCGCCGCGACGGGTATCTGCTGCTTCCGATCGCCGCGCTGATCGGCTTCCTCTACTGGGGCTTCAGCGAGGAGATGTCCGCGCTGATGGCGGTCGGCGCGACGTTCCTCGTGAGCTTTGTCCGGAGGCGCTCGGCGCTGGGGCCGGTACGGCTGCTCAAGGCGTTCGAGAGCGGCGCGCGCACCGGCGTGACCGTCGCGATGGCGGTCGCCGCCGCGGGCCTGATCATCGGCTGCCTCTTCCTCTCCGGCATCGGCATGAAGTTCTCGTACATGCTGGTGACGCTTGCGGGCGGGCAGCTCTGGCTCGCGCTGATCTACACGACGATCGCCGCGTTCCTCCTCGGGCTGTCGCTGCCGACGACCGCTGTCTATCTGACCCTCGCGATCATCGTGGCGCCGGGCCTCGTGCAGATGGGCGTGCCGAAGATGGCGGCGCACATGTTCATCTTCTACATGGGCGTCACGTCCGATCTCACGCCGCCGACGTGCCTGTCGCCGTTCGCCGCCGCCGCCATCGCGGGCTCTCCGCCGATGGCGACCGCGTGGCAGGCGATGCGGCTCGGCGTGGTGCTCTTCATCGTGCCGTTCATGTTCGTCTACTCGCCGGAGCTCCTGCTGATGGGCACGTGGCCCCGGATCGCGCTCGGCTTCGTGCGCGCGGCCCTCGGCGTCTACTGTCTCGCCGCCGGGCTCCAGGGGTGGCTGCGCACGCGCGCCACACCGATCGATCGCTCGTTACTGATCCTGGCGGCGGGCCTGTTCATCGTGCCGAGCTTCCTTGCCGACGTCGTGGCCGCGATGCTCCTCGCGTTCGTCTACGCGCTGCAGTGGCTGCGTCGTTCACCGGGGATCGCGCCTGCGACAGCTCCTTCGCTGGACTAGCCTCGTCGCGGCCGGCGCGGCGCTCGTCTGGCTCGGCCAGACGCGGCTGCACCTGCACGACTTCGTGAAGTTCCTCGTGATCGTCCTCGGGCTCGCGCTGGGGATCGTGGCCGTGTTCGTGGCGACCGCGGGCCGCGAGGAGGGCTAAGATGAGTGCCATGAGCGCATCGGATCAGGGCCCGCTCGAGCGCGCGCTCGATCTCCTCGCGGCCGGCGACTGGAAGCAGGCGCACGAGATCGTCCAGAAGGAGAAGTCGGAGCTCGCGTCGTGGCTGCACGGGATCGTCCACATCCTGGAAGGCGATCTCCGTAACGCCCGCGGCTGGTACGAGCGGGCCAACCGCGAGTTTCCCGGTGCGGACGCGGCGCAGTCGGAGATCGTCGCCGCGCGCCGCGCGGTGGCCGGCCGCTAGCGCGGCCCGCCGGCGAGCTTCTCGACCACGGCGCGCGCCGCCGTGAGGTCTTCCCCGGACGCGCGCTCGTACTCCCGATACGCCTCGATCCGCCGACCATCGCGGTAGAGCTTCCGGATCCGCTCGCGCACGTCAGGCGCGATCTTCGCGATGAGCTCCGGGACGCGCGCTTCCCGCTTCGAACGTTCCTGTGCCGCCGCCCGCGCCTCGACGAGCGTCTCGGGTTTGGGGCAGGGCATGACCTCGCGCCACTGTCCGCCCTCCTGCACGAGCTGGAGGAGCATGGTCGTGATCCGGTTGGCGCCACGCTCGAAATCGATCTGGAGCATGTGCGTGGGGCGCACCGGATAGTCGACCTTGTCGGCGAACATCAGCGGCGTGTCCGCGGCGATCGGCTTGATCGACCAGCGCGGATTCGCGAGCACCGGCTCCCGCGCCTGGCGCGTGACCATCTGCTCGTAGAGCGGCGCCGCGTCGCCGGCCATGCAGCGCGCGGACGTGGAGTGCAGGAGCGCCTGGCGCCGCGCCACGCTCGTGCTGGTGACGGCAGCGACGAGCTCGCTGACGAACCCTCCGACGTCCGGCGCCTGGGCGCTCACGGGCATCGAAAGCGCGGCAGAGAAGATGAGGGTGGGCGCGACGATCGGAACGAGAGCGCGCCGGAATCCGGTCAGGACGTGTGGGGCCCTGCGAGCGCCGGCGGCTCCGAGATCAGCTCGCTCTTCATCGACATTCCATACGAGGATACGCCCCCGCGGCGCGGTCGCGGAGGCGCCCGGCCGGGCGTATAGTCCCGTTCGCGGAGGTGGGCTGGGGTCGATCGCGATGCCTGTGGCGAGACGTGGAGCAAGATCAACGGCCAGATCCCGAACCAGGACGCGCACAACGTCCTCGTCGTCGCCGGGCCGCCGAAGTCGGTGTTCGTCGTCGTCAACGACGATGTGTGGCGCAGCACCGACGACGGCAAGACCTGGGAGGCGGCACGCGCGCGGGAAGTCTTTCCGTGGCGCTATCCGCGGGGGATCGCCGTCAAGCCGGACGACAGCCGAACCGTCTTCGTCACGATCGGAGACACGACGCCGGGCCGCGTCGGCACGGTGATGCGGTCCCAGGATGCGGGGGCCACGTGGCAGAGCCTGGGATTGCCCGTCCAGCCCAACTCGGCCGTGTGGACCGTGAGCCTTCCCGCCTCGGCCCCCGAGATGGTGTTCGCGGCGAGCCGCTACGGCTACCTCTATCGCAGCGACGACGGCGGCGAGTCCTGGCGCAAGCTCTGGCGCGAGTTCGGTGAAGTGTCGTCGGTGCTCTGGGTGCCGCGGTCATGATCCAGGCCAGCGGCATCGACCACATCGTGCTGCACGTGAACGACGTGGAGCGAGCGAAGCGGTTCTACGCCGACGTGCTGGGGATGAAGGTCTACCGGGAGAACGAGCGGCAGGTCTTCCTTCACGCGGGCGCGCAAGGCGTGGCGTTGTTCACGAAGCGTGACGGCACGCCGCTGACGACTGGCAACGATCTCAACCATCTGGCCCTGAACGTGGCGGCCGGCTCGTACGATGCGCTCAAGAGCGAGCTCGAGAAGCACGGCGTGGCCGTGAGCGGCCGTCCCGGCGAGGACCACTGCATCTATTTCCAGGACCCGGACGGCCACCGTTTGCAGCTCATGGTCGACAGGAGCCAGCCATGAAGAACGGCCTGCGCGCGTGGGACGCCGATACGCACGTCAATCCCGCCGCGGAAGTGCTCGAGCGCTACGTCGATCCCGGGTTCCGTCCGCGGCTCGCCGAGCTCGCGCCGCACCGGACGCCGACAGGCAAGATGATCGGCGGTACGCCGGACACCAACCAGATCCGCGTGGGGACGAAGTTCTACCGCCGTCTGCTCGGCACGGAGGGGCCGGACGCGACGTTCACCGGCCGCGGCACCCACTGGATGGGCAGCAAGCAGCCGCGCGAGGGCGTGCAGGACGACAAAGCCGCGAACCGCGTGGCCGACATGGACGACGAAGGAACGGACGCGCAGTTCCTGGTCCCGACGCTCTGGGTCAGCGTGGTCGGGCTCCCGGATCCGGCCATCGAAGTGAACATGATCCGCGCCTACCACCGTCACGCGGCGGACTTCTGCGGCCAGTTCCCGTCACGCCTCAAGACGGGCATCGTGGCGTCCGCGCGGAATCCCGAAGAGGCCGTGCGCGAGATCAAGCAGTGGGGCACCTCGAAGTGGGCGGTCGCCGTGATTCCCGTGCTGCCGAAGGGCCTGCCGATCGACCATCCGAGCCTCGAGCCCATCTGGAAGGCGGCGCAGGACCACGATCTCGCCGTCGTGCACCACAGCAACACGTGGAACCCGCCGTACTTCCCCGGCTACGAAGACCTCTGGGACAACATCTTCCTCGGCCGTCTCGCCTCGCACCCGTGGGGCGGCATGCGGTTCATGGCGGCGTTCATCGGCGCCGGCATCCTCGATCGCTATCCGGCCCTGCGCATGGGCGTGCTCGAGTGCGGGTTCGGCTGGCTGCCGTTCTGGGCCAAGCGCATGGACGAGCAGGCGACGTACGTCGGCGGCGTCGCACCGCTCAAGCACGCGCCGAGCGAGTACATCACGAGCGGGCGCTTCTTCTGCTCGATCGAGCGGCACGAGGGCGAGGACCTCTTCAACTACGTGACCAGCGTGTTCGGCAACGACGTGCTGATGTACGCCTCCGATTACCCGCACTCGGAGTGCCAGTTCCCCGACTCGATCGACAACATCCTCAAGTGGTCGAGCCTGAAGCCCGACACGCAGCGGAAGCTCCTGTGGGACAACGCGGCGCGGTTCTACAAGCACACGTGAGCGCCCGAGCGACCAGCGCCCGAGCGACCAGCGAGGAGCGATCGATGCCCCAGATCACCGGACTCGGCCATGTCGGCCTCTACTGCGAGGATCTCGGCAAGATGCGCGACTTCTACTCGCGCATCCTCGGGCTCACGATCAGCGACGAGGATCTCGACCGCGGCATCTGTTTCCTCTCCGCGGATCCGAACGCCGAGCACCACGAGCTGGCGCTCGCGCGGGCGAAGGAGCCCGGCCAGAAGACGCACAACGTGCAGCAGGTCTCGTTCAAGGTGCGGAGCCTCGACGACGTGCGCGCGTTCCACCACCGCCTGCAGGACGCGGGCATGAAGATCGAGCGCACGGTCACGCACGGGATCGCGTGCAGCGTGTACTTCTACGACCCCGAGGGCAATCGCGTCGAGATCTATTACACGACGCCGTACAAGATCCGCCAGCCGCTCGGCGAGCCCATCGACCTCGACAAGCCCGACGCCGAGCTGCTCGCCTTTGCGAAGTCGTTCGAGAAGAACGGGCCGCCGCGCGGGGCCCGGCGATGAGGGCGGGGCTGCGCGCGTGGGACGCTGACACACACTGCAATCCCGCCGCGGAAGTCCTCGATCGGTACGTCGATCCCGGCTTCCGCCCGAAGCTCGTCGAGCTGGCGCCGTACCGGATCAAGAGCGCGCAGATCGGCGGCACGCCGGACACGCATCAATACCGCGTCGACACGAAGCTCTACCGGCGCATCCTCGGCACGGCCGGCCCGGACGCGACGTTCACGGGGCGCGGGACGAAGTGGATGGGCAGCAAGCAGCCGCGCGTCGGCGTGCAGGACGATCAGGCCGCGAACCGCGTGGCGGACATGGACGACGAAGGCGTCGACGCGCATCTCATGGTGCCGACCGGGTGGGGCAGCGTCGTCGGTCTCCCGAACCTCGAGCTCGAGATCAACCTGATCCGCGCGTGGCACCGTCACGCGTCGGATTTCTGCGGACAGTTCCCGGACCGGCTCAAGACCATGATCGTGGCCTCCTCGCGCGCTCCCGAGGAAGCGGTCCGCGAGATCGAGCAGTGGGGCACGTCGCGGTGGGCGGTCGCGGTCATTCCGTTGCTCGCCAAGGACATTCCGGTGGATCATCCGAGCCTCAATCCGATCTGGGAGGCCGCGCAAGAGCACGACCTCGCGATCGTGCACCACAGCCTCACGTGGAACCCGCCGTACTTCCCCGGCTACCAGGATCTCTGGGACAACATCTTCCTCGGGCGTCTCGCCTCGCATCCGTGGGGCGGCATGCGCTTCATGGCGGCGTTCATCGGCGCCGGGCTCCTGGATCGCTATCCCACCCTGCGCATGGGCATTCTCGAATGCGGCTCCGGCTGGCTGCCGTTCTGGGCCAAGCGCATGGACGAGCAGGCGATCTACGTCGGCGGGACCGCGCCCCTCAAGCACGCGCCCAGCGAGTACATGACCAGCGGACGATTCTTCTGCAGCATCGAGCGGCACGAAGGCGAGGACATGTTCAACTACGTCCGGAGCGTCTTCGGGGACGACGTGCTCATGTGGGGCTCCGACTATCCGCACTCGGAGTGCCAGTTCCCCGATTCCGTCGACAACATCCTGAAATGGTCGAGCCTCGGGCAGGAGACGCGACGCAAGCTCCTCTGGGACAACGCGGCTCGGCTCTACAAGCGCACCTGAGAGGGCACGGACATGGGCGAGATCCTCGGCATCGGCACGACGCACTACCCGCCCGGACTGGTTCCCGGCGAGCTCAGGCCCTGGCCGCTCGCGCGCATGCTGCACACCGACCCGCGCATCCCCGCGCACATGAAGGATCCGGCCAACTGGCCCCAGCCGATGCGCGAGGAGTGGGGCAGCGACGAAGGCGTCGCATCGTTCGCCGCGCATCGGGACCGCGTGTTCAGCGCGTTCCGGACCCTCCGCGACGAGATCGTGGCGTTCCGTCCCGACGTCATCCTCATGTGGGGCGACGATCAGTACGAGAACTTCCAGGAAGACGTCGTGCCGCCGTTCTGCGTCCTGGCGTACGAGACGCTCGCGTTCCAGCCGTTCAAGCGACTGCGTGGCCGCCCGAACATCTGGGGTGAACCCGCAGACAAGACGTTCGTGTGGCCCGGACAGCCGGCCGCCGGACGTTTCCTCGCGGGCAAGCTCCTCGAAGCCGGCATCGACATGGCGTACGCGTACCGGCCGCTCCACGGCGACGGCGTCGCGCACTCGTTCGCCAACACGTTGCTCTACATGGATCTCGACCGGCGGGGCTTCGAGTATCCGATCCTTCCGGTCACCGTGAACTGCTACGGCCGCGAGCTGATCCGCAACCAGGGCGGCGGCAGCCGGCACTCCGACGAGATGGATCCGCCGTCGCCGTCACCGCGACGCTGCTTCGAGGTCGGACGAGCGACGGCGCGCATCCTTCGCGAGAGTCCGTGGCGCGTGGTCCTGCTGGCGTCGTCGAGCTGGTCTCATGCGTTCCTGACCGAGAAGAACCACTTCATCTATCCCGACCTGGTCGCCGACCGGATCCTGCTCGACCAGCTCCGCGCCGGGGACTACGAGAGCTGGCGCGACGTCCCGCTCGCGCAGATGGAAGCTTCCGGACAGCACGAAGTCCTGAACTGGATGTGTCTCGCCGGCGCCATGTCGGAGCTCGGCCTGAAGATGGAGCTGGTGGACTGGGTGGAGACCTGGATCTTCAACGCGCCGAAGTGCCAGGCAATCTTCCGGTAGAGGAGACGAGCGAATGGGAGAGATCCTCGGGCTCGGCATCACGCATTACCCCGGCCTGTCCTACAAGGGCAACATCACCCGGCGCATCAAGACGCTGCAAGCCGATCCGCTGCTGCCCGAGCGCCTCCGGTCACCGGAGGGCTGGCATCCGACGATGCGCGAGCAGTGGGGCACCGACGAAGGTCTGGCGCACTCCGAGAAGCATCGCGCCGACATGATCCACCACTTCCGGAAGGCGCGCGCCGAGCTCGACGCGTTCGAGCCCGACTTCGTGCTGCTGTGGGGCGACGACCAGTACGAGAACTTCCGGGAAGACGGCATCGCGCCGTTCGCGCTGCTGGCGTACGACAGCGTCGACGTGCAGCCCTGGGCGAGACACCAGCGCGGCCAGAACTGGTGGGACGAGCCGGCGGACAAGACGTTCACGGTCACCGGCCATCGAAAGGGCGCCAAGCACGTCGCCTCCGCGCTGATCCGCGACGGGATCGACGTCGCCTACGCGTACAAGCCGCGGCACCATCCGATGGGCCACGCGTTCATGAACTCGCTCCTCTACCTCGACTTCGACCGGAAGGGCTTTCCGTTCCCGGTCGTGCCGTTCGCGGTGAACGCGTACGGGCGCTGGGTGATCTCGGCGCACGGCGCCCCGATGACGCCGTCACAGGCGGCGAAGCTCGACGAGCTCGACCCGCCCGGACCGCAGCCCTGGCGATGCTTCCAGGTGGGGGCGGCGATCGCGCGCGCGATCACCGCGAGCCCCTATCGCGTCGCCCTCATCGCGTCGTCGAGCTGGAGCCACTCGTTCCTCGTCGAGAAGAACGCGCGGATGTTCCCGGACACGGAGTTCGACAAGCGCTACTACGAGGCGCTCCGCGACGCCGACTGGGGCCCCTGGCGCTCCACCACGATCGAGGAGGCCGAGGATCGCGGGCATCACGAGCTCTTGAACTGGTTCTGCCTCGCGGGCGCGATGGCGGAGCTCGGCCGCCGACCCGACGAATGCACGTTCCTGGAGTCGTGGATCTCGAACTCGAACAAGGTCTTCGCCATCTTCCGGCCCTAGCGGGGGCGCGAGAAGGAGGAGCGCATGATCTACGAGGTTCGCACCTACACGCTGCGTCCGGGCACGGTGGCGGAATTCGAGGAGCGCTTCGCGAAGCGCAAGCCGCTGCGCGAGAAGCACTCGCCGCTCGCCGCGTGCTTCTCGAGCGAGCTCGGCGGGCTCAACAAGTTCGTGCACGTGTGGGTCTACAAGGACTCCACCGAGCGCACGCGCATCCGCGAGGAGTCGCGCAAGGGCGGGCAGTGGCCGCCGCAGTCCGGCGTGCGGCCGATCAAGCAGGAGAACAAGCTCCTGATCCCGGCCGCGTTCTCGCCGCTGCAATAACTCGGAGGGGGGCTTCGCCCCCCTTCCGACGCTCCTCACCGGCTTCGCCGGTTCGTCGCTGCCTCCCCCCAGGAGGATTGCGCCGGCAAAGCCGGCGGTCGGACTGCCGGCCTACGCGCGCTCGATGATTTCGATCTGGGCGCCATCCGGAGCTTCTACGAACCCCACGCGGCGCCCGTTCGTGGGCGGGAGCTCCTCGAGCACGCGCGCCCCGTTGGCGCGGAACTTCGCCATCGTTGCCGTGTAGTCGTCCGTGTCGACGGCGATGTGCTCGATGCCGTACTGCTGCTGCCGCTTCTGGGTGTCGATGATCGGCGTGATGTTCATCTGCAGGCCGTGCAGGTTCACCGTGTACCCGCGCTCGCCGCGGTCGGCGACCAGCGTCGCCCCCAGGTTGTCCACGTAGAACTGCAGCGTTCGCTTCGGGTCGCGCGTCTTTATGTGCACGTGGTGGATGCCGATCGCCATGGTGAGCCTCCTCGTCTGTCAGGCTTTATACTCCAGGCTCCGACGCCGAGGCTGAAGGAGTGTGACGCATGGCATCAGACGACGGCGCTCTCCGCTTGCCGCTCTACTGCCCCCTGGTCGTCAACGGCGAAGAAGGCAAGGCCGCGAGCGGCCGGCAGTTCGCGCGCGAGAACCCCGCCAACGTCCGCGAGATCGCGACCCTCGCCGAAGAGGGGACGCAGGAGGACGCGCGCGCCGCCATCGACGCCGCGCGCAAGGCGTTCGACGGCAACGTCTCGAACTGGATCTACAACTACAAGCTCCGCGAGCAGGTGCTGTCCCGCACGGCGCGCCTGATGCGCGACAACGCCGATCGTCTGGCCCGCGTGGTGAGCCTCGAGGTCGGGATGCCGATGCGGCAGGCCGTGCCGCACATCGGCGCCGCCGCCGACATCTTCGAGTTCTACGCCGGGCTCGCGGGCAAGCTCTACGGTGAAAGCTTCACGCTGCCTTCCGGCTCGATGATCAACCTGGTCAAGGAGCCCGTCGGCGTGGTCGGCATGATCACGCCGTGGAACTTCCCGCTGACGCAGACCGCGCGCAAGGTGGCGCCCGCGCTCGCCGCCGGGTGCACGGTCGTGATCAAGCCCGCGAGCTACACGCCGGCCGCGACCTACGAGCTGGTGAAGCTCATCCAGCAGACCGGCATTCCGAACGGCGTGCTCAACCTCGTGCCCGGGCCCGGCAGCATCGTCGGCGCGGAGATCATCGCGAGCAAGAAGGTCGACAAGATCTCGTTCACGGGCGAGACGGGCACCGGCAAGCGGATCGGCGCGCAGGCGGGCATGGAAGTGAAGCGCGTGAGCCTCGAGCTCGGCGGCAAGGCGCCGTACGTGATCTTCGACGACGCGGACGTCGACGCGGCGTCGCGCGCGGCGATCTTCGGCATGTTCCGCAACGCGGGGCAGGCGTGCGGCGCGACCACGCGGCTGCTCGTGCAGGAAGGGATCCACGCGCGGCTCATGGCGCGTGTGGTGGCGCTGACGCGCAAGCTCGAAGTCGGGCACCCGTCGAAGCCGTCGACCGACATGGGGCCGCTGATCTCGGCGAGCCAGGAGAAGGTCGTCCAGGAGTTCATCGAGTACGGGCAGGCGCAGGGCTTCCGCCTGCTGACCGGCGGCAAGAAGCTCTCCGGCGAAGGCTTCGACCACGGCTACTACGTCGAGCCGACGATCTTCGACGGCGTCGACAACGCCTCGCGGCTCGGCCAGGAGGAGATCTTCGGCCCGGTGGTGGCGGTGACGCCGTTCCGCGACGAGGCGGAAGCGGTGGAGCTGGCGAACGCGGTGGACTTCGGGCTGGTCGCCGGCGTGTGGAGCGCCGACTATCCGCGCGCGCTGCGCGTCGCGCGCAAGATCCGCGCCGGCACCGTGTGGATCTGGGACAACTACGCGCAGCCGGTGGAAGGCATCTGGGGCGGCTACAAGCAGAGCGGCATGGGCCGCGAGCTCGGCTATCACGGCCTCAACGACTTCCTCGAGGTGAAGCAGATCTTCACCGACGGCACGGGCCTCGCGATGAAGGCGCCGTACGGACAGGTGATCAAGGAGTAGGCCGTGTCCGTCGAGATGCTGCGCGCGATGATCCTGATCCGCGAGTTCGATCTCCTCGCGATCGAGCTCCGGAAGCAGAAGCGGGTGCACGGCGTCGTGCATCCGTACGTCGGCGAGGAGGCCGTGGCGGTCGGCGTGTGCTCGGCGCTGCGGCGCACCGATCGCATCACCAGCACGCATCGCGGCCACGGCCATTGCATCGCCAAGGGCGCCGACATCAACCGGATGATGGCGGAGCTCTTCGGCCGGGTCGACGGGTACTGCAAGGGCAAGGGCGGATCGATGCACATCGCCGACTTCGCCATCGGGATGCTCGGCGCGAACGGCATCGTCGCCGGCGGGCTGCCGATCGCGTGCGGCGCCGCGCTCGCCGCGCAGCTCGAGGGCGCGGGCGCCGTGACCGCGTGCTTCTTCGGCGACGGCGCGACGGGCGAGGGCGAGTTCCACGAGAGCCTCAACATCGCGTCGCTCTGGAAGCTGCCGCTGATCTTCGTCTGCGAGAACAACCAGTACGGCGCCGAGAACGCCGTGGAGTCGGTGCGGGTGGTGGGCGACATCGCCACGCACGCCGCGGCGTACGGCTTGCCCGGCGTGACGGTCGACGGCAACGACGTGCTCGCCGTGCACGACGCCACGCGCGCGGCCGTGGAGCGGGCGCGCGGCGGCGACGGGCCGACGCTGCTCCACTGCCGGACGTTCCGGTGGCTGTTCCACGCGATGCGAGACGCGCCGCCCCCGGAAACACGTTCGGCCGACCTGCTCGCGTCGTGGACGGCGCGCGACCGCGACGCGATCGCGCGGCTCGAGGACCATCTCGCCGGCCAGGGCGTGCTCACGGAGAGCGCGCTGCGGACGATGCGCGACGAGGTGAAGCGCGATCTCGACGCGGCGGTGGCGTTCGCGGAGGCGAGTCCCTATCCCGATCCCAAGGATCTGCTCGTCGACATGTTCGCCCCGTGAGCCCGATGCGCGAGATCAGCTTCACGCAGGCCCTGGACGAGGCGATGCTCGAGGAGATGGAGCGCGACGCGCGCGTGATCACGTTCGCCACGCGGCGGGCGACGGCGCTCGAGCGCACGTTCGGCGGGAAGCGCGTGCGCTTCACGCCGATCTCCGAAGCCGCGTTCACGGGCATCGGGCTCGGGGCGGCGGGCAGCGGCTATCGTCCCGTCGTGCACTGGGGCATGGTGACCTTCTCGTTCGTGGCGATGGATCAGATCGTCAACCAGGCGAGCAAGATCCGGTACATGTTCGGCGGCCAGGCCGATTTTCCCGTGACCTATCGATGCACCACCGGCGGCGGCGCGCAGATCGCGGCGCAGCACTCGCAGAGCCCGTACTCGATGTTCATGCACCTGGCCGGGCTGAAGATCGTGCTCCCCGCGACGCCCGCGGATGCCAAGGGCCTCTTGAAGAGCTCGATCCGCGACAACAACCCGGTGATCTTCTTCGAGTGCAGCCGGCTCGCCGCGGTCACCGGGCCGGTGCCCGACGGTGACGTGACCGTGCCCCTCGGCGTGGCCGAGGTGAAGCGCGCCGGCCGCGATGTGACCGTAGTGGGACTCGCGTATTACGTGCGCGAGGCGCTCGCGGTGGCGGAGGCGCTGGCGCGGGAAGGGATCTCGGTCGAGGTGATCGACCCGCGCACGCTCGTGCCGCTCGACGTCGCGGCGATCCGCGCGTCGGTGCGCAAGACCGGCCGCCTGGTGGTCGTGGACGAAGCGCCGGCGACGTGCTCCGCGGCGTCGGAGATCATCGCCGTCGTCACCGAGGATCCCGAGACGTTCCGCGCGCTGAAGGCGCCGGCCCAACGGGTCTGCGCCGCGCCGGTGCCGGTTCCGTTCAGCCCGCCGCTCGAGAAGGCCGCGCTCCCCGATCAGGCGCGGATCGAGGCCGCCATCCGCCGCGTCCTCTGAGGTGACGGGCCGCAGTTCCTCTCCCTGACGACGACGGGTCGCCGCAGCGGCACGCCGCGGGTGGCGACGGCCTCGTGGTCGCGCTCGATCGCGCCTAACCCTGGTCGTACTCGTCGCCGCGTGAGCTCCTTTTCCTCCTCGAGCAGCTCGAGCCGCGCCGCGAGCCACTCGTTCCGTGTCCCGGTGCCGTGGTTCGTCATCGCTCGTTGTCTCCTTCCTTCGGGTGGTCCGCCGCTTTCTTCACGCCGCACTTCTTCATTGCTCCTGCCGCGAGCGTGCCCATCGAAGCGACGCTACCCGCGATCAACACTGCGGTTGTCGTGCACACTGGACACATGGTCTCTTTCCCCCTCGAGGTAGGTGTAGCGCCGGGCCTCGAACGGTGGGAGTGACACGTGTGACGGGATTCCGATGGACTCGCTGATCACTGCCGCCGCGCGTGCGCTGGCGCTGCGAGGCATCGCGATGGCGCAGCTCGGCGATCTCGTTCGCGCGAAGGCGCTGCTGCGACGCGCCGCGCGGGCCTTCGGTCCGAACGAGGCCGTGGCCCGCGCGAGGTGCCTCGTCGCCGAGGCCGAGATCGCGCTCGTCTCACGCGACCTCGGCTGGTCAGCCAAGGCCCTCGACGCGGCGCGCGCGACGCTCGAAGCGCACGCCGACCGGGTCAACGCCGCCTACGCGCGGTATTTGGAGGGGCGGCGCCTCCTCCTGATCGGCCGCCTCGACGATGCCGAGCGTACGCTGGCCAAGCTCGATCCCGCGCCCCTGCCTCCCGCGTCGAGGACCGCGCATGAGCTGGTGGTGGCGGGAATCGCGATTCGTCGCCTCAGGACGAAGGCGGCCCGCGCTGCGCTCTCTCGGGCCAGGCGCGCCGCGCACCACGCGCGCATCCCTGCGCTGACGGCCGAGGTCGACAGCGCCTGCCTCGTGCTGGACACGCCCGCCGCGCGCCTCATTGCGCGTGGGGAGGAGCGAGTCCTCCGGCTCGAAGAGGTCGAAGCGTTGTTGACGTCGAACGCATTCGTCGTGGATGCGTGCCGTCACGTCGTGCGCCTGGCGGGCACGACGGTCTCGCTCGCAACGCGTCCGGTCTTGTTCGCGCTCGTGCGCGCGCTGGGCGAAGCGTGGCCGGGAGACATCCCGAGAGACGCGCTCGTCGCGCGGGCATTCGGAGCCAAGGAGGCGGATGCCTCCTATCGCGCGCGGTTGCGCGTCGAAGTCGGGCGGCTTCGCCGGGTGCTTCGGACGCTGGCCGACGTGCGCGCGACGAAGCGAGGGTTCACGCTGGCGCCGCGCCGCGCACGCGAGGTGGTCGTCCTGGCCCCGCCCGTCGACGAGGAGCATGCGTGGGTGGTTGCCTTCCTCGCCGACGGGGAATCGTGGTCGAGCTCGGCGCTCGCGCTCGCGCTTGGAACGAGCCAGCGCACCGTGCAGCGGGCGCTCGACTCGCTCGCGGCAGCAGGCAAGGTGCAGTCGTTCGGTCGCGGGCGAGCGCGTCGGTGGATCACGCCGCCCGTGCCGGGATTCACGACGACCTTGTTACTCCCCGCGCCTCTGCCGATCGGCTAGAACGGAAGCATGACGAAAACGAATGCCGAGATCGTTCGCGAGTATGGACCCTTTCCGGGCGCCGACAGCGTGCATGGCGTCACGTATGACGGTCAGAACGTCTGGTTCGCCTCTGGAGACAGGCTGAACGCCTTCGATCCTGCGACGGGGAAGACGCTGCGCTCGATCGATGTCGCCGCCCATGCCGGAACGGCCTTCGACGGCCACCACCTGTTTCAGCTCGCCGAGAATCGCATCCAGAAGATCGACTTGAAGACCGGCCGTGTGCTCGCCACGATCCCGGCGCCCGGTGGCGGCGGCGACTCGGGGCTCACGTGGGCCGAAGGGACGCTCTGGGTGGGGCAATATCGTGACCGGAGGATCTATCAAATCGATCCCGAGACGGGGGCGATTCTTCGCACGATCGAGTCCAACCGCTTCGTCACTGGCGTCACCTGGATCGATGGAAATCTGTGGCACGCCACCTGGGAAGGCGACGAAAGCGAGTTGCGGCGCGTCGATCCTCGAACGGGAGAGGTCCTCGAATCGCTCGAGATGCCGCCTGGCGCGGGCGTGTCCGGACTCGAGTCCAATGGCGGCGATCTGTTCTTCTGCGGCGGAGGACCGAGCGGAAAGGCGAGAGCCGTCCGCCGGCCCAAACGACGCGCGGCGAAGGGCAGCGGCGCGCGCGAGGGCAACGCCGCCATGAGATAGCCGGTGACCGGAACCAGGCGATGGACGACCGGATCGACGGACAGTGAAAACTCTACGAGTGTGACCGCGCCGAGCAACCCGGGACCGCCGCGCGGACCGATGAGGCAGATCGTCGGCAGCTCCTGATTCTCCAGCGTGACCAGGACGATCGTGATCGGCCAGGTCTCTTCGCGCCCGCCCGCGAAGCGGATGCGGCGCGTCGAAAGCGACGTAGACATCAACACCTGGTGAACCAATGGGTCAGCGCGCGAGGTCGCCCCAGACGACGTAACGCCGGTGAGTGCGCCGCTCGCGACCCTCGTCGACCATCCGCTGCTCCTGCGCCGCGACGAGGTCGAACAGGGGATCGCTGTCCACACCCACGAGGCCGCGCGCGGCCAGCAGCGCTTCGATCTGCTCGCGTGAGCGGCCGCCGAGGAAGGGAAGGTGGTCGCCGATCGCCGCGTGCTCGGCGCTCGCGCGCGCGCCGCCCGCGGGCGCCGGCGGCGCAGCCGCGTCGAACTGTCCGTCGACGACGACCAGGCGTCCGCCCGGTCGGAGCACACGGATCCACTCGTCGATCGCCGCCTCCGGATGCGCGAGCGTCCACAGGAGATGGCGGCTGATCACCAGGTCGAAAGTCTGCGACGCGAAGCGCAGGCTCTCGGCATCGCCTTCCTCGAATCGGATCGTCCGCGTGCCTGGCTCCGGCGCGCGCCGGGCGTCGGCCTTCTGGCGCGCCTCCGCGATCATCGCGGGCGCGAAGTCGATGCCGGTCACGCGGTGGCCGCGCGCGGCGACCTCGAAGCTGAGAAAGCCGGTGCCGCAGCCGACGTCCAGCGTGTCGAGCGGGCCGGGCGGGACGACGAGATCGAGAATGCGGTCCCACGCGGCGCGCTCGGCCGGGGTGCGGATGCTGTGACCGAAATCCTCGTCGAAGGTCGCCGCCCGCCGGTTCCAGTGGGCGGCGACCTGTTGTTTGACGGCGTCCGTCAAGCTACGACGAGGTGAGGCCGTAGAAGCGCATCGCGCCGCCGGCGAGGACTCCGTGCTTCGTCGCCTCGGTGAGCGCGGTGCGCTTCGAGATCAGCGCCGGCGCGCCGGGGAAGAAGCCGTCGGCGTGCGGATAGTCCGTGGCCCACAGGATCTTGTCCGGGCCGATGTAGTCCGCGAGCACGTCGAGCGAGCCTTCGACCGGCTCGAACGAGATCCAGCAGTTCCGCTTGAACAGCTCGCTCGGCATGGTCTTGAGGCCGGAGTCGTTGAAGCCCTGGTCGGTGAAGTGGCGATCCATCCGGTCGAGCCACGGCGCGATCCAGCCGCCGCCCGACTCCAGGAAGCCGATGCGGATCCTCGGGAACCGCTCGCACGTGCCGCCCCAGATCACGGCGAGCGCGACCAGCATCATCTCCATCGTGTGGGAAATGATGTGCTTGGCGCCGCGGCCCTCGAAGCGATCGACGCCGACCGTCGGCATGCCGCCGGTCGTGCCTTCGTGGAAGCCGATCGAGAAGTCGAGGTCCTGTGCCACCACCCAGAACGGATCGTAGTCGGGATGGTTCGCCATCCGGTCGTTGTAGGGATTCGGCCGCAGGAAGCCGCCTTTGAACCCGAGCTCCTTGCGCGCGAACGTCATCTCGTCGATGGCAGCCTCGATGGACTGCATCGGGAGCATCGCGATGCCGAAGAGCCGGTCGGGATACGGCGAGCAGTACTCGGCGAGCCAGCGGTTGTACGCGCGGCACATCGCCGCCGCCAGGCCGGGATCCTTCACGGCGCCGGAGAACAGGCCGATGCTCGGATAGAGGAACGTCGCGTCGATGCCGTCGAGGTCGAGGTCCTTGATGCGCGCGTGCGGATCGAAGCCGCCGGGCTTGCCGTCCTTGTACATCATCTTGTCGGTGTCGACGGAGCCGTCGCGCGCGCCCACGCCGCCGAGCCGCCCGAGACCCCTGGCATTGCCGAAGATCTTGCCTTCGATGAGCAGGCGCTCCTTGCCGTTGTCGTCGAGGACCATGCGCGGCGCGCGGTCACGCCAGGCGGGATCCATGTACCGGTCCCAGATGTCCACGGGCTCGAGGATGTGGCCGTCGGCGTCGATGACCTTGTATGTGCGCGCCATGGGTTGTCCTCCTTGTCGCGGATCTTACGCCTTTCCGTCCTGGATCGCCCGCCATACCCGCTCGGGCGTCGCCGGCATCTCGAGGTGCTCCACGCCGAGCTCGGCGAGCGCGTCGCAGATCGCGTTGACGACGGCGCCGAGCGCGGGCGTCGTCCCGCCTTCGCCGCCGCCGCGCATGCCGAGCGGATGTGACGTCGAGGGCACCTCGCTGATCTCGGTGGTGAACGACGGCAACAGGTCGGCGCGCGGGAGCGCGTAGTCCATCAGCGTGCCCGAGAGGAGCTGCCCGGTCTCCGTGTCGTACGCGCAGGATTCCCACAGCGCCTGGCCCACGCCCTGCGCGATCCCGCCGTGCGTCTGGCCGTGGAGGATCATCGGGTTCACGGCGCGCCCGCAGTCGTCCACCGTCGTGTAGCGGACGACGTCGACCACGCCGGTCTCCGGATCGACGTCCACTTCGCACACGGCGCAGCCGTAGGGAAACGACGGCTGAGGCATCGTCTCGTCGCTGAGCCCGTCGAGCGGCCCGGCCGTCGCGACCTCGAAGAGATGCACGGAGCGGTCGGTGCCCTTCACCCGAAAGCGCGGCGCGACGAACTCGATGTCCGCGGGGGCGGCTTCCATGAGCGACGCGGCGATGCGCGTGCCCTTCTCCACGATCTGATCGGCCGCGTTCTTCATGACGATCGCGGAGAGGCGCAGCGCGCGCGCCGAGTGCGCGCCGCCGCCGACGACCGTCACGTCGGTGTCGCCGGTGATCAGGCGTACCTGTCGCAGCTCCACGCCGAGCCAGTCGACGAGGAGCTGCGCGAAGCTCGTCTCGTGGCCCTGGCCGGACGAGAGCGTGCCGAGCACGAGGTCGACGCGCCCTTCGGGCCGGACGGTGACGTGAGCGCGCTCGCGCGGGAAGCCGGTGTTGATCTCGACGTAGTTCGCCACCCCGATCCCGCGACGGCGGCCGAGGCGGCGCGCCTCCGCGCGACGCCGCTCGAATCCCGCCCAGTCGGCCAGCTCGATCGCGCGATCGAAGGCGGCGCGATAGTCGCCGCTGTCGTAGACGACGCCGACCGCGTTGCGATAGGGCATCGCATGCGCCGGCACGAGGTTCTTCTTGCGGATCTCGAGCCGGTCGAACCCGTGACGGCGCGCGGCGAGATCGATCAGCCGCTCCATGACGAACATGACCTCGGGACGGCCGGAGCTGCGGTAGGGGGTCGTCGGCGACGTGTTCGTCAGGACGGAGCGCCCGCGCAGCGCCGCGGCGCGGATGTCGTAGACCGTGGTCGAGATCGCCATGCCCTTGTTGAGCGGACCGAAGTGGACGACGTGCGCGCCGAGGTTGCTGGTGTTGCTCGTGCGGAACGCGAGGAAGCGGCCGTCGGCGTCGAGCGCCAGCTCCGCGCGCACCGCCAGATCGCGTCCGTGGTAGTCGGAGAGGAACGCCTCGCGGCGGTCGGCGCGCCACTTCACGGGGCGGCCGATCCGGCGTGCCGCCCACGCGACCAGCACCGACTCGGCGTAGCAGCTGTTGCGCGTGCCGAAGTTTCCTCCGACGTCGCCCGCCGTCGCACGGACCGCGCTCTGGCGGACGCCGAGCGCGCCCGCGACGCCCGCCTGCGTCCGTCCGAGGCCGCCCGCGCCGACGTGGAGGCTGTAGCGGCCGCTCACCGGATCCCACGTCGCGAGCACCGCGCGCGGCTCCATCGGCACGCCGGTGATCCGGTGCACCCACGTCTCGAACCGCACGACGTGCGCCGCTCGCGCGAAGCCCGCGTCGGTCGCGGCCGCGTCGCCCGCGTTCGCGTCGACGCAGACGTTCGACGCCGCGGTCTCGTACAGGCGCGGCGCGTCCGGCGCCGTCGCCGCGATGCTCCTCGTGACGGCGGGCAGCGCCGTCCACTCGACGGTGACCTGCTCGGCGCCGTCGCGCGCCGCCTCGGGCGTCTCGCCGATCACCATCGCCACGATCTCACCGACGTAGCGGACGCGGTCGTCCGGCATCGGCGGGTGGGGTGCGACGAAGATGATGTGCGTCTTCTTCACGACGTCTTCGTAGCGATTCTCGTTGAACGGGCTGTGGCCGACGGGCCTGACACCGTCGGCGGCAGCGTCCGCGCCGGTGAGCACGGTGATCACGCCCGGCGTCTCGAGCGCCGCCTTGACGTCGATGCGATCGATACGCGCGTGGGCGTGCGGGGAGCGGACGAAGCACACGTGGACCTGGCCGGCCGCGTTGACGTCGTCGCTGTAACGGCCGCCGCCGGTGACGAGGCGCGCGTCCTCCTTGCGGAGGACCGGCTGGCCGATGCCCTCGCTCGCGGCGGGCCCCGACACGCTAGGACTTCTCGATCGTGAGGCCGATGAGCGTGTCGGCGCGATGCTCCCGGTCGAGATCGCGGCACGTCGAGACGATCTCGTCGAATCGCTTGGGAGACATCGGCAGCCCGGGGACGACGCCGCGGATGCGCCGCGCCTCCTCCTCGAAGTCCCAGATGAACTCGCGGCCGGTGCTCTGCTTCGTGTAGCTCCTGCCGTCCTTCGTGAAGATCGTGATCCGCGGACCGAAGAGCGTCATGCGGTGCGACGGGATCAGCGTGACGCGCTTCATGAGGTCGAGGACGTCCGGCGGATCGTCGGGGCCGGGCGCGCGCCACAGCAGCGGGAGCCCGCGCTTCACGACGCCATAGGCCGAGAAGTACGCCGTGCTGCCCGGCCGCACGTCCAGATCCTCGCGACGGCTGGGGAACGCGGGGCTCGGATACTGCGTCTCGAGCCAGTTCACCACCGCCTCCACGCGATCGACCTGCTCGGGCCGGATGTCGTGCTCCTCGCAGAGCGTCGCCGTCACGTCGATGTGCGCGATGTTGTAGCCGGCGGTGGAATAAATGCGGTACAGCGTTTCCAGAAAGAGCCACTCGGTGCCGAGGCCCGCGGTGATCGTGTCGAGGCTCGTGCGCGTGTCGCCGACGAAGCTGTAGGTGAGCTGGCCGCGATTGTTGCCGGCGTACGCGTGATAGAAGCCCGCGTCGCCTTCGAGGACGGTCTCGCCGCCGACGTGTCCGTGCTTCGCGAGCGCGACGGCGAGCATCGCGTTGCGCACCGCCGCGCCCTCGCGCAGCGCGCGGCCGCCGCTGCGCGCGCCTTCGAGGTTGCTCGCCGCCAGGCTCGCGCACAGCGCGATCGTGCTGTTCACCTGGTCCTCGGTGAGCTTCAGGATCTTCGCCGCGGCGATGGCGGGACCGAAGATCCCGAACACCACGCCGGCGTGGAACCCGCGCGCCATCACCGTCGGGATGAAGTCGGCGGCCATCCGCTCCATGACCTCGTACCCCGCGGCGAGGCCGGTGATGAAGTCACGCCCGGACGCGGCGCCGGTCTCCGCGGCGACGAACGCGCCGGGAAGGATGCTCGTGCCGGGGTGGGTGAGCATGCGGAACGTGTCCCACTTGCCGCCGGCCATCGCCATCTCGGCGTTGGCGAACGCGGCGCCACCCCTCGTCACGCGTGTGCCGTCCACCATGATGGTGGCGCCCTGGCGCACGCCGGCTTCTTCCTCGCTGATGAGGGCGACCGCCTGCCGGCCTTCGGCCGTCCGCGAGCCGAGCAGGACGGACGCGAGACCGTGGAGTGTCAGGCCCTTGGCGCGGTCGATGACGGCGGGCGGCAGGTCCTCGTACCGCAGACCGACGAGCCATCGCGCGAGCTGACGGCTGAGCGAGGCCACGGCCCGGACGATACCACGCGCTTGACCCCGGGCAGCGGCGGGTCGAAGATGCTCCGCTGGAGCGGAGGGCCCCATTCGGCGTGTTCGCGGAGCAGATGCGGCGCGGCGCCAGCCAGGAAGAAGCCTTCCACGAGATGATCGCGCTCGCCGACCTGGGCGAAGCCGCGGGGCTGGACGTCTTCTGGATGGCCGAGATGATCGCCAACCCCGCGCGCTCGGTGCTGGGCGCGCCGCTGGTCATGGCGGGCTGGCTCGCGGGCCGCACCAAGCGCATGCGTTTCGGCACCGCCGTGCAGCTCCTTCCGCTGAATCATCCGCTTCGCATCGCCGGGGAAGTCGCGACGCTCGATCACCTGAGCCAGGGCCGCTTCGATTTCGGCATCGGGCGGAGCGGCGGGCCGCGCGCCTACGACGCGCTCGGCGTGCCGTACGCGGAGAGCCAGGACCGCTTCTTCGAGGCGCTGGAGATCATCCTCGAGGCGTGGAAGGGCAAGCCGTTCAGCTACGAGGGGAAGTTCTATCGCTTCACCGACGTCGGTGTCGCGCCGAAGCCGTTCCGCTCGCCGCATCCGCCCTTGCGCATGGCGGCGACGACGCCGGAAACCTTTCCGCGCGTCGCGAAGATGGGCTTGCCGATCTTCGTCGGCCTGCGCGGCATGAGCATTCCCGAGCTCCAGGGACACCTGAAGGTCTATCGCGCGGCGTGGCGCGAGGCCGGACATCCGGGAGACGGTGACGCGCGCCTGCGGATTCCCGTCTACGCGGCGCCCACCGAGCAGGCGGCGATGAAGGAGCCGAAGGAGACGATCACGTACTACTTCCGGCGTCAGGCCGATCTCACGCGCGCGCCCATCGGCCGCGCCGGCACCGGCCCCGCGGCGCGGCGCGTCGCGCAAGCGCAGCGGCTCTCCGCCCTGACGTACGACGACATCCTCACCACGAAGGTCGCGTTCGGTACCGGTGCGGGGCTGGTCGATCGTCTCGGACGGCTGAAGGAAGAGCTCGGCGTCAACGGCATCGCCGCCGAGCTGAACCCGGGCGGGCTGCTCACGCCGGATCAGGAGCTGCGGAGTCTCCGCATCCTCCTGAACGAGGTCGCGCCCGCGTTCAAGTGAGCGGCGGCCGGCGCGCCGCCCACGGGCGCGCGGCCTCGAATGCCGCGGCGGCGCGCAGCACCAGCGCGTCGTCGAGACGCCGGCCGACGATCTGCATCCCGACGGGCAGCCCACTCTTCGTCCACCCCGCGGGCACCGAGATCGCGGGCTGTCCGCTGTAGTTGAACGGGTAGCACAGCGTCCATCCGAGATGCGTCACCTCGCGGCCGGCGACCTCGCGCGGCCCGACGACGCCCAACGGAAACGCGGGCAGGCACAGCGTCGGCGTGATCAGAAGGTCGTAGCGCTCGAAGAACCGGCGGAGTGTGTCGACCATCGCTTGACGTGCCGCGACGGCTTTCACGTGATCGACCACGGTCAGGCTCGCCGACGCTTCCGCATAGGCGACCAGCTCCGGATCCATCCGCGCCTTCTGCTCTTTCGGCCGCGCGGCATGCGCGCCGGCCTGCGCGCCGCCGTAGAGCGTGCGGAGGATCCAGCCCGGATCGCCGATGTCGGGCGTCGCGTCGTCGACCTTGGCCCCGAGATGGGTGAACAGGCGTGCCGCGTCCGCGACGATGTCGCGTGTTTCCGCTTCGACGGGCGCGAAGCCGAGATCCGGCGACCACGCGACGCGAAGCGGCCCGGTGAGCGCCAGGGGCGCGTCGCACGACGCGACGTAGTCGACGGCGTCGTCGGGGAGCGCGAATGGGTCGCGGGCGTCGTGGCGCGCGGTCGCGTTCATCATCAGCGCGACGTCGCGCACGGTGCGCGCGAGCGGACACACGTGCGCGACCAGCTCGTGGCCGCCGGGGGCGGGATACATCGGCACGCGGCCGAACGTCGGCTTCAAGCCGACGAGCCCAGAGAAGCTCGCCGGGATGCGGATCGAGCCCGCGCCGTCGGACCCGAGCGCGAGCGGCGCCAGACCCGCCGCGACTGCCGCGGCGCCGCCTCCCGTCGACCCTCCGGGCGTCCGCGTGAGGTCCCACGGATTGCGGGACTCGCCGAACAACGGGTTGTCGGTCGAGCCGCGCCAGGCGAACTCGGGCAGGTTCGTCCGGCCGACGAAGATGGCGCCCGCCGCGCGCAGGCCCGCGACGCTTGGCGTGTCTTCAGGCGCGATGAAGTCGGCCAGCAACCGCGAGCCCGACGTCGTGCGCTCGCCCGCCGTCCAGAGGTTGTCCTTGATCGACACCGGCACGCCGTGCAGCGCGCCGAGTGGCGCGCCCGTCATCACGGCGCGCTCCGCGCGTCGGGCTTCGTCGAGCGCGCGCTCGGCATGGACGAGCACGTAGGCGCCGAGCTTCGGGTTGAGGCGCTGGATCTGATCCAGCACCGCGTGCGTGAGCTCGACCGGCGACAGCGCACGCTCGCGGATCAGCGTCGCAAGCTCGAGCGCCGGCGCAAAGCACAGATCGTCGGGCATCACCGAAGGAGCCTCTCCCCCAGGCGGCGCGCGGTGAATGGCTGACGGCTCGCGTCGATGCCGAGCGGCGCCAGCGCGTCGGCCACCGCGTTCGAGATCGCGGCCGACGCACCCATCGTGCCGCCCTCCGCCATGCCCTTCATGCCGAGCGGCGTGCCGGGATCCGGGCGCTCGACGTGCTCGGTGCCGAACGATGGCAGGCGGTCCGCCGTGGGAATCGCGTAGTCCATGAACGTCGCGCTCAGATTCTGTCCGGCAGCGTCGTACACGACCTCCTCGAAGAGCGCGCCGCCCAGGCCCTGCGCGGTCGCGCCGTGGAGCTGTCCGTCGACGACGCGGGGGTTCAGGACCCGCCCGCAGTCTTCGACGATCGTGTAGCGAGGAATCGTCACGCGGCCGGTTTCGGGATCGATCTCGATCTCGCACGCGTGGGTGCCGCTCGAGAACGTGAGCGCCGGCGGATCGAAGGCGTGCGTCGCTTCGAGCCCCGGCTCGATTCCGGGCGGCAGCTCGAGGGGCGCGAGGTACGCCTTCTGCGCGACCTGCGCGATCGTCAAGCTCGAGGCCGGCGCGCCGCGCACGGTGACGCGGCCCGCCGCGAGCTCCAGATCGTCGAGCGGCGCCTCGAGCACATGCGCGGCGATCCGCAGCAGCTTCTGTTTCACGACCTGCGCCGCCCCGAGCGCGGCGCCCGCGCTGACGACGCCGCCACGGCTGCCGCGCGTGCCCATGCCGTACGGCGCGGCCGCCGTGTCGCCGGAGTGGACGCGCACCGTTTCCACGGGCACCGTGAATGCGTCGGCCAGCGCCTGCGCGACCGTGGTGAGATGCCCCTGGCCCTGGCTGACGATGCCGATCTGCGCCGACACCGCGCCGCTCGGCTCGACGCGGACGATCGCCGCGTCGTGGCCGGAGCCTGGAATCCCGGCCGCCTTGTAGAACTCCGAGCCGTACGTGTTCGGCTCGATGTACGTCGCGACACCGATGCCCACCACGCGTCCTTCGGCGCGCGCCTTCGCCTGGCGCCGCCGCGCCTCCGCGTAGTCGAACGAGGTGAGCGCGCGCTCGAGCGTCTCGCGCGGGTGAACCGACCGATAGCTGAGTGCCGTCGCCGTCGCGTACGGCAGGTCGTCGTCGGCGATCATGTTTCGCCGCCGCACCTCCAGCGGATCGAGCCCGAGCGCGCGGGCGATCGCGTCGATCGTGCCTTCCGTGACCCAGCTGCAGATCAGCATCGGGGCGCGGTACGGGCCCGACGGGCACTTGCTGGTGAGCACAGTCGTGATCGCGTAGCGGTAGTCTCGCAGCCGGTACGCACCCGGGATCATCATCCCGACCACGCGCGCCATGTAGTTCGCGGGGAAGTACGCGTAGGCGCCGAAGTCGGCCAGGATCTTCACGTCGAGCCCGAGGAGCGTGCCGTCCGACGTCACGGCCGCCCGCACGTCGACGATGTCCTCGCGCGCATGGAGCGACGCGAGCAGGTTTTCGCGGCGCGTCTCGATCCAGCGCACGGGGCGTCGGAGCAGGCGCGAGGCCGCCGCCGTCGTCAGCTCCTCGCGGTAGAGCGGAATCTTCTGACCGAAGCCGCCCCCGACGTCCGGCGTGATCACGCGCACCGCGCTCTCCGGAATCCCGAGCCGCGCGGCCAGCGCGGAACGCATCGGGTGGGGGATCTGCGTGGAGTGCCAGAACGTGAGCGTGTCGTCGCCGGGGACCCAGCTCGCGAGACAGCCCCGCGGCTCGAGGGGCGCGTGCGTCTGACGGCCCTGGTGGAAGCGCGCCTCGACCACGCGGTCGGCCGCGCGCAGCGCCGCGTCGACGTCACCGTGCGCGAACACGCCACGGTACGGACGGTTCGCCGGAATCCGATCGTCGACCAGCGCCACGTCCGTCGCGTCGGCCCGCTCGGGATCGATGACCGCGGAAAGCGGCTCGTAGTCGACGGCGACGAGCGCGCACGCGTCCTCGACCTGGTAACGATCGTCGCCGACCACACACGCGACCGGATCGCCGACGAAGCGCACCGTGTCGGTGGGGAGCGTCGCCATCTCCATCGGCCGCAGCCCCTCGATCGGCGGCGCGATGCGAAGCGACGCGGTCATGCGCGCGAGATCCTCGCCGGTCAGCACCGCGACGATGCCGGGCGCGCGCCGCGCGGCGCCGGTGTCGATGCGCCCGAGGCGCGCGTGAGCGTGCGGGCTGCGGACGAACGCGGCGTGCAGCACGCCGGGCATCGTGAGGTCGCCGATGTAGCGCCCGTGCCCGAGGACCAGCTTCTTCGTCTCGCGCGGGCTCAGCGCCGCGCCGACGTACGCCATCTGACCCCAACCCCCTTTGCGGGATGCGGTATTATCCCGCACACGCTCTGTTGCGGAGGCTGGCCATGTCGACCAACGGACACACCGGGGCGCGCACGCTGCACGATCGCCTGAAGCATCCCGTCATCGACGCCGACGGCCACTGGGCCGAGTACGCGCCGCACATGCGCGACGAGTTCCGGCGGATCGGCGGCGACGCCGCGGTCCAGGCGTACGACATGGCGAGCGCGCGCATCCCGCGCTCGCTCTCGATGTCGCTCGCCGAGCGCCGGCACCGCAAGATCGGCCAGGAAGCGTTCTGGTTCCTGCCGACGAAGAACACGTACGACCGGGCGACCGCGATGCTGCCGCGCCTGCTCTACGAGCGCCTCGACGACCTCGGCCTCGACTTCTGCGTCGTGTATCCGACGGCGGGACTCGGCTACTACCGGCTGCCGGACGACACGCTGCGCC
Source organism: Candidatus Rokuibacteriota bacterium (assembly GCA_016866775.1). Lineage (GTDB taxonomy): Bacteria > Methylomirabilota > Methylomirabilia > Rokubacteriales > CSP1-6 > VGLJ01. The sequence continues at coordinate 57,561 of VGLJ01000001.1, read as the reverse complement.
GCGCGCTGTGCCGCGCCTACAACACGTTCACGGCGGACCAGTTCCGGCCGTACAACGACCGGATCATCCCCGCGGCGATCATCCCGATGTACACGCCCGAGGAAGCGATCGAGGAGCTGGAGTTCGCCTCGAAGCAGCTCGGCCTGCGCGTCATCATGATGGGCGGCCTGATCCGCCGCCGGATTCCCGCGCTCGTGCAGGAGCACCCCGAGGCGTCGAAGTTCGTCGAGTGGTACGACGTGATCGGCATCGACAGCGACCACGACTACGACCCGGTCTGGGCGAAGTGCCGCGAGCTCAGGATCGCGCCGAGCTTCCACAACGGCGCGCGCTCGATCCTGCTCCGCAACTCGCCGTCCAACTTCTGCTACAACCACATCGGCCACTTCGCCTCCGCGGGCGAGGCGATGGCCAAGGCGATCTTCTTCGGCGGCGTCACGCGCCGCTTCCCCGAGCTGAACTTCGCCTTCCTCGAAGGCGGCGCCGGCTGGGCGTGCTCGCTCTACGCCGATCTCATCGGGCACTGGGAGAAGCGCCACCGCGACGCCCTCGAGAACACGAACCCGGCGAATCTCGACCGCGCGCTCCTGCTCTCGCTCGCGGAGCAGTACGGCAAGCCCGAGGTGGCCGCCGCGGTGCGCCGCGGCGAAGGCCTCGACGACAACGGGGACGGCACCGGCAACGTCGACGACCTCGACGACTACTCGCGGTGCAAGATCACCGGCAAGAAGGACTTCGTCGACCTCTACGTGAAGCGCTTCTACTTCGGGTGCGAGGCCGACGACCCGCTCAACGCGTGGGCCTTCAACACGAAGGCGAATCCGATGCGCGCGCGGCTGAACGCGCTGTTCAGCTCGGACATCGGCCACTTCGACGTCCCGGACATGAGCGAGGTGGTGCCCGAGGCGTACGAGCTCGTCGAGCACGGCCTGCTCACGGACGACGACTTCCGCGACTTCATGTTCGCCAACGCCGTGCGCTTCTGGGGCGAGGTGAACCCCGACTTCTTCAAGGGCACGGTCGTCGAGAAGCAGGCGGCGGAGGTGCTCGCCGCTCAGTGAGTGTCGAACACCTCCTGGTACGCCGCGATCGCCTGCCGCGCCGCGCCGATCTCGGTCGCCGTCGGGCGATCGGGATCGGCCGCCGCGGGCAGGCTGCCGAGCTTCATCAGACACGCCATCAGGAGCAGGCGCGCCTTCGTCGCGGTCAGATTCCGTCCGCCGATGAACGGCGCCGCCGGCGGCGGCACGAAGCCCTCCGCATTCCCGCGCCCCGTCAAGACGACCGGCATCCCGGCATAGGCGGCGCGGCGCATGACACGCGTTCTCACCGCCGACGTGAGCCGGCCGTACGGTGAGAGCCCTTCCACGACGAACCCCGCGAGCGGATGCGCGGCCAGATTGCGATCGATCTGCGCGAGCAGGTCGACCTCGCGCGAGGGATCGTCGTCGTAGTCGTCGATGTTGTAGTTGCCGTCCTTCACGATGGTGACTTTCGGAATGGCCGAGTCGAGCAGCTCGCCGTGCGCGTCCTTGATCGCCACGCGCGTGGGGCCGCTCGCGAGGCGCCCGGCGACTTCGTTCGGCAGGCGCGTGAGGTTGACGAGTGACTGATACGTGTGGCGCGTCGCCGGAATGTAGGTGAGGACCGCCGGCCCGTCCCATCCCGCGGCGCCGATGATCCCGCCGTGCCCGCCGGTGGCGACGTAGCCGCCGGGACGCGCGTCCGCTTTCTGCACGTCGCGCGCCGCGAACACCTGCTGGTCCTGCACGAGCACCACGCCCGCGCGGTCGCGCCCGGCCTCGTCCGCCCACACGCGCGAGACGATGTAGTCGACGGAGTCGACGATGTTCTTGTCGCCGTCGTTGCTGACCTGCCCGTGCGGGCGCTGCGCGGCGTTGCCGCAGATCGGCAGCGTGGTGTCGACGAGGAGATTCAGCCAGTAGACGGTCTCCTCGATCCGCGGGCTGCCCTGTGTCCACACCGCGCCCGCGTAGCGTCCGCTCGCGAGCACCCGCTGCACCGCGTTCGCGATGCGCGCCAGCGCCGGCCGCGGGGGCGCGGGGCCGAGGTGGTACGGGCGATACGGAAAGAAGTCACGCCCGCGTACTTCGGCCTCGATGTCGCCGTCACCGGCGTCGGTCCGCAGCTTGGCCGCGAGGCCCTTCGTGTATCCGGATGACGGCACCACGCGGTAGAAGTCGACCTCCGCGCGCGAGCCGATCAGGTTGCCGATGCCCTTCTCGCCGATGCCGAGGCGGTCGATCTCCTCGAACAGGCGCGAGCCGTCGGGATAGAACGGCTGCCGCGCCCGCGCTTCCGGCGCCATCGGATGCGCGCAGTCTTCCTCCCACGGGCGCCCGTCGAGCTGGCGCGCCATGTACGGCAACGGATACACGCCGTCCTCCGGCTGGAGCGTGATTTCGTAGACCGGCGTGTCGTCGGCGCCGCGGCGCTCCTTGTGGAACGTGCCGCTCGCGTCGAGATAGCCGTCGGGCGGGCCGTAGAGCTCGGCGGCGTCGCGCTCGAGCGGATGCGCGCTGAACTGCTCGACGTAGACGGTCGCCGGTGCCGCCAGGCGCTGGGCGCGCAGGACGTCGAAGCGGAGCGCGCCACCGTCGTCGTCGGTCAGCGGCGGCAGCCCGTGCTTCGCGCGGGCCTTGTTGCTGGTGACCAGCGGCGGACTGTTCTGGATGGTGGCGTTCGGTCCGGCGAGGTGCGCGATGCGCGGCTTTCCGGCCATGGCGGTTCCTCCTGCGGTACAGTGTCGGCGCCTGCGATTCCAACGTCGAGAGGGTAAGCCATGGGTTCGAAAGTCGTGACGAAGGACGAGATGGTGAAGCGCGTGGCGCGGTTCAAGGACCTGACGCCGAGCGCCCGGCCGCTCGTCGACGCGGTGCTGCCGCAGTTCCAGCGCGAGATCTTTCAGATCATCGGCGGCGGCGTCACCGAGGACGCGTCGATCCGGGCGCCGATCACGGCCGTCGAGGGCTTCCACCTGTCGATCGTCAAGGCCGGCCCGAAGAAGGGGACCGGGCTGCACAATCACAAGACCGTCGAGGTCTTCGTGGTGCTGACGGGCACGTGGTCGGTGCAGTGGGGCGACGACGGCGAGAACGAGCTCACGCTCGGGCCGTGGGACGTGATCTCGATCCCGACCGGGATCATGCGCGGATTCCGGAACGACAGCGCGGACGAGGCGCATCTGCTGGCGATCGTCGGCGGCGACGATCCGGGCCGCGTCGCGTGGGCCAGCGACGTGATGCAAGCCGTGCGCGACAAGGGGTTCGACCTGGACGAGCAGGGGAAGATCGTGGAGGTCCGACGATGATCCGCGTCGTGGCACTCAGTGTTGCTGTCGTCGTCGCGGTCGCGGCCGGGCCGGTCGCCGCCAAGCCGCAGGGCGAGGTGAAGATCGGGCTCGCGGCCGAGCCGAACACGTTCGATCCGCACCTCACGGTCGGCCGCAACAGCCAGATCTTCATCGTCAACGTCTTCGACGGGCTGACGGCGCGCGATGCGCAGGGCAACCTCGTGCCGGCGCTCGCGGAGTCGTGGAAGAGGGTCAACCCGACCACGTGGCAGTTCGCGCTGCGCAAGGGCGTCAAGTTCCACAACGGGGACGACTTCAACGCCGAGTGCGTGAAGTTCACGCTCGACCGGGGGATCAACCCGGAGACGAAAGCGACCATCATCTCCGAGCTCAGCACCATCGCGCGGACCGAGATCGTCGACCCGTACACGGTGAACGTCGTGACCAAGGCGCCGGACTTCCTCCTCCCGGTGCGCCTCGGCGAGCTCTTCGGGTTGATGCTCTCGCCGAAGCACACCAACGCCGTCGGCAAGGAAGGCATCGCGACGAAGCCGAACGGAACGGGCCCGTTCAAGCTCGTGTCCTGGGCGAAGAACGAGCGGCTGGTGCTCGAGGCGAACGAGCAGTACTGGCGCGGCGCCCCGAAGGTGAAGACGATCGTCGTCCGGCCGATCCTCGAGGACGCGGCGCGCATCGCCGCGCTGCAGGCCGGCGAGGTCGACATGATCGCGCCGATCCCGCACGTGCGGATCGAGGAGCTCAAGCGCAACGCGAAGCTCGCGATCAAGACGATCCCCGCGCCGCGCATCTTCCACGTGACGATCGACGTGCGGAAGCCGCCCTTCGACAACGTGAAGGTCCGTCAGGCGTTGAACCACGCGGTGGACGTCAACGCGATCCTCCGCAGCCTCTATTTCGGCCACGGCACGCGGCTCGCCACCGTCGTCGACAAGAACGCGCTCGGCTACGACGCGGGCGTGCCGCCCTACGCGTACGATCCGAACCGCGCGAAGGCGCTGCTCGCCGAAGCCGGCTTCCCGAACGGCCTCGACGTCGAGTTCGACAGCTTCACCGGCAGCATCGCGGATCACGCGAAGCCCGCCGAGGCGATCGTCGGCTATCTGCAGAAGGTCGGCCTCCGGGTCAAGCAGAACGTCTTCGAGTTCTCCGCCTTCGGGCCGCGCCGGGTCTCCAACACGACGGCGCCGCTGTTCATCTACAGCATCGGCAACTCGTACCTCGAGCCGTCGTGGGTCATCCGCTGGCTGACGCAGGGCGGCCTCGGCATGCACTACAAGAACCCGAAGCTCGACGAGATGCTGACGCGCATCGAGGCGACCGACGACCGCGCGCGGCGCGCGCAGCTCTACGGCGACGTGCAGCGGCTCATCAAGGACGAGGCGCCGTTCATCTTCCTCTTCCAGGCCGACGCGGCGTTCGGGATGAGCACGCGCATCGACTACGCGCCGCGGCCGGACGAGACGCAGTGGCTCTATCCGCTCGGCATCAAGGGGTGATCGCCCGGCGGTCATGCGGCGCTACATCGCGACGAGGATCGTCACGGCGGTCCTCGTCGTGTTCGCCGTGTCCGTCGTCTCGTTTCTCCTGACGTTCCTCACCGGCGACCCGGCGGAGATCATGTTGCCGCCGGGCGCCACCGCGGTACAGATCGCGCAGTTCCGCGCCGAGTGGGGCTTCGACGACCCGCTCACCGTGCAGTACTGGCGCTTCCTGCGCCGCGCGGTGCAGGGTGACTTCGGCGTCTCGCTGCGTCACGGCCAGTCGTCGCTTCCGCTGATCGCTGCGCGCCTGCCGGCGACGCTGCAGCTCACCGTGACCGCGATGCTCCTCGCGATCGTGCTCGCGGTGCCGCTGGGCGTGGTGGCCGCGACGCATCGCGGTCGCGCCATGGACCTCGTCGCGATGGGCGTGGCGCTGCTCGGCCAGTCGGTGCCGAACTTCTGGCTGGCGATCATGATGATCCTGCTCTTCGCCGTGTCGTGGGGCGTGCTGCCGACGTCGGGACGCGGGGAGTGGACGCACGTGGTGATGCCGGCCACCGCGATCGCGATCAACCTGATGGCGTTGCTGACGCGCCTCGTGCGCACCGCGGTGATCGAAGTCCTCTCCGAGGATTACGTGCGGACGGCGCGCGGCAAGGGGCTGCGCGAGCTCCTCGTCGTCATGCGCCACGCCGTGCCGAACGCGCTGATCCCGCTCGTCACGGTGGTGGGGCTGCAGTTCGGCTACATCCTCGGCGGCGCGGTCGTGATCGAGACCATCTTCACGTGGCCGGGCGTGGGCCTGTTCACGATCCAGGCGATCCTGAACCGCGACTATCCGGTGGTGCAGGCCTCCGTGTTCATCCTCGCGACGGCGGTCGTCCTCATCAACCTGGTGGTCGATCTGCTCTACGTCTGGCTCGACCCCCGCATCCGCCTCGCGTAGTGCGCGCGCTCGCCGGCAAGAGTCCGCTCGTCACGGTCGGTGCGGTGATCGTGGGGCTCGTCTGCGTGGCCGCGCTCGGCGCCCCGTTGCTCGCGACGTCCGATCCGATCGATCAGGACCTCACCGTCGTCCTCAAACCGCCGTTCTGGTGGGACGAGGGCTCGCTGCGCCACCCGCTCGGCACCGACCACCTGGGGCGCGACGTCTACTCGCGTCTCGTGTACGGCGCCCAGATCTCGCTGACGATCAGCGTGCTCGCCGCGCTGCTCGGCGCGATGGTCGGCGTGGTGGCCGGACTCGTCGCCGGCTACCTCGGCGGGCGCGTGGACGCGATCATCATGCGGGTCGTGGACCTGAACCTCGCGTTCCCGCTGATCCTGCTCGCGCTCGCGGTGGTGGCGATCCTCGGCCCGAGCCTGCGCAACCTCGTCATCGTGATGTCGATCACCACGTGGATGATCTACGCGCGCGTGCTGCGCGGGCTGAGCCTCGCGCTGCGCGAGCGGGAGTTCGTGCAGGCCGTGCGCGCGCTCGGTGCGCACGACATCCGGATCGTCGCCCGCCACGTGCTGCCGAACGTGCTGCCGCCGATTCTCGTGATCTGGACGCTCGAGGTCGCGCGCGTGATCCTCATGGAGTCCGCGCTGTCGTTCCTGGGCCTCGGCGTGCCGCCGCCGACGCCGACGTGGGGCCGCATGCTCGCCGAAGGCCGCGACTACCTGACCGTCGCCGGGTGGATCGCGGTCTTCCCGGGCCTCGCGATTCTCGTCACGGTGCTCGGCATCAACCTGCTCGGCGACGGCCTCCGCGACCTGCTCGACCCGCGCCTGCGCCGGCAGACGTGAGGACGACCCGCAGGGAGGGGCTTGCGGAGTCGCCCGGGCCTTGTTATGGTTCCATCGACCTTAAGCAAGAACGATGAAGACTGAAGGCGACCGGCTTTCGCTGAAGGTCTCTCGGCCCTCCGGCGTCGAGGCGTCGGTGGTCGTCGCCGTCGTGATCTTCAGCATCCGCCCCGACGGCGCGGGCCGGCCGCGCCTGCAAGTGCTCCTGGTCCGGCGTGGCGTCCCGCCGTTCGCGGGGCACTGGTCGCTCCCGGGCGGCAAGCTCTGGGGGCACGAGGCGCTCGACGAGGCGGCGTGGCGACAGCTCGCCGAGAAGACCGCACTGCGCGCTTCCTATCTCGAGCAGCTCTACACCTTCGAGCTCTGCGATGCCTCACGCCAGCTCGAGGCCGCGGTCGTCGCGTACTACGCGCTTGTCCGCACCGACGACGCCGAGATCTCCGCGGGACGCAAGACGATGGAAGCCGCGTGGTTCCCCGTCGACGCCGTGCCGGCCGAGCTCGCCTTCGACAACGACGAGATCCTGCACTACGGCCTGCAGCGGTTGCGCGCCAAAGTCGAGTACGCCCACGTGGCGTTCCAGTTCCTGCCGCCGTCGTTCACGATGGCGCAGCTGCGCGCCGTCTACCAGGTCATCCGGGGGCGCCGCATCGACCCGACGAACTTCCGTCGCCGCGTCGAGGCGACGGGGACGATCGTGCCGACCGGAGAGGTTGTCGTCGGCGGGCGGCACCGCCCGCCGGCGCTCTATCGCTGTGCCAAGAATCCGACGACCTTCATCAAGACCGTGCGGCCGCGGAGGCCGCTCAGGGCCACCGCGGGCCTGATCTCCCACCCCTCTCACGCGCGCTGAGGACCGGCTGAGGATGCGAGCAACATGTCGCGGCCGAGTAAAGGTTGTCTAGACCCTAACTGCAGGCGGAGGAACGTCCGATGAGCGAGCGTTCAGTCGTGGCACGAATCAAGGCGACACCGGCTCGCGACTTGTGCACGAGCGAGCTGACGTGGGATCCCTGGGCGTACGACGCTCGATCGGGAGAGTCGCGGGCACCGCGCTACGGGGCGGGAGCCAGTCAGTGGGACGCGATCCCTCCGGCGGCTCCGGTGCAAACGGAGATCCCCGAACGCTACCGTCAGATGTCGGAGGCGGAGCTCGCGGACCGCATCGGCGCCGCGAAGGCAACGCTCGGCTCGCGGCTGGTGATCCTCGGCCACCACTACCAGCGTGACGAGATCATCCGCTGGGCCGACTTCCGCGGAGACTCCTTCAAGCTCTCGCAGCAGGCCGCGGCGCGCACGGAAGCGGACTCCATCGTGTTCTGCGGCGTGCACTTCATGGCCGAGAGCGCCGATATCCTCGCGGCCGATCGCCAGCGCGTGATCCTGCCGAACCTCGCTGCCGGCTGCTCGATGGCCGACATGGCCGACGCGGCGCAGGTCGCGTTGTGCTGGACGCAGCTCGCCGAGGCGCTCGTGTCCGACGTCATTCCCGTCACGTACATGAACTCCTCGGCGGCGCTCAAGGCGTTCTGTGGCGAGCGGGGCGGCGTGGTCTGCACCTCGTCCAACGCGACGCGAGTGGTGCAGTGGGCCTTCGCCCGCGGCGAGCGCGTGCTCTTCTTCCCTGACGAGCACCTGGGGCGCAACACCGGCGTGAAGCTCGGCATCCCGGACGACGCGATGGTCGTCTGGGATCCCCGCCGGCCGCTGGGCGGCAACTCCGCCGATGCGCTGCGCCGGGCCCGCCTGATCCTCTGGCGCGGCTGGTGCTCGGTGCACGCGCGCTTCACGGTGGCGCAGGTCGCCGAGGCGCGGCGCAATCATCCCGGGATCCGCGTCATCGTCCACCCGGAGTGCCGGCGCGAGGTCGTCGCGGCGGCGGATATCGACGGGTCCACGGAGTTGATCCTCGAGACGATCTCGTCGGCGCCGCCCGGGAGCCGGTGGGCGGTCGGCACCGAGATCAACATGGTGAACCGGCTCGCCGCCGATCACCCGGACAAGCTGATCTTCTGCCTCGATCCGGTGATCTGTCCCTGCTCGACCATGTACCGCATCCACCCGGCGTATCTCGCATGGGTGCTGGAGGCGCTCGTCGAAGGCCACGTGCTGAACGAGATCATCGTCTCCGATCGGGTGAAGGCGGCGGCGAAAGTCGCGCTCGACCGCATGCTTTCGCTTCCCGGCCACGCCACGCAGCCTCGTATCGCAACGGAGGTGGCTTCATGAACGGGCTCATGACCGAGCGGGAGCACGTCCACCCGCCGCTCCGGCACGTGCACACGATCATCCAGCGGGCGCTCGACGAAGACGTGAGCTGGGGCGACGTGACGACCGACAACAGCGTGCCGGCCGATCAGTGGTCGCGCGGCGTGCTGCTCGCGAAGACGGAGGGGGTCCTCTGCGGCGGCCGCGTGTTCGCGGAGACGTTCGCGCTGGTGAGCGCGGCCACCACCGTCGACCTCCTGCTGCCGGACGGCGCGACGATCAAGCGCGGCGCCGTCGCCGCGCGTCTCGAGGGACCGACGCGCGCGCTGCTCACCGCCGAGCGCACGGCCTTGAACTTCGTGCAGCGCCTGAGCGGGATCGCCACCATGACCGCCGCGTTCGTCGCTCGTCTCCAGGGGCTCCCGACCAAGCTGATCGACACACGGAAGACGTCGCCGGGGTTGCGGCTGCTGGAGAAGTACGCGGTGCGAGTCGGCGGCGGATACAACCATCGCTTCAATCTGTCCGACGGCGTGCTCCTCAAGGACAACCACCTCGCGGCGCTGCGCGCGCGGGGCCTCGATCTCGCCGCCGCCATCCGCTCGATGAAGCAGCGCATCCCGCACACGATGACGGTCGAGGTGGAGGTGACCACGCTCGACCAGATCGACGCCGCGCTCGCCGGCGGCGCGGACGTCGTCCTCCTCGACAACATGTCCAACGCGGACATGCGCGAAGCCGTCCGGCGGATCGGCGGGCGAGCGCTCACCGAGTGCTCGGGGACGGTCAGCCTCGAGACGGTGCGCGAGCGGGCCGAGACCGGCGTGGATCTGATCTCGTCCGGCGCGCTGACACACTCGGCGAAAGCCCTCGACCTCAGTCTCGAGATCGACGTCGAGTGAGGACGCTCACGCGATGACTCCGCACCGGCCGATCTACCTCGACTACGCGTCGACCACTCCGGTGCATCCGCTCGTGCGCCGGGCCATGGAGCCGTACCTGCAGCTCGAGTTCGGCAATCCCTCGAGCCTCTCTCCGCCCGGCCGGCGCGCCGCCGCGGCGGTCGAGCGGGCACGGGCTCAGGCGGCCGGAGCGCTCGGCTGCCACGACGACGAGGTCGTTTTCACCAGCGGGGGCTCCGAAAGCGATAACCTCGCGCTCAAGGGCGCGGCGCTGGCCCGGCGGGGCAAGCGACACCTCGTCACCACGACGATCGAGCACAGCGCCATCCTGGGCGCGGCCCGCGATCTTCAGGAACACTTCGGCGTGGACGTGACCTATGTGCCCGTCGGCGAGCAGGGGATCGTCGACCCTGCCGCCGTCGGGGCGGCCCTCCGGCCCGACACGTTCCTCGTGAGCGTCATGCTCGCGAACAACGAGATCGGGACCCTCCAGCCCATCGCCGACATCGCGCGGCTCGTCAGGGACCGTGGGGCCTTGATGCACACCGATGCCGTGCAGGCGGCCGGGTTTCTCGATCTCGACGTCGACCGCCTCGGCGTCGATCTGCTCTCGCTCTCCGCCCACAAGTTCTACGCCCCGAAGGGCGTCGGCATCCTCTATGTCCGGCGCGGCACTGCGCTCGCGCCCTTGATTCACGGGGGAGATCAGGAACGGCAGCGACGGGCGGGCACCGAGAACGTGGCCGGCATCGTCGCCTGTGGCGCCGCGCTCGAGCTGGTCGAGGCGCACCGCCCCGAGACCTGCGCGCGCCTGGCCGTGCTGCGTGATCGTCTGGTCGAAGGCATCGAGGCGACGGTGCCCGGCGCGCTCCTCAACGGCGACCGGGAGCGTCGCCTGCCAACCAACGCCAACTTTTGCTTCCGCGACGTGCAAGGCGAGACCATCCTGCTCGAGCTGGAACGAGAAGACGTCTACGCGTCGAGCGGATCAGCCTGTCACGCCGGCTCCCAGGATCCGTCCCACGTGCTTCTGGCGATCGGCCGGAGTCCCGAGATCGCCCACACCGCGGTCCGTCTGAGCCTCGGGGCGCCGACGACTCGAGCCGAGGTCGACCATGTCCTCGAGCTCCTGCCCTCGGTCGTCGATCGCCTGCGTCGGGATCACCGGTCTTTGAGCTTCACGTCCTCGTAGGGACCCGAGAAGGGAAAGCCGGTGATGAGCCCGAGCCCGGACTCCTCCAGCTTCGGCCCGTAGCCGCCCATCGCCGCGAGGTTGAAGATCGGCGCGAACATCGCCTTCTCGTGGACGAGCTGCTGGATCCGATGGAGCGTCGCCTCGCGCTTCTTGCGATCGAGCTCGGCCGCCTGCTCGCGGAAGAGCCCGTCGATGTCGGGATAGCTGCCGTACACGTACGTGCCGCCGGCGGCCACGAAGGCCTCGGTCCGGGTCGCCGCGTTGCCGAACGCCGCGCTCGCGCTCAGCACGAGGTTCTTGAACTTCTTCTCGACCTGGCCCTTGTTGTAGGCCGCGCGCTCGAGCGGGCGGAGCTTCACGCGGATGCCGGCCGCCTGGAGGTCGTTGGCGATCGGCTCCGCGATGCCTGCGTGCACGGCGTCGCAGGTGAAATCGCCGGCGTCGAAGCCGTTGGGATACCCGGCTTCGGCGAGGAGCTGCTTCGCCCGGGCGCGATCGTGGGCGATGACCGGCGGCTGCCAGAAGAACTCGAAGTGCCCGGGGATCAGGCTGTATGTCATCCGCGACGCGCCGAGCGTCTCGGCCTGGTTGATGCCCGCGCGGTCGATGGCGTGGTTGGCGGCGAGCCGGACGCGCCGGTCGTGCCACGGCGATTTCGGGTCCCACTGGTCGACGAAGTAGACCCAGTACGTGTTGTTCGCGGTGGCGGGCTTGAGCGTGAGGCCCTGCGTGCGGCGCAGCTCTTCACCGAGCGACGCCGTCATCCAGTAGCTCACGTCGATCTCTCCACGCTTGAGCGCGGCGAAGCGCGTGGACGGGTCGGGGATCGCCTTGAACACGAGCCGCTTCACGTGCGGCGTTTTCCGCCAGTACCGGTCGACGGCCTCGAGCACGAGCTCCACGCCCGGCGTGTACGAGACGAACCTGTACGGGCCGGCGCCCATCGGATGCTTCTTGAATCCTTCGTCGCCGACCTTCTCCACGTACTTCTTCGGCACAATCCAGCCGGCGCCCGTCGCGCTCGAATAGAACGTGAGGAAGTCCGGCCACGGCTGCTTGAGGCGGAAGCGGACGCGCCCCGGATCCGGCGTCTCGACCGCCGTGACGCGCTCCTTGAACTGCTTGCTCGCCGCGCCCCGGTAGCGCTCGAACGAGAACTTCACGTCGTCGGACGTCACCGGATCGCCGGTGTGGAAGCGCGGGCCCTTGCGCAGGACGAAGTCGTACGTGAGCCCGTCGGGCGCGACCGTCCACGATTCGGCGAGGCTCGGCGACAGCGGGTTGCCCGGCAGCGGCTTCACCATCGCGTCGTGGATCGCGTACAGCAGCATGAACGGCGTGACGATCCCCGTGGTCTCCGCGGGATCGAACCACGTGGGCGCGAGCGAGATGTGAATGCCCCACGTCACCTGGCCTTCGGGCGCGGCCACCGCGGGCGCGGCCGCGGCAAGAAGGAGCAGAACGACCACCGCCGTCGACACAGCGCGGGGACGGGTCATGCGCGGGCCTCCCAGAGGCTGCGAAATCGCGTCGCGACGACGTCATTGTAGGCGACGGGCGCCGCCAGCATGCCGATCGCCTGCGCGAAGCGATGCATCGCCGTCACGGCGGGCTCGGCGACGGCAGGGTCGTAGAACGGCAGGTCGCGCTCCACGATGGCCGCGATGATCTCGGCGCTCGCCGGCGGGAAGCGCAGGCGGCCGACGTCGGTGGCGCGCGCGGGATCGCTCCGCAGCACACGCTGCGCGCGCACGATCGCGCGCACCGCTCCCGCCACGCGGTCGGGCTCGCGCGCGATCAGCGCGTCCGTCGTCGCGAGCGCGGCGAACGTGTACTGGCCGGCGCCGGGCGGGCCGTCGCCGCGGCGGACGTCGGCGACGATCCTGCCCACGCCCCGCCGCACGGCGGTCTCGCTGCCGAGCGCGTTCGCCCAGAAGCCGTCGACGAAGCGCCGCTCGAGCGCGTCGGCCGCGACGACGCCGAACGACGCGCCGGGCTCGAGCGCGCCGGGCACGGGACCGATCGTGATGCCGTCCCGCTTGGGATCGATGCCCACCTCGGCGAGCAGACGGAGGAACGCGCGGTCGGGTCCGGGCGCGGCGCCGATCTTCAGTCCCTTCACGGCGGCGATCTCGCCGCGCCGGGCCGGAATGTCGGAGCGCAAGACCAGCAGCCACGGCGTTCCTTGCGACAGCGTGACGACGAGCTTCGCGCCCTTCCACCGGGGAAACGCGAGGAGCATCGTGTGCGCGCCGCCGGCCACGAAATCGACGGCGCCGTCGCGCAGCGCGTTGACCGCGTCGAGCGACGGCAGCAGCTCGACATGCGCGTCGAGCCCTTCTTCACGGAAGAGGCCGAGCTCCTCGGCGGCGAGGGCGGGGAAGTACGAGTTGGTCACCAGATCCGGCGTCGCGATTCGCATCGGCTTACAATGGCACAATGACAGTCTCCAGAGGTCGACAGTTCCTCAGCATTCCCGGGCCGACCAACATCCCCGACGCCGTGCTCGCCGCGATGCACCGGCCGGCCATCGACATCTACGCGGGCGACATGATCGACATCACGCGCACGCTGCTCGAGGATCTGCCGAAGATCTTCCGGACCAGCGGGCAGACGTACGTCTATGCCGCGAACGGCCACGGGGGCTGGGAGGCCGCGCTCACCAACGTGCTCTCGCGCGGCGAGACCGTGCTGGTGCTCGAGAGCGGACTGTTCGCGCTCGGGTGGGGCGAGATGGCGCGGATCATGGGCGTGAAGGTCGACGTGCTGAAGGGCGACGCGCGGCGCGCGGTCGATCCCGCGGCGGTCGCGCAGCGCCTGGCGGCCGACACGGCGCACGAGATCAAGGCCGTCCTCGTCGTCCAGATCGACACCGCGTCCGGCGTCGTCAACGACCTTCCGGCGATCCACCGCGCGATCGAGAGCGTCGGCCACCCGGCGCTGCTGATGGTGGACTGCGTGGCGTCGCTCGGCTGCATGCCGTTCGAGATGGACGCGTGGGGCATCGACGTGGCGATGGCGGGCTCGCAGAAGGGCTTGATGACGCCGCCCGGCCTCGCGTTCGTCGCCGCCAACGAGCGTGCCCACGCCGCGCACCAGAAGGCCGACCTTCGCACGCGGTACTGGGACTGGACGTTCCGGAACGGCGAGGCGCACTACCAGAAGTACGGCGGCACGCCGCCCGAGCATCTGCTGTTCGGCTTGCGCAAGGCGCTCGACCTGCTGCTGGAAGAAGGGCTCGACGCGGCGGCGCGCCGTCACGCGCTGCTCGCCGAGGCGACGCGCCAGGCCGTGGCGCGATGGGCGGAAGGCGACGTGGTCGCGTTCAACGTCACGCGTCCGGAAGAGCGCGCGAACTCCGTCACGACCGTCTTGACGCAGGGCCGCGATCCCGCGCCGCTCAGCGACTACTGCCGCGAGAAGTGCGGGGTGGTCCTCGGGCGGGGGATCGGTGAGCTCCAGGGCCGTGCGTTCCGCATCGCGCACATGGGCCACGTCAACGCGCCCGTGGCCCTCGGCGTCCTCGGCGCGATCGAGATGGCGCTCGCCGCGCTCGGCATCCCGCACGGCCGCGGCGGCGTGCAGGCGGCCGTGGAGTATCTCGGCCGCGAGGTTCGGCCCTAGACGCCGGCCGGGAGGATCTCCTTCTCGCCGAGGTAGTCGCGCCGATAGAGATCGGTGATCGACGCCCACCTCAGACGGCACGCCTGCGCCGCCACCTCGAGCGCGCGCGCCTTCGCGGCATCGGTGTCGAGATAGCGCGCGCACAGCTCGGCCTGGCGGCGGCTGTGCTCGATGTCCGCCTCCGCGTGCTCGGTGAAGAACTCGATCTCGCGCGCGCCGGGCGCAAAGCCGTAGTGGCGCGCGAGCGCCGGGAGCACGACCTCGCTGTTGAGCGCGGGCTGCTGGCCCTCCTGCGTGGTCTGCATCGCGAGGATCACGCCGATCGGCTCGTGCAGTGCCGTGTGGTAGTAGTGCAGTGACCGGGCCCACCACGCGGGCGTCATCTTCGTCGCGTGCACGTCGTGCTCCGCGAGGCCCGCGGCCTTGCAGAACCGCACGATGAGCTCGTTGTGGTCGTGGGGCACGTGCCCCTCGCGCGGGATCGCCTTCAACCCTTCCTCTTCCGCCAGGTTCTCGATGATCGCCTTGCGCACGTCCTCGTACGCGTAGAGCCGCGTGTAGAGGATGCCGAAGCTCGCGAGCGCGCGCTGCACGAACTGGTAGTGCATCGCCAGGTAGACACCGAGCGCGCGCAGCGGCAGCGTGCCCTCGCCGAGGGCCGCGAAGAACGGATGATTCTTCGTGTGCCACCGCTCCCGGATCGCATGGATGTCGTCGATGATCCTGGCGCTCATGGTGTCACCGCCGCGAGATGAGATCGGACGTTGCGAACGAACTCGTCGAGGATCGCGTCCGCCTTCTTCTTGATGACCGGTTGACCGAACTCTCCGATCTTGCCCAGGACGGCGAGGTCGGTGTCGATCTGCACGCGCGTGCCGGCGTCGGCGGGTGACAGGGTGAGGCTCATGCGGGCGCGGATCCCTCCGCCCAGCCGCCGGTCATTCGCTTCGGCGCGCATGCGCGCGCGGCCGGCCGGGGCGTCGGCTTCCTCGACGGTGATCGTGCCTTCGAGCGCGAGACGGATCGGCCCCACGTGAACCTTCAGTTCACCTTCGTAGACGCTGCCGTTCACGGCCTCGATGGTCTGGACGCCGGGGACGCAGCGGCCGACCGCCGGCACATCCATCAGGAAGTTCCACAGCCGCTCGTGCTCCACGGGGATGACGCACTCCTGCGTGAAGGTCACCCGGAAGCTCGCGCGGCGCGACGGGCTTCCGCCCATGCCTGGGTGAGCGCGCGCTCCACCATGACCGCGGTCATCTCGCGCTTGTACGCCGCCGAGCCTCGGTGGTCGTCCAGCGGATCCACCGCCGTCTTCGCCGCCGAGCCTGCGGCCTTCAGGAGACGCTCGCCGAGCCGTGCGCCGGAGAGCAGCGCTTCCGCCGCGCGCTCGCGCAGCGGCGTGGTCGCCACCGAGCCGAGCGCGATCCGCGCCTCGCGACAGTGCTCGCCGTCCGGCTCCAGCGTCACGGTCGCGGCCACCGCCACGGTGGCGTAGTCGTCGGCGGTGCGCGGGAGGAACTTCACGTAGCTCGCGCCCGTCGCCGCCGGAAGCAGCGGCACGGTGACCGCCGTGACCAGCTCGCCGGGCTCGAGCGCTGATTCGTAGTAGTCACGGAAGAACTCGGCGACCGGCAGCTCGCGCCCGCCCCCCGCACGTTGCACCTCCACGCCCGCGTCGAGGGCCATGAGCGTCACGGGCGGATCCTGATTCGGATCGGCGTGAGCCAGCGCGCCACCGACCGTGGCCATGTGGCGGATCCGGATCGTTCCCACGCGGCGAAACGTCTCCGCGAGGACGGGCAGCCGTTCCTGAATCAGCGGCGAGCACTCCGCTTCGCGATGCGTGACGAGCGCGCCGATCCGGATGGAGCCGTTGGTCGCCTCGATCCGTCCGAGCCCGGCGACGCCGCGCACGCTCACCACGCAGGCCGGCTGCGCCAGGCGCTGTCGCATCATGGTCACGAGCGCGGTGCCGCCGGCGATGACACGCGCCTCGTCGCCGTACTCCTGGAGGATCGCGAGCGTTTCGTCGAGCGACCGCGGCGCGCGATAGTCGAAGGCGATCATGCCCGCGCCTGCCCGGCCGCGGCCTGGATCGACTCGACGATCTTGTAGTAGCCCGTGCACCGGCAGAGATTGCCGAGCATCCACTCCTTGATCTCCGCCTCACTCGGGTGGGGGATCGCGTCGAGCAGCGCCTTGGCGGCCACGACCTGACCCGGCGTGCAGATCCCGCACTGGAAGCCGCCGGCGTCCATGAACGCTTGCTGGACCGGATGGAGCCGCTCGTCCTCGGCGAGACCTTCGACGGTCGTCACCTCGCGGCCGTCAGCGAAGACCGCCAGCGCGATGCACGAGCTGATCATCTTGCCGTCGAGCAGCACCGTGCACGCGCCGCAGACGCCGACGCCGCAGCCTTCCTTCGAGCCCGTCAGCCCGAGGTCGTAGCGGAGGCAGTCGAGGAGCGTGCGGTAGCTCGGCACGTCCAGCTCGTGCGCCTGGCCGTTCACCGTGAGGCGGATCACGACCGGCCCTTTCTGTCCTGCAGCGCGAAGTAGACCTTCTCCGCCGTGATCGGCAGGTCCACGATGCGGACGCCGCACGCGTCGGCGACCGCATTGGCGATCGCCGGCGCGACCGGGCTGATGCTGCCTTCGCCGATCGCCTTGGCGCGGAACGGCCCCGGGCCGACCGCGTCTTCGACGATCACGGTGGTGAGCGGCGGGATGTCGCGGATCGTCGGCAGCTTGAAGTCGCCGAGACTGAGCGTGCTGATACGGCCCTCCGCCGTCTGCAGCTCTTCCATCAACGCGAAGCCGAGACCCTGGATCAGCCCGCCCTCGATCTGCCCCTGGTGGCCGAGCGGATTGATGATCGTACCGACGTCGTGCGCGGTCGTGAAGCGGAGCACCGTGACCTGACCCGTTGCGGGGTCGACGGCGACTTCCGCGACTTGCGCGGTGAACGACGTCACCGCGGCATGCGACTTCGCGTCGTAGAAGTGCACGGCTTCGAGCGTGCGGCCCTCGCGCGCCGCCGCCTGGGCGATCGTGGCGAACGAGGCGTCCGGCGTGCCGAGCTTCGTCGCCTCGGCGTGAATCTGCTCCTTGAGCTTCTCCGCCGCGTGAAACGCCGCGCGGCCGCCCGTGTGCGTGACGCGGCTGCCGCCCACGCCCGAATCGGTCTCGAACAGGTCCGTCGTGGCGAGCTCGATCTGGACCTCGTCGATCGAGAGGCCGAGCACCTCGGCGACGACCTGGCGGAGCACGAGGTGCGCGCCCGTGCCCGTGTCCGGCAGCCCGATCGTCAGCGTCACCGTGCCCTTCGTCTCGAGCCGCACCTGCGCGTTGGTGAAGCCGACGCCGATGTGGCGATGGCCCATCGCGACGCCGCGGCCCACCCCGCGCGGCTTCGGCTTCGCCCAGTCGCTCGCCGCCAGCGCGGCGTCGAGCGTCTCGGTCGCGCGCACGTGCTCGAGGTGGTGGCCGTTGGCGAGGGCATCGCCGTCGCGGAGCAGGTTGCGCCGGCGGAGCTCGACCGGATCGAGCCCGAGCTCCTTCGCGATCATGTCCATGTGCGACTCTTCGGCGAACAGCATCTGCGGCTCGCCGGGCGATCGCGCGTGACCGCACGGGATGGTGTTCGTGTAGACGCAGAAGCCTTCGAGCAGGAGGTGCGGGATCCGGTAGACGCCGGCGCCCATGCTCGTGCCGCCGAGGTTCACGCTGGGCGCGGGCTTGAACGCCGCGTAGGCGCCGCTGTTGTAGAGCGCCGTCGCGCGCCGGGCCACGATGCGTCCGTCCTTCGTCACGCCGGTGCGCATCGTCACGACGGACGGATGGCGCGGGTTGCCCGCCATCAGCTCCTCGGTGTAGCGCATGACCATCTTCACCGGCCGCCGGGTCACGCGCGCGAGGTGATAGGCGAGCGGCAGATCCATCAGCGAGCCCTTGCCGCCGAAGTCGCCGCCGATGGGCGTGAGGTTCACGCGGATCCGCGCGGGCGGCAGCTCGAGCGCGTGCGACAGGAGCTCCTTCAGGCGGTACGGCATCTTGTTCGACGCCCAGACCTGCACGCGCTCGTCCTCGTCGAGCGCGATCACACCCGCGTGCGGCTCGATGTACCCGTGATGCGCGAGCTGCGTCCGGAAGGTGTGCTCGAAGACGCGGTCCGCTTCGCGGAACCCCGCGTCCACGTCGCCGAGCTTGAAGCGGAGGACCGACTGGACGTTCGCGTGCGGCCGCTCGGCCGGGGCGCCGTGATACGCGCCCGGGTTCTCGTGGACGAGCGGAGCACCGGGCTGGATCGCGTCGGCCGGATCGAACACGGCGGGCAGCTCGTCGTACTCGACCTCGATGAACGCCAGCGCCTCTTCCGCGACGTCCGGATCGAGCGCGGCCACCACCGCGACCTTCTCGCCGACGAATCGCACGCGATCGCGGGCGAGCAGCGGCATGTCGAACATGCGCCGCCCGACCAGGAGGTCCGGCACATCCGCGGCCGTGAGGACCGCGAGCACGCCGGGCAGCGCGCGCGCCCGGCTCGCGTCGACGCGCACGATGCGCGCGTGCGGGAGCGGGCTGCGCAGCGCTTTGCCCCAGACCATCCCGGGCAGCGTCACGTCCGCGGAGTACCGCGCCGCGCCCGTGACCTTGTCCGCACCGTCGAGCCGTCCGAAACGTTGTCCGACGATCCGATGCGCCATGCGAGGACCTTCCTTTGTACTCCAACCCCTCAGAATCTGATGTCGAGTGGTGCGAGGCCGAACTCCGAGCGACCGAACACCGGGGCGACCTTCTCCGGATTGTTCGCCACGTGCGCCCGCATCGCGTGCACGTCGCGCCACGCGCGCTGGATCGGGTTGTCGAGGAAGATGCCGCGGCCGCCGCTGGCCTCGAACAAGCGGTCCACGGCCCTCACACTCCAGTCGATCGCCTTCGCCGCGTCCCAGCGATAGCGGGCGCGTTGGGTCAGCGGGATCTCGTTGCCGGCCGAGACCAGGCGCATCATCCCGGCGAAGTTCGCGAGCATCCGTTCACGGGCGCCGTCCACTTCGGAAGACGCGTCCGCCAGGCGAAGCTGGATGAAAGGATCCTCGGCCACGCGCGTCCGGTCGCGCACGTTGACGCGCACTTTCGATTGTTCCCGAAACGTCTCGATGGCCCCGAGCGCCACACCGACGGCCGAGGACGCGAGCGCGTTGGGGAAGACCAGCCCCAGGGGCAGGCGGTAGAGCGGCCCATCGTTGACGGCGGCGCCAGGGTTCGTGAGACGGAACGCGTCGAGATACGAGTGCGTGCGGTACTCCGGCACGAAGGCGTCCGCGACGACGACGTTCTTGCTGCCGGTGCCGCACAGGCCCATCACGTGCCAGTTGTCTTCGATCGTGTAGTCGCCGCGCGGGACGAGAAAGGTCCGCACGTCGGGCGGGGCGCTCGCATTGGTCGGTGGCACGACGCCGCCGACCACCGCCCACGAGCAGAAGTCGCAGCCGCTCGAGAACGACCAGCGCCCACGGAGACGGAAGCCGCCGTCGGCGCGGTCCACGATGCCCGTCGGCGACAGGCCCGTCGAGACCTGAACGCTCGTGTCCTCGCCCCAGACGTCTTCCTGGGCCTGTGGTGGAAAAAGGGCGAGGTGCCAGTTGTGGACGCCGATCACCGCGAGGATCCACCCGCTCGACCCGCAGACCGCGGCCACGTCCATGATCGCCTGATAGAACGTGCCGGGATCGAGCTCGTACCCTTCGTAACGCTTGGGCTGGAGGCACCGAAAGAGCCCGGCCGCCTGAAAGTCCTTGTAGGTCTCGTCGGGCAGCCGCCGGAGCTGTTCGGCCCGTGCCGTGCGCTCGCGCAGCGCGGGCAGCAGCGCGCGAACGCGGGCGAGATACTCGTCAGACGTCAAATCGGCCAGCCGTGTTCGGTGACGTCGACCCGGTTGCCCTCGGGGTCGTGGATCCAGCTCTCCGCCACCGCGCCGAACGTGTTCGACTCCGCCGTCGTCTCGGCCGCGTCCACGATGGCCTGGACGTCCCCGACCTGGAAGCCGAAGTGGTTGATCCCCCACGGCCGATCCGGCCGCGAGATCAACGCGACGCCCACGAAGCCGTCGGAGAGGTAGACGGTGCCGTTCGGTCCGCGGTACTTTTCCTCCAGCCCGAAGATCTTCTTGTAGTAGTCGGCGACCGCATCGCGGTCTTTCACGTTGAGCGCGATGTGCCGGATCCTCGGTTTGGTCATCGCTCCCTCTCCTGGTACGCCGCGTCGACGAAGCCCGGACGCTGGGTCCAGCGCGGGCCGTGCTCCGATGCCTGGATGCCGAGCGGATGGTAGACGAGCTCGATCATGTTGCCGTCGGGGTCATGGATGTACGTGTCGTGCTCGCCCGTGTCCTCGCGGCGCCCTTGGTACGGATCGGTGCCGCCGATGGTCCGCATGGTGCCGGCGGCCGACGTCCGCACGTGCGCGATGCCGAGCACGTCCAGGTGGGCGAGCATCGCGTCCCAGTCGGTCACCTCGAGCGCGAAGTGGCTCGACGGCACGGGGGCCGGATGCGGGGTCTCCGTGAAGTGAATCTCACCGTTGATGGATCTGCTGGATCCGCGCCATGGCTGACCTCCCGGGGGAGGGCGGTTCGGGTGACGTCGAGGCGAGGATAGTACAATCGCCGCCGGCTCGCAGGCTGGAACACGGAGGTGCTCTCGTGGGCAAGCTCGACGGCAAAGTGGCGCTGGTGACCGGCTCCGGACGGAACATCGGCCGTGCCACGGTGCTGAAGCTCGCGGCGGACGGCGCGCACGTCGTCGTCAACGCGCGCAGCAACCAGGCGGAGGCCGACGCCGTCGCGGGCGAGGCGCGCGCCCGCGGCGTCAAGGCGCTCTCCGTGGTCGCCGACGTGGCGAAGCGCGACGACATCGAGCGGATGGTCGCGCGCGCGATGTCGGAGTTCGGCCGCATCGACATCCTCATCAGCAACGCCGCCATCCGCCCGCACAAGCCGTTCACCGAGCTGAAGGGGGAGGACTGGGAGGCCGTGCGCGGCGTGGTGCTCGACGGCGGGATCCATTGCGCGCGCGCCGTGATCGAGTCGATGGTCGCGAACAGATACGGCCGCATCGTGTTCCTCACCGGTGAGGGCGCGTTCGTGGGCGGCAAGGGGCGTGCGCACGTCTCGGCGGCGAAGATGGGGCTGGTCGGTCTCGCGCGCGGGCTCGCGTCCGAATTCGCCGAGCACAACATCCGCGTCAACGTCGTCTCGCCCGGTAGCATCGACACGTCGCGCGCGAATCCGGAGTGGTACCACGGGCGGCCGCCGAGCGCGGCAGGAATCCCGCTCGGACGGCAGGGGCACGTCGACGAGATCGCCGCGACGTGTCTCTTCCTCGTCACCGACGACGGCGGCTTCGTCACCGGCCAGACGATTCACGTCAACGGCGGCGCCGCGTACTACTGATCAGGGCTGGAGCACGACCTTGCCCGTGCCGGATCGCTCGGCCACGATCCGGTGCGCGAGCGCCGCGTCCGCGAGCGGCATCACGCGGTCGAGCAGCACGCGGTGCCGGCCTTCGGCCGCCGCGCGCAAGCAGTGCGCGAGATCGTCGGCGGTGATCCGGCCCACCGACCCGATGACCGAGATCCCGTTCAGGTAGAGCCGCTGGACGTCGAGCGGCACGGTGCCGCCGCCGTGCGCGCCCGCGGTGACGAGCCGTCCGTTGCGCGCGAGCGTGGCGAAGGCCTTCGGGAACAGCGCGGGATCGGCGATGTTCTCGAACACCACGTCGACGCCGCGCCCGTCGGTGATTCTGCGCACTTCTTCCGTCAGATCCTTCGCGCGGTAGTTCACGCCGGCGTCGGCGCCGAGCTCGACGGCTGCTCGCACGCGCTCGTCGGCGCCGGCCGCCGCGATGACCTTCGCGCCGAATTCTTTCGCCACCTGGATGCCCGCGCTGCCGAGCCCGCCGGCGGCGCCCATCACCAGCACCCACTCGTCGCGCGTCAAGTTCGCGGCGTCGCGCAGCATGCTGAGCGCCGTCGGGCCGTGACGCGCGACCACCGTGGCGGTGACGAAGTCCAGACCTGCGGGGACCGCGTGCGTCATGTCGACGGGGACCTTCACGTACTCCGCGTAGCCTCCCCACGTGTGCACGCCGAGGAGCATCGGCCCCGATGTCGTCGTGGCCGGACGGACGATCTGCCGCGTGGCGACGCGATCGCCGACCTTGCGCGCGGTCACGCCGTCGCCGACGGCGGCGATCACCCCGGACGGATCCACGCCGAGGACGTGAGGCAGCGCCACGCGCGCCGGATAGGTTCCCGCGCGGACGGCGAGGTCGAGCGTGCGGTTGACGGAGACCGCGTGCACGCGGATCAGCACCTCGCCGGCTCCGGGCACCGGGGTTGCGATCTCTTCGAGGCGCAGGACCTTCGGCGGGCCGAACGCGCGCATCACGATCGCCTTCATGGAGTGCTCGTCAGAGCAGGGACTTCTGCCCGGGACGCAGCTGCTGATCGACCGCGTTGAGGATGACCGCGGTCATCGCGTAGTTGCCCATCAGCGCCGCGAGGTCCACGACGCCGCGCGTGCCGAAGGCCTCGACCGCGCGCGCGAACGTCTCGGAGCGGACCTTGCGCTCGCGGAAGGCCTCGCGCCCGAAGCTGACGATCAGCGCTTCTTTCGGCCCGAGGCCGTCGACCGGCTTTCCATGCTTCACCACGTCGATGATCTCGGGCTCGAGCCCTTCCTTCAGCGCGGCCGGCTCGTGCGCGGTCCACTCGAACTGCTGATCGAGCTCGCGCGCCGTCACGAGGATCGCGAGCTCGGTCAGGCGTCGATCCAGCGTGGTGTCGTAACGCAGGTACTGGTTGACGGCCCGCACGCGCTCGCCGAGCTCCGGGCTGTGGAGCCAGATGCCGCTCGGCCCCTGCAAGCCGACCAGCGTGCGGCTCTGCGGGCCGGTGACGGCGTCGTAGAACGCCTGGCCTCGCTCGTCCATCTGCTCGCGGGCGAGCCGGGGAAGCCGCGAAAGCGATTCGGGATGAACGTCGCCGGGCAGCGTCATTGCGAGAGGCCCACGACCTCCGCGAGCGCGTCGGCCTGCTCGGTGTAGCGCGCGACCGGGTTGAGAAGGAGATGAGTCGCCCCCGCGGCGATCAGCTCTTCGAGCTGTTCGCGCACCTGCTCCGGCGTGCCGTGGACGCCGGATGCGTCCGTCCCCGCCGGGTTGTGATAGACCTCCGTGTACCAGCGGTTCACCTCGGCGCGCGCGACGTCGGCGCGCTCGTGCACCGACATGAACACGCGCTTCGAGACCGGGAACGTCTTCGGATCGCGCCCGAGCTTCTCCAGCTCCGCCTTCAGGATCGGCACGCTGCGCCCGAACACCGCCTTGCTCGACCCGCCCGATCCCATCCACGCGTCCGCCAGCGACGCCGCGCGACGGACGGCGTCCGGATGATCGCCGCCGAACCAGATCGGCGGATGCGGCTTCTGCACGGGCTTGATCGTCATCGTCTCGCCGTCGAGATGGAAGATGCCGCCGTGGTAGGTCACCTTCGACTCGGTCCACAGCGCCTTGATCACCTCGATCTGCTCGCGGAAGCGCCGCACGCGGTGCTCCATCGGCACCTGGAACTCCTTGTAGTGATGCTCCCGGCCGATCCCGGCGCCGAGGATCGCGCGGCCGTTGCTGAGACGATCCAGCGACGCGAACTGGTGCGCCACCTGGACGGGGTGCTGCACGGGCAGGACGATCACGGACACGCCGACGCGGATCTTCGTCGTCACCGCCGCGGCGTAGGTGAGGACGACCACGGAGTCGAAGCTGAACACCGGATCGAGCGCGTTGTGCGTGACCCACACGTCGCGGAAGCCGAGCGCATCCGCGCGCTGCGCGACCGCGCGCACCGCCTCGACGTCGATCGGGTCGGGGGAGCGATGCGGCAGCGACAGCCCGAACGGGATCCGATCTTTCAGCGCCATGTCAGCGGAGCGTCCGGTTGAAGAAGTCGACCGTGCGTGTCCACGCGAGGCGCGCGGCGTCCGCGTTGTAGCGGGTGCCCGCCGTGTCGTTGTGGAACGCGTGGTTCACGCCTTCGTACATGTGGAGCGTGTACGTCTTGGCCGCCTGCTTCAGCGCGGCCTCGAACCCGGGCACGGTGGCGTTCACGCGCTCGTCGATGCCGGCGTAGTGGAGGAGCAGCGGCGCCTTGATCGCCGGCACCTTGTCGAGGGCCGGCGCGGTGCCGTAGAAGACCACGGCGCCCTGGACGTCGTCGCCGGCGGCGGCGACGTGACCGGTCATCGCGCCGCCCCAGCAGAAGCCGACGACCCCGACCTTGCCGGTCGCTTCGGGCCGGCTTCGCAGAAACGCCGTGGACTTGAGCGCGTCCGCGAGCGCGACCGGGACCCGGACGCCGGAGAACTTCGTCCGCGCTTCGTCCTCGGTCGCCGGCGTGCCGCCGATCGGCGACATGAAGTCGGGCGCGAGCGCGACGAAGCCGGCGACGGCGACACGCCGCGCGACGTCGCGGATGTGCGGCTGGGGCCCGCGGTTCTCGTGGATCACGAGCACGGCCGGCGCCTTCGTGTCGCCGGCGGGACGGGCGAGATAGCCCGTCATGACGCCGCTCGAGCCCTCGTACGTCACGTCCTGGGCGCGAAGCCGCGCGTCGGTTTCGGGAATCGTCTGCGCGATGGCGAGGTTCGACTCGAGCTGAGGCAGCAGCGCGAGCGCCGCGGCGGTGGAGCCGACCAGCCGCGCGAGCCGTTCGATGAACAGCCGCCGGTCGAGGTGGCAGTGCGTGAAGTCGTCGTAGAGGTCGATGATCCGTCGGTCCATGGGCCTCGTCTCGTCGTTAGTGGTTGTCGAGGGGCTCGGCATCGATGAGGATGAACGCCATCCGGGCGATCGTGTCGCTCCGATTCGCCCAGGCGTGGTACGTCCCGCGCTGGATCAGCACGTCGCCCGGCTTCATCAATGTCTCGTCGTCGTCCAGCACGGCCCACACTTCGCCTTCGAGACAGATGGCGTAGTCGATCGTGTCGGTCGCGTGGAAGCCCGGATGCTTCGCGGAACGATCCGGCGTGGTCTTGCAGCCCCGACGCCTCAGCTCTTCCGGATCGTAGCGCTGCGTCCGCTCGGGCGGGATGTCCGTGATGCGGATGACGCTCCCGCCGCGGTGGGGCGGCGGCGTGCGCATGATCACGCCGTCGGGGACGGGATCGTGCGTTCCCTGGTTCGAGGCGGGCGAACGGTCGGTCATCCACAAGCCGACGCGCACGGGCTGGTCGGCCGCGACGTCGCCCGCGGGGAGTTGCGTATCCGAAAGGATGCAGGAGCGTCCGGCGGCGTTCACGCCCGTGACGATGCGACGCACTTTTCTCATGGTCAGAGCTCGAAGCGGTACAGCTTCGCGACGTTGCCCCGGGTGATCTGGAAGCGATCCTCCGGGCTCGCGTCCTTGAAGTCGCGCGCGACCACGTCCTGGGAGTGCGGCCACGACGACGCCTGGTGCGGGTAGTCCGAGGACCACATGATCCGGTCCACGCCGACGAAGTGGCGGTTGGCGACGCCCACGTAGTCGTCGATGTACGTGCAGTGCATCTGGCGGCGGAAGTACTCGCTCGGCTTCAGCCTGATGGTGAACTTCGCGGCGTAGCGTCCGCGCTCGAACGTGCGGTCCATGCGCTGCAGGTAGTACGGCAGCCAGCCGCAGTTGTTCTCCGCGGAGACGATCTGCAGCTCCGGGAAGCGGTCGAGCACGCCCGAGAAGATCAGCGCGCTGAACGAGCGCTCGACCTCGTGCGACAGCACGGTCGCCCGCATGTAGCGGTCGCCGAAGTCCCACTGGCTCTCGTGGCCCATGCCGGTGATCGAGTGCAGGCTGATCGGCATGCGCAGCTCCTGCGCCGCCGCCCAGAACGGATCGTAGTGCTCGGAGCTGTACGGCTGCTCGGGGGGCGGCGAGCACCAGATCATCGCGCCCTTGAGGCCGCGCTTCGCGCACCGCTCGAGCTCCTGCACCCCCGCCTTCGGGTCGTAGAGCGAGATCATCGCGAGGCCCGCCATGCGCTTCGGCGCGTAGCTGCAATAGTCGGCGAGCCAGTCGTTGTAGACGCGGAAGCAGTCTTCCTGGAGCCCGGCGTCCTTCAGCCAGAAGATGCGGAAGCCGAGCGTCGTGGAGAGCACGTCGGCCTCGACGCCGTCGAGCTCGTTGTCCTTCAGGCGCTCGGCCGGATCCCAGCCGCCGGGCCGCGCGTCCGCGTACGTGCCCCGCGTGAGGAACTGCGCGAGCTCCTCGGGCGTCTTGCCGGCGCCGAGCCCGATGCCGATCGGATGGGGCGCGTAGCCCTCGTAGTAGAAGTACGCGCCCTTCGGGTCGCGCGGGTTCTCGACGAGCCGCGGCGCGCGGTCGCGGTACCGCGTGTCGACGCGCTCGAGCCACAGGTCCGTCGGCTCGCTGACGTGGGAATCCGCGGAGATGAGCTTGTGGCCCGTCGTCATGTCTGGGCCCTCCTACATCGTGAGGACGATCTTTCCGGTCTGCGCGTCGCTCAGCATGTACGCGTGGGCATCGGCGAGGCGCTCCATGGGGAACGTGCGGTCGAGCACGGGCTGGAGCGCGCCGCTCGCGACCGCGCCGAGCAGCTGCGAGGCGAAGCGCTCGCTGCACGCGAGCGTCTCCTCCGGCGTGCGGGTGCGGAACGTCACGCCGATGATCTTCGCGCGCTTGCGCGCGATCTCGTCGAGATCGCAGTCGCCCACGCGCGCCGCGTTGCGGCCGACGCTGACCAGGCGCCCCTTCAGCGCGAGCACCCGGATGTTGTCGGCGAGCATCGGGCCGCCGACGTGGTCGATGATGACGTCGACGCCGCGGCCGTTCGTCGCGCGCAGCACGGCGTCGACCCACGAGGCGTCGCGCGTGTCGACGACCTCGTGGGCGCCCAGCTTGCGCAAGGCCGCGGCCTTGGCCGGTGTGCGGGTGGTGGCGAGGACGGGGTTGGCGCCGATGTGGCGCGCGATCTGGATCGCCGCCGTGCCGACACCCGACGGCGCGGCGGTGACCAGCACGGACTCGCCGGCCGCGGTCTCCGCATTGGTGACGATCGCGTCGTGCGCGGTGACGAACACGTTCGGAATCGCCGCCGCTTCGGGCCACGTCATCCCGTCGGGCACGCGCATCAGCGCACGCTGGGATGCGACCACGTGCTCCGCGTAGCTTCCGGGCGTGCGGCCCATCACGCGATCGCCCTGGCGGTATCCGCTGACGCCCTCGCCGGCTGCGGCGATCTCGCCGGCGAACTCGCCGCCGGAGCGCGTGGGTTTCGCCGCGGGGTCGCCCGACTTGAGCGCCGCGCCGCGGATCAGCTCTCCGCGATTCGTTCCCGCGGCGCGCACGCGAATCAGGACCTGGCCCGCTCCGGGCTCGGGCACGGGGATCTCGCGCAGCTCGAACTTCGCTCCGTCGGGCCCGGGCACCGTGAACCACGCCTTCATCGTGTCGGCCATGACGTCCTCCTGGGGATCGCGCGGCGGATAGCAGACCACCCGGCTGATGGGAACGCAAGCGGCAAGCCGCACGCTTGACGGCTCGTCGGCCGGGGCCGATGATGCGCCGCACAGGAGGCGCCATGGCTGCCACGGTCGTGCCCGACACCCTTCGCACGCGGCTCGCGGGCCGCGCGCCGTTCGCGCTGATCGACGTCCGCGAAGCCGGCGAGTACAACAGCAGTCACATCCCCGGGGCCTCGCCGATGCCCCGCCGTCAGCTCGAGTCCGCCATGCCGCATGCGGTGCCGTATCTCGGAACGCCCGTCGTGGTGTGTGACGACGACGGCCGGCGCGCGCGGCTCGCGGCGGCCACCCTCGAGCGCATGGGCTACCGCGACGTGTCGGTGCTCGACGGCGGCATCAATCGCTGGGTGACCGACGGCTTCGCCACCGAGTGGGGCACGAACGTGCCCAGCAAGGACTTCGGCGAGAAGGTCGAGGTCGTCCACCACGTGCCGGAGATCGAGGCGAAGGAGCTCGCGGAGCGCATGGCGCGCGGCGAGAAGTTCGTCATCCTCGACACGCGGACGCCCGAGGAGTTCCGGCGCTTCTGCATCCCCGGGGGGCGCAGCGTGCCGGGCGGCGAGCTGGCGCTGCGTATCACGGACATCGTGAAGGACGCCGACAAGGACGCGACGATCATCGTCAACTGCGCGGGCCGCACGCGCAGCATCATCGGCACGCGCGTGCTCCAGCGCATGGGCATTCCGGCGCTCGGCCTGAAGAACGGGACGGCCGGCTGGATGCTGGCCGGGCATCAGCTCGAGAGCGGCGCCGATCGCGTGGCGCTGCCGGAGCCGTCGCCCGCCGGCGTGGTGGCAGCGGAAGCGTACGCCGCGAAGGTCGGCGCGGAGGACGGCGTGCGCACGCTCGACGTGGCCGGCATGCAGAAGATGATCGAGCGCGGCCGGCACGAGAGCGTCTATCTGATCGACGTGCGCACGCGCGAGGAGTACACGGCGGGCCACCTTCCCGGCTTCCGCTGGTTCCCCGGCGGTCAGGCCGTGCAGCGCTCCGACGAGCTCGCCGTCGTGAAGCACGCGCCGCTCGTCTTCGCGTGCGATCGCATGGCGCGCGCGACGCTGATCGCGTCGTGGTACCGGCAGATGGGCGTCGACGAGGTCTACGCGTTCGCCGGCGGCACGACCGCGTGGACGGCGGCGGGCCATGCGCTCGAGCGGGGCGCGCCGCACGAGGTGCCCGCGGGGTACGATGCCGCGCGCAGCGCCGCGACGCTGATCGCGCCCAAAGCGCTGCAGGCGTCGCCGCCGCCCGCGGTGATCTTCGTCGACACGAGCCAGGACTTCGCGCGCGGTCACGGGCCGGGCGCGCGGTGGGTGCCGCGCGGGTGGATGGAGATCTGGATCACCGAGATGGTGCCGGCCAAGGACACGCCGATGGCGGTCACGTGCACCGACGGCCGCGCGTCCGCGCTCGCGGCGGCGACGCTGAAGGAGCTCGGCTATCAGCGCGTGTCGGTGCTCGACGGCGGGATGGACGCGTGGCGCGCGGCCGGCTTGCCGGTGGAGCGCGGGCTCGCCGGCGTGATGGCGGCGCCGACGGACGTGTTGCTCGCCGGGCCGGATCGCAACTTCGCCGACATGCAGAACTACCTCCGCTGGGAAGAAGCGCTCGGCCACAAGTACGCGCGCTAGGAGGCCCGGTATGGTCGTCGACAGCACGGACGTGTTCGACATCATGGGCACGATGCGCGCCATGCGCCGGCTCAAGCCGGACCCGGTCCCGGACGCGCTGATCGCGAAGATCCTCCGCGCGGGCACGAGCGCGCCGAACGGCGCGAACACGCAGCGCTGGCGGTTCCTCGTGATCAAGGACCAGGAGATCAAGAAGCGCGTGCAGGTGATCTACAAGCGCGCGTTCGACGAAGTCGTCGGCCCGCGGTACCTCAACAGCGCGCCGCCGCCCGGCGTCACGAAGGAGAAGTACCTGCGGCAGCACGCGGCGGTCGAATACCTGACCGACCACTTCCACGAAGCGCCCGTGTGGATCGTCGCGTGTCTGGAAGAGACGGCGCCGCCGACGCGCATGTCCGGCGCATCCATTTATCCCGCCGTGCAGAACATGCTGCTCGCGGCGCGCGCTCTCGGTCTCGGGGCCACGCTCACGACGCGGCACCTGCTCTACGAGAAAGACAGCGAAGCCGCGCTCGGCCTGCCGCCGGGCGTCCACTCGTACGCGATCCTTCCGATCGGGTACCCGATGGGGAAGTTCGGGCCGGTCGGCCGCGGGCCGCTGAGCGAGGTCGTCTACCAGGACCGCTGGGGCAATCCGTACCGCGGCGTCTGACGTGATCGGCCAGTCGCCGCGGCGCAAGGAGGACGAGCGGCTCCTCGTCGGGCGCGGACGGTTCGTCGACGACATCCGGCTTCCGGACCCCCTGCATCTCACGCTCGTGCGGTCGACTCACGCACGCGCGCGCGTGCACCGGGTCGACCTGAGCGCGGCCCGCGCGCTGCCCGGCGTGATGGCCTTCGTGGCGGGCGATCTCCCCGAGCTCGCGATGCCGTTGCCCGTCCGTGGCGCGGAGACGACGAACCCGTACGTCGTCCTCGATTCCCCGCGGCCCCAGCACGTCCTCGCGCGTGGTGAAGTGCGGCACGTCGGCGAAGCGATCGCCGCGGTGCTCGCGCCGGACCGGGCCCGCGCAGTCGACGCGGCGTCGGCGGCCACCGTGGAGTACGAGCCGTGGCCCGCGGTCGTCGACGCGGAGGTCGGGATGCGCGACGACGGTCCGCGCGTGCACGACGGACACAGCAACGTCGTCGGGCGCGTGCGGGCGGCGTTCGGCGACGTCGACAAGGCGTTCGCCGAGGCCGACGTGGTGGTGGAGGAGCGGCTCGCGCACGTGCGCGTGACGTCGATGCCCATCGAGCCGCGGGCGGTGTGCGCGGCGTTCGACGCCGAGACAGAGATCCTCACCGTGTGGGCGGGGCACCAGAACCCGTTCAACCTTCGCGACGCGGTGGCGGCGTCTCTCGGCTGGTCCGTCGAGCGCGTGCGAGTGCTCGTTCCGGACACCGGCGGAGGCTTCGGCCCGAAGATCGCGGTGTATCCGGAAGACGTCCTCGTCCCGGTGCTCGCGTATCACGTCCGTCGTCCCGTGAAGTGGATCCAGACGCGCACGGAGTTCATGCAGAGCTCGCACCACGCGCGCGAGCAGCGGCACGAGGCGCGGCTTGCCGCCACGCGCGACGGCCGCGTGCTCGGGCTCGACGTGCGGATGGTGAAGGACGTCGGGGCGTATCACTACTTCTCGATCAGCGAGCCGAGCAACACGATCAACCACCTGCCGTCGCAGTACCGGGTCCCCGCGCTCCGCGCCGAAGCGGTGTCGGTGATGACGAACAAGGTGGCGAGCTCTCCGTATCGCGGCGCGGGCCGGCCGGAGGCGGTCTTCGTCATCGAGCGGCTGCTCGATCGTCTCGCGCGCCGTATCGGGATGGATCCTGCTGAGGTCCGCTTCAAGAACCTCGTGTCGCCCGACGAGATGCCGTACGCGCCGCACCTCGTCTATCGCGACGGCGTGCCCATTCGCTACGACGGCGGCGACTATCCGCTCGAGCTTCGCCGCGCGCTCGAGCTGGCGGACTACGACGGCTGGCGCAAGCGGCAGGCGGAGCTTCGTCGCCAGGGGCGTCACGTCGGCGTCGGCATCGCCGCGTACGTCGAGGCGGGCGGAAGTCCGAGCCCGGGCGAGTGGGCGTCGGTGAAGGTCGACGCTCAGGGCCAGGTCGCGGTGTCGATCGGCGTGTCGGCGTCGGGGCAGGGGCACGAGACGGTGTTCGCGCAGGTGTGCGCGGAGTATCTCGGCGCGCGCTTCGACGACATCCGCGTGCGCGGCGGCGACACCACGCTCGTGCCGTACGGCTACGGCACGGGCGCGAGCCGCGTGGCGGTGAACACGGGCAACGCGGTCGCGCTCGCCGCCGGCGCGGTGAAGCGCAAAGCGTGTCGCGTGGCCGCGCGATTGCTCGAGTGCGACGAGCAGGACGTGCGCATCGAGCACGGCCAGGCGTTCGTGACGGGCGCGCCGATGCGCGCGGTACCGCTCGCGCGCGTCGCGCGCGCGGCGTTACGGGATCGGTCGCTCGTGGATCTCGGCGGCCCCGGGCTGTGGGAGACGTCCTTCTACGCGCTGCCGACGGTGACGTGGGCGAGCGGCGTGCACGTCGCGGTCGTCGAGGTCGATCCGGAAACCGGCGTGGTGTCGGTGGTGAAGTACGTCATGGTCCACGACTGCGGGCGTCAGCTTCACCCGGCGATCGTGGACGGCCAGGTGATGGGCGGATTCCTGCAGGGGCTCGGTGTGTCGCTCGGCGAGCACGTCGTCTACGACGACACAGGGCAACTGCTCACCGGAACGTTGATGGACTATCCGATCCCGCGCGCCGACGACGTCCCGGACGTCGTGACCGAGCACCTGGTCTTCGCGACCGATCACAACCCGCTCGGCGTGCGCGGCGCGGGCGAGGGCCCGACGTGCTCCCCGGTCGCGGTCATCGCGAACGCGGTGGACGACGCGTTCGAAGGCCGCCTGGACATCCGCGACCCCGTGCTGACACCGCAGCGCGTCCGCGCATTGATCGAATCCGCTCGGCTCCGCTGATCGGGGCTCTGGCCCCGGGGGTAGGAGCCGGTCGGCGGCGGGTGGACGCGGGGGCCCGTCCAGCCGATTGCGCAGAAAAGGCGAGCCGTCAGGCTCGCCTTTTTGAGCACCAAGGCGGCGGGCCCCCGCGTCCACCCGCCGCCGACCCGCTCCGGGTCGCTAGCCGGCCGCGGTCTCGAGGGCGGCCTCGTCGATCGGCAGCGCGAGGTGATGGCCACCCTTGGAGATCGCGCCGATGCGCCGCGCGATCGTCGACCAGGTCTCGCCTTCGTTCTGGCTCAGAAAGACGTCGCCGTCCGTGGTGCCGGCGAAAAGGGCCGAGCCGCCCGGCCACGTGTTCAGCGCGAAGCCTTCGATGTTCCCGTGGATGTGCGACGGGAGCCCGCCTTCGAGGTACTGCCAGTGCTTGCCCGCATCGCGGCTGCGCGCGATCCGCGCGTCGGCGGTCTTGGTCTTCCGCCAGTCGCCCGGTCCGCAGATCGCGCCGGCGATGAAGACCGTGTCGGGCTTCTGCGGATGCACGATGACCTGATCCGGATAGGCGATGCGCGCGGAGCGATCGGTGAGCTGCTCCCACGTCGCGCCGGCATCCGCGCTGTGATAGATCCCGATCCCGTTGCCCATGAACACGTCGTCGGGGCGTGACGCGGTCAGGACCATCCGGTGCACGTCCTCGAAGAAGCCGCTCATCTGCGTCCAGCTCTTGCCGCCGTCCGTGCTCTTCAGGCCGGCGCCGACCTCGACGCTCGCATCGATCGTGTCGGCCGTGCGCGGATCGAACGTGATGTGCTTGACGTGCGCGACGTGCGGCGGGCCCGGGAACATCCACTTCTCGACGCTCGGCACGGCGCGGAGCGACGGCAGCTCCTCCCACGTCTCGCCGGAGTCGCGGCTCACGAACAGGTGAGCGGGCTCGGTCCCCGCGTAGAGGCGCACGCCGTCGGCGGCGCGCACCGCGCTCATCGCGTCGATGTTCGCGAAGGCGACGCCGCGGTCCTCGCGCTGCCACGTCCGCCCGCCGTCGTCGCTGGCGTGGATCCCGTGGCCGTGCGTCCCGGCGAACAGGCGGCCGGTCTCGGGATCTTCGACCAGGTTGCTGATGTGCAGGTCGCCCAGCGCGCGGTCCGTCTCGCGCCACGGCGCATCGCGGCGCGTCCGCCAACGCGGTACAGTGTCGGGCCATGAAGTTCGGATGGATGACGCTCTCGCTCTCGCCGTCGGCCGAAGACGATCTCGCCTGCGTCCACCAGCAGCTCGAGCAGGGCGTGCTGGCCGAGGCGATGGGCTTCGACTACCTCTGGCTCACCGAGCACAACTTCACCGGCGAGTGCGCGTACGCCGACCCGATCCCGTTCGCCGGCGCGCTGGCGGCGCGCACGTCGCGGGCACGGATCGGCTTTGCCGTCATCCAGATGGCGCTCCACCATCCGGTGCGCCTCGCGATCCAGCTTGCCGTGCTGGACAACCTCAGTCGCGGGCGCCTCGACGTCGGCATCGGGCGCGGGTCGAGCTACAACGAGTACGAGTACGTCGGCTTCGGCCTGCGGAGCGACGACAGCCGCGAGCGGATGGAAGAAGCGGTCGAGGTGCTCACGCGCGCCTGGACCGAGGAGCCGTTCGTCCACGACGGCAAGTTCTTCTCGGTGCGATTGCCTTCGATTCGCCCGCGACCCGTCCAGCGCCCGCATCCGCCGATCTGGCGCAGCGTGATCGCCGTCGAGTCACTCGTGGAATGCGGGCGCGACGGCATCCCCGTGATGATGTCGCGCGTGCCGAACGCGCGGATCCCGGAGCGGCTCGCGCGCTATCGCGAGGGCCTCGAGGCCGGGGGCCACGACGCGGCGACGCAGCGGCGTCTGCTCGGCGAGGCGTCCGTGTGGCGCTTCCTCTACGTCGCCGAGAGCGAGGCGCAGGCCGAGGACGACGTCCAGACCGCGACGCTGGCGTACCGGCAGCACATGCATCACGTGCGCGAGGCGTACAACCCCGCCGACTTCCGCGTGAACACGGCGGCGATCAACCCGTGGATGGATCCAGCGGTCTCGCATCCGGACGGCGTGCGCTTCGTGCTCGAGACCGGCGCGCTGTACGGGACGCCCAAGCGTGTCGCCGAGCAGATCGCGGCCCTTCGTGACGCCGGCCTCGGCCACGTGATGTGCCAGGCGAGCTGGGGCGGCCTGGCGCACGAGAAGGTCGTCGCCTCGCTGCGCCGCTTCGGCGAGCACGTGGCGCCGAACTTCCGTTAAGGGGCAGCCGCCGGAGAGCGGACTTCACGTCCGCTCGGAGGCGAGGGGGGCTTGGGGGGTGCGTCTCGCACCCCCCAACATGTCGATCGCGCGCGCCATCTGCCCTTTCTGGTCCCACGACGCGAAGCGCAGGATCGGCGTCGTGCACCCGGCCTCGACGTACGCCCGGATCTTCTCGATCACCGCGGACGGCGGTCCGTACGCGAGCCAGCTCTCGATGTACTCGCGGGTCATCGCGGGGCTGTAGTACGTGTGGAGGAACTTCACCGACTCTTCGAACGCCGCCTGCCGATCGTCGTTGAGGTTCACCATCAGGTGAAGGGCGGACTCCATGCCCTCGGTCGCGCGGCCGGCCTCGCGCGCGACCTGGCGGATGAGATCCCACCGCAGCCGGAACGTCGCGACGGGGGTGTTGTCCGTCATCCACCCGTCGCCCATCAGGCCGACTCTCCGAACGGCGCGGTCGGCAATGTGCGGCGCGGCGAGCCCGGGCTTCGGGTTCGTCGCGATCCAGATCGGGCACGGCTGCTGGACGGGCTTCGGCTCGAGCGTGAGATCGCGGAACTGCCAGAAGCGGCCCTCGTGCGTGACGTGGTCCTCGCTCCAGAGCCGGCGAAGGATCGTCATGCCCTCTTCGAGGCGGGGCGCGCGCTCGCTCAGCTTCACGCGGAACGGCGCGAACTCCGCCTCGGCCTTCTCGCGCGGCTGGCTGCCGCCGATGCAGGCGCCGAGGACCATGCGGCCGTGCGAGACCTGATCGAGCGCGGCCCATTGCGCGGCGAGGAAGATCGGGTCGCGCAGGGGAAACGTCGAGAGGCAGCAGGTGCCGAGACGCACGCGGCGCGTGCGCGCGGCGATCGCCCCGAGCAGCACCAGCGACTCGAGCCGCGGCTTCGCGAACAGACTGTCGCCGGCCCAGATCGACTCGAACGCGCCGGACGCTTCCGCCTGCTCGGAAAGCGCGAGCAGCTCGTCGACGCTCGTCGCGCCGAAGAGCACGCCGCGATTCGGCAGGCTGAGGCCGAACCGCGGGGTCACAGCGGCGTCTTGGCGATGCGGCCGGTGCTCTCGACGAGCCATCGCTCGCTCGGGAACGGTATCCCGTTCAGCGTGGCGGCCATCCAGTCGGCCATGAGGATCGGCGGGAAGGGACCGAGGTTTGCGGCCGGCACGTTGCCGACGGAGTGTCGCGAGTCCTGATAGACGACGAGCCGCTTCGGCCCGGGCAG
This sequence comes from Candidatus Rokuibacteriota bacterium, assembly GCA_016866775.1. Taxonomy (GTDB): domain Bacteria; phylum Methylomirabilota; class Methylomirabilia; order Rokubacteriales; family CSP1-6; genus VGLJ01. The sequence goes on along the minus strand of VGLJ01000001.1, from coordinate 21,372 downwards.
CGCCCGCATCAGCGCCTCGGTGTGGACGAGCGGCGAGAGCTCGTGGAACTCGCCGGCCACGCAGAGGTACGGCGCGGTGATCCGTTCCGCGTGACCCTCCCACGTCATGGCCTTTCGAAGCGCGTCGAACTCGGCTTCGTCGGTGATCCCAGACATGTACATGAAGCGCACCTTGAAGGTCGGCGACGCCTCTTCGAAGATCGTGTGGAAGCCGGGCTCGTGACAGACGGCGGAGACGGACAGCGCGCGGATGCGCGGCTCGTGCGCGGCGGCGATCGTGCCGAAGAACGAGCCGAAGCTGTTGCCGCTGAGCCCGATCCTCGCGGGATCGACTTCAGGACGCGCCGCCAGCCAGTTCACGGCGGCCGTGGCCGTCTGCGTCCAGGCCGCCATGCTGAAGTAGATGTCGAGCACCGGGCTCTCGTACTGACCCGGGCCGTCGAGCGCGAGCACGGCGATGCCGCGCGAGAGCCAGCGGTCGCCGTACATCGCGACGCCGATCTCCTTGAAGCTGTCCATGCCCGGCAGCGAGATCACGGCCGGAATGCGTCCGCCCGTATAGCCCGGCGGCACGTGGAACCACGCCGGCAGCGACTGACCCGTCGGCAGCGGAATCCACGCCGGCTCCACGCGGTGGTCGGCGAGCGACGCGTACTTCGCGTAGCACTCGCGCTTGCGCGGGTTGTAGAAGCGATTCTGGTCGTCGTTCTCGTCGATGGGCCACTGCGCGGCGCCCCAGCACACCGCGGCGATGAAGTAGTTCTCGCGCGCGGTCGTCGTCGCGCCGTCCTTCTCGGCTGCCTGCGCCTTGCCTTCCCGCCGCCGCGCGACGGCTTCGAACACCGGCGAGGCGTCGGCGAGCTTCGTGATCCGCTGCCGGATCAGCGCGAAGTCGGCGTTGGCTTCCGGCCCGCACGGCGAGGACAGGTAGATCGAGCGCGGCTGGTCCCAGTCCATCCCGACCGCGCGGATCGTGTTGTCGATGAGCCAGCGCTGCTCCCTGAATCTCCTCGTGCTCATCTCAGCGCCAGTCGTCGACCGAGACCGTCTTCTGGTAGTTGCAGCCCATCATCCGCCAGTAGCCGTTCGACTCGCCGCCCACGACGACCACGTGGATGTCCTCGCGCCGGAACATCGGGATCATCTCGTCGGGCTCCGCCTTGAGCTTCGAGGCCCACGGCTCCTCGCCGAACGTGGCGCGCGGGTAGATGTAGTTCTGGATGAGCTGGTAGTTCCAGTACTCGCTCGCGCGCATCCGCGCGGTGTCGTAGAGCCAGTCGATCAGGAGCTCTTTCGTCGTGAACGCGCCGCGGTCGACGAACTGCCGCGCCGCGATCGGGTCGAGCAGCAACGTCGGTGGTCCGTGCGGATCCATGCCGCGCAGCATGTGCTCGACGTGCTCGCGCCAGTGCTTCTCGGGCAGGCCGAGCGTGAACGCGGTCGAGCGGACGCTCGAAAAGACGCTCACGGCGCTCTCCTGCGCGGCGCGGCCGTGCTGAGTGTGGAACGGCGTCCACGGGCTGCGCTCCTCGTTCTCCGCGAACGTCGCGCTGTTGTAGCCGTAGCTGTTGCCCTGATTGCCCATGTAGCTCAGACCGGGCACGGAGCCGCCCTGGCCGTTCTGCGAGAGCAGGCCGTACGCGCGGCCGATGGTGGCGTTGGCGTGGTTGTACGGTCCCATCGCGCCGAGGCCGGCGCTCATCCCGATCTCGTTGCGGATCGGCCCGTTCACGACCGCCATCCCCGCCACCGCGCTCGAGCTGCTGCCGCGCGCGGTCACGCCGGTCGCCGCCAGCGCGAGGATCACGGGAAAGTACGCGGGCCTCGCCCCCGCCATCACCGCGTTCACCGCTACTTTTTCGACGGTGTACTCCCAGTACTCGCGGAAGTGCGTCGATCGCATGCGGCCGACGACCTCCTCGGGCTTGCGCTTCGTCGCGGCGAGCATCTTCGCGACGCGCTCCTCCGTCGGCAGCACGATCGGGAGCATGTCGGTCCAGCGGTTCTCGAGGAAGACCTGCTCGAGGTTCTCGGCGGTGTCTGCCGGCACCGAGCGCGGCGTCGAGCGATCGAACGCGATCGCCCCGAGCTCGCGCTCGTCGATCGGCTGTGTGAGACCCTCGATCACTTCCTGCATCACCGGCCGCCCGGTGATCGGATCGACCCCGTCGACGTACGCGCGGAGCTGCTGCGCCGTCTTGCCCATGATCGGCTGCGGCACGAAGACCTGCCGCAGGCCGGGCATCCCGTTGACCGTCGCCACCGAGCGCGCCACCTTGTCGAACTTGTCGGTGTGCATGGCGATGGTGGGGACGCCGTACTTCGCTTCGATCGTCATCGCGTGCGCGGCGACCGCCGGCGCGCAGGTGCTTCAGTGGCCGACGCCGAGGATCGCGGCGTGGCCGCGCGCCTTGATCTCCTCCCACGTGGTCGGATCGTCCTGCAGGTAGACGCTCGAGATCGGTTTGAAGACGGTCTTCACGCCGGGCATGTGCTCGGCGAGCCACGCCTGCATCTGCTTCAAGAACAGGTCGGAGTCGTCGAAGCGGCAGTCGACGAGATACACCGTCTTGCCTTCGAGCGTCGACAGCCGCGGCGCCAGCGCCTTCCGCGTGATCTTCGGCGGGTAGCCGAGCGGGTTGAGGACCGTGAGCTTCTCAGCCATCGCGGGTGCCTTTCTTCAGAAACAGGTTCACGTCGTGCGGCGTGACGAGGTCCGGCGCCGTCCAGCCCTCGAGGTCGTACTCGGCCATGCATTGCTCGGCGAACGCCTTGAAGCGGTCGGCCTGGCCGCTCCCGTGCGCCATCTGCCACGTGAGGAAGCGGATCGTCTCCGGGGCGCCGGCGTAGTTGCGCTCGTACAGCTCGTGGCGGCCGCCGAACTCGGTGCCCATCGCGTCCCACAGGAGCTTCATGACCTTGATCCGGTCTACCGCGTCGCGGCCGTTCGATCCGCGGAGGTACTTGTCGAGGTACGGGCGGAGCTCGGGCGACTTGAAGTCGGCCGCGTGCGAGTTCTGGTAGATGAGCCCGGAGCCGAGGATGCTCTCGGTGATCTCCTTCACGCGCGGATAGGCGATCGTCGAGAAGAGCCGGTAGGCCTGCCCGTAGTCCGGATTCGGCAGGACGGAGCTGCCGGCCCACGGCACGGGCGTGCGCGCCATCGCATCGCTCAGGCCCCAGAAGAGGTTGCGCCACGCGAGCGCTTCGCCGATCGACGACTGCACGTGGCGCATCTCGTTCGATCCGACCAGCTCCACCGCCTTCAGGAGCAGGCCGGCGACGAAGTCGAGCTTTACCGCCAGGCGCGTACAGCCCTGGAACATCGCGCGCGGGAAGAAGCCCGAGCGCGGGAAGAACGCGTTCGCCTTCTCGACGTCCTCGTAGATGAACACGTTCTCCCACGGCACCAGCGCGTGATCGAGCACGAGGATCGCGTCGTTCTCGTCCATGCGGCTCGAGAGCGGGTAATCGAACGGGCTGCCCATGACCTCGGCGGTCATCGCGTACGACGGCCGGCAGATCAGCTTCACGCCGGGCGTGTCCATCGCGACGAGGAACGTGGCGGCGAGCGCCTTGCTCGTGACCCCGGCCGTGCTCGGGTGCGCCACGAAGTTGTAGTGCGTGAGCGCGGAGCCCGTGGCGACGACCTTCGCGCCGCTGACGATCAGGCCGGCGTCGGTCTCGCGCTCGACGTGCACGTAGACGTCGCTGACGTCGTCCGGCGGCCGATGCCGGTCGACCGGCGGATGGAGGAGCGCGTGGTTCATGAAGAGCACGCGCTCCTGCGCCTCGCGGTACCAGCGGCGCGCGTTGGCCTGGTAGGGCGCGTAGTACTCGGCGTTCGCCCCGAGCGTCGCGAGGAACGCGGCCTTGTAGTCGGGCGAGCGTCCCATCCAGCCGTAGGTGATGCGCGCCCACGCGGCGATGGCGTCGCGCGCGGCCACGAGATCCTCCCCGTTCGCCGGCGCGCGGAAGTAGCGGTGCGTGACGCCGCCGGAGCCGGTGTCGGTGGGGCAGGTGAGGACGTCGCGCGTCGTCGGATCGTGGAGCGCGTCGTAGAGCCGCGCGATCATGCGCGCGGGGTTGCGAAAGGCCGGATGCGCGGTGACGTCCTTCACGCGCTCCCCGTAGATCCACACCTCGCGCGGCCCGCGGAGGCTCTCGAGGAACTCGTCGCCCGTAAAGGGACGGACGTCCATCGTGCGGGGATCGTATCATCATGAACCATGCGCATCCTGACCCAGCTTCCGCAGCACGATCTGGCCCAGGTGGCTGCCGCCGCGAAGGCCGCCGAGGCCGCGGGCTACGACGGCGTGACCACGTCGGAGAACAAGAACGACCCGTTCCTCGCCCACGCGCTCGCCGGCGTCGCGACCACGCGTGTGTCGCTCGAGACCAGCATCGCGATCTCGTTCTCGCGCAGCCCGATGGCGGTGGCGAACGTGAGCTGGGATCTGCAGAGCGCCTCGCGCGGACGCTTCGTGCTCGGCCTCGGCTCGCAGGTCCGCGCGCACAACGAGAACCGGTTCAGCGTGCCGTGGACCGCGCCGGCGCCGCGCATGCGCGAGTACGTGCTGGCGCTGCGCGCGATCTGGCGCAACTGGGAGAAAGGCGAGAAGCTGGACTTCCGCGGCGCGCATTACACGTTCACGCTGATGACGCCGAACTTCACGCCGGTGTCGACGCACCAGCCTCCGATCGCCGTCACGATCGCGGCCGTCGGTCCGGCGATGCTGCGCGTGGCGGGCGAGACGTGCGACGGCGTGCGCCTCCACGGCTTCTGCACGCGCAAGTACATCGACGAGATCGTGATGAAGGAGCTGCGCACGGGGATGGCGAAGGCGAACCGCACGCGCGATCGGTTCGCGATCTCCGGCGGCGGATTCATCGCGACGGGGCCGGACGAGGCCGCGGTCGCGAAGATGGTGGAGTGGGTGCGCTACCGCGTCGCCTTCTACGGCTCGACGCCGGCGTACTGGCCGGTGCTCGAGGTGCACGGGCTCCACGAGCTGGGGCGCAAGCTCAACGTCATGTCGAAGGCGGGGCAGTGGGACAGGATGTCGGCTGAGATCTCCGACGACGTGGTCCGGCTCTTCGCCGCCGTCGGCACCCACAAGGAGCTCGCGCGGGCGATCGAGGCGCGCTTCGGCGGGGTCTGCGACGCGGTGGCGCCGTCAGGCGGCTACGGCGTCCACCAGGACCTGCCCGCGGACCTGATCCAGGACCTCAAGAGAATCCCCAGCCCCTTCACCGGGCATCCAACCACCTGGGACTAGTCGGCAGCCCGTCCGGGCACAAAGGAGGACCCCATGGGAGCGAAAGCTGAAGCGCTCGCGAAGCAGTTCGAGACCAAGGCTCAGGAAGCGACGGCGGTGCTCGAGAAGCTCAGTGACGCGGACTGGAAGAAGGTGACCGAGGCCGAGAAGTGGTCGGTCGGCGTCACCGCCCATCACGTGGCGCAGAGCCACGAGGGCATCGCCAACATCATCAAGGCGGTGGTCGGCGGCCAGTCGATGGGCAACTTCTCGATGGACATGCTGCACGAGATGAACGCCAAGCACGCCAAGGACTTCGCGAACGTGGGCAAGGCCGAGACGATCGCGCTCCACAAGAAGGGCGCGGCCGCGGCGGCCGGCTGCGTGCGCGGCCTGAGCGACGATCTGCTCGGGAAGAGCGGTACCGTGCTGACGGGCATGCCGCCGATGACGGCCGAGCAGATCGTGACCACCATCCTGATCAACCACATCAACGACCACTTCGGCAGCATCAAGAAGACCGTCGGCGCCTAGTGTCGGGAAAAGGGCCTCGGAACTAGCGGAACACCGAGGCCCGCGCCGTCGCGAGTGGACGGGAGTGGCCCTTGACACGGCCCGCGCCGCGACGTACCTGTTCGTCCGCGTCCGACCCTTGCGTTCCTGATCGCGATCCCGATCCCAGGCACGTGTCCCGAACACTCATGCCGAGGAGGTGCGCGATGAGACCGAGGCTCGTTCCCCTGCTGGTGGGACTGCTGGTCGTCCTGGCATCGATCCCGGGGGCCACGCCGACACCGGGCTCGGCCCAGGACGCGAAGGTCCAGCGGCTCGTCTTCGCGTCCGCCGGGTTCGAGGACACCAACCGATTCTGGAGGGTCGCGCGGCCCGATCATCTCCAGTACGACCCGTTCCTCGAGACTCTGCTCGACGTGGATCCGAAAACCGGTGAGTACGTCCCGCGCCTGGCCGAGAAGTGGTCGGCCACCCCCGACTTCAGGGAATGGACCTTCCACCTGCGCAAGGGGGTTCAGTTCCACTACGGGTTCGGCCCGTTCACCGCGAGGGACGTGGTCCACAGCCACGCCCTCCTCGTGCGGCCGGAGGGGACGGCACCACAGGTGGGGGTCTGGCGGCAGGTCGAGGAGATCAAGATCGTCAACGACCACCAGGTCGTGTTCCGCATGAAACGCCCCTGGACGACGATGCTGTACTCGGCCTCCCGCGCCGGCGAGTTGCGGATCGTCAGCAAGGCCCAGTGGGACAAGGAAGGGCTGGAGGGTTTCGAGAAACGGCCGTCGGGGGACGGGCTCCTATAGGTACGTGGGACGCGAACGCGGCCTGTCGATCAGCTTCGAGCGCGTGGACAACCACTGGGCGGGCGAGAAGCCGGCGTTCAAGGAGCTCACGTTCCGGATCGTCCGCGAAGAAGCGACGCGACTCGCGATGCTGATCGCCGGCGAGGCCCACATCGCGGACCTGCCCCGCGAGCTGCAGAAGGACGCCCTCATCAAGGGCATGAAGATCGTCTCGTCGTCGTTCCCCGTCGACTGGATGACGGTGTACCTGGGCGGCCAGTACTACCTGCCCGGCGACCCGGCGTTCAAGCCCGACGTGCCCTGAACAGCGTCTTCGCCGGCAAGGGCACGATGACGTACGTGACCGGCTGGTCCGAGCAGTCGGAGGGCTACAACCCGGAGTGGAAGAGCCGTTTCGACCGGATGTACGGCTACAACCCGGCGCGGGCCAAGGAGCTCCTGAAGGAAGCCGGCTACGGCCCGGGCCTCAAGCTCAAGATCGTCGCGTTCACCGAGCCCGGTGAATCGGAAGGGCCGCAGGTCGCCGAGGCTCTCGGAATCTCCTACAAGGAGGTCGGCAGCGAGTCCGAGATCGAGGTGCTCGACTGGGCCAAGGTGCGTGACATGTTCCGCAGGAAGGCGATCCACTGCTGCATCTGGCCCAACAATCATCTCCTGGCGGCCGTCGGAGGAGTGGGTCCGGACGAGCTACCACAGCAAGGGGAACGCCCACCACTACGAGAACGAGCTCATCGACAAGACCCACGAGACCCTGATCAAGACCGTGAACCCCCCAGGACCGTCAGCGGCTGGCGCGCGCCATCGGCGATCACCTGTTCGAGGAATTCGCCGACATCCCGCTCTTCTGGTTCGCCAACGAGGTCGTCGCCAGCCCCAAGGTGGTGAGTGACTGGGTCTATCCGGGGATCGCGGCCGGAAGGTCCACGCACTTCCATCTCGTGAAGGCCGCCAGGTAGCGATTAGAAGACCGCGAGCGGGTTCGCCGGCGAGCCCGTTCCCCCGATCACGCGGAGGGGCGCGATGACGAGCATGAACTCGTCGCGCCCCTCTTCCTTGCACGCCTCCGCCAGCGGCTCCAGCAGCGCGTTGTCGAGCAGCGCCACGCCGTACGCGAAGAGACACGCGTGGACGGCCCACGGCACGTCGTAGCCGATCGGCAGGTGGTCGAGCATGTCCCACACGAGCAGGCTCACGTCGTGGTCGCGGAGGAACTCGAGACACGAGATGTGAAGCCCCGGGCGATCGAGCGGGCCCGGGCCGAACGGCGTGCTGTACGCGCGGTTCGGGTTCTGCGCCTGCCACTGCTCGCGGCCGCAGTTGACACAGATCGCGTCGCCGGGCTCGAGCTTGAGGTTGCGCTTGGCGAGGATGTCCTCGAGCTCCCAGCCGTGGACGGGCGCGTCCTGCGTGACGCACTTCGTGCCCCGGTGACGCGGAACGTCGAGCATCACGCCGCGCGTGATGATGCCTTCGGCCCAGTGCTCGACCGAGCCGAACGTGGCGCCGTCGAAGGTGATCTCCTTCTTCGGATCGCGGCCGTTCCACATCGCGTCGTCGTCCCACGTGTGGCAGAGCGCGTCGAGGTGCGTGGACGCGACGCCGTGATAGAAGATGCCGTAGTAATCGGCCGCGTAGCCGCCGCTCCCGCGCGGCAGCGTCTTCATGTAGTGGTGCGCGGGCAGCGCGTTGTTCAGGCCCGGCGTGGTCGGGAACGGCCGGCTCATCGACACGCTGCGGCCGCTCTTCACGAGCCGTGCCGCGGCGGCGCGCTTCGCGGGAGTGACGAGATTCATCGCGCCCTTCTGATCGTCCTTGCCCCAGCGCCCCCAGTTCCGGCGCTCGCGCAGCCACTTCTTCACTTCGTCGGCGGTTGGTAGCGGGCGTGGCGGCATCGATGTCTCCCTAAGCGGACAGGGCAAGGCTCGGGCGGCGATGCGCCCAGGGCTGCGTGGATTCGAGCTGCGCGCCGAGGCGGAACAGCGTCGCCTCGTCGCCGAAGCGGCCGGCGAACTGCACCCCGAGCGGCAGCCCGCCACTCGACCACGCGAGCGGCAGCGAGATCGCCGGATTGCCGGTGGAGTTGAACACCGACGTGAAGCCGATGCTCGCGAGCACCGCGTCGAGGTACGCGGCGTCGTCGGTGGAGCTCATGTCGAGGATGCCGAGCGGGTAGGGCGGCTGGCCCATCGTGGGACTCAGCAGCACGTCGTACGTCGTGAAGAACCTGGCGACCTGGCGGCCGACCCCGTGCACGACGCCCATCGATCGCGCGTAGTCCCACGACCTGAACTCGTCCGCGGCGACCGCCCAGCGCCAGGTGACGCGCTCGACGTCCCCCTCGGCGACCGCGCGGCCGAGGGCGCGGGCTCGTGCTTCGAGCGCGGCGCGCACGTTCGCGGCGATGATCACGCGCGAGGCGTTGCCGAGCCCCTCTGCGTTGAATGCCGGCGACGCCTCTTCGACGGCATGGCCGAGCGTTTCGCAGAGCTTCGCGGCGGCCCGCGCCGCTTCCGCGCACTCCGGATGCACGGCGTGACCGTTGAACGACGAGGTCGTGAGCGCGATACGCAGGCGTCCGGGATCGCGGCCGACCTCGGCGAGGAACGGGCGTGCCGGCGGCGGCGCCCAGTACGGATCGCCGACGTCGGGACCGGACGTCGCGTCGAGCAGCGCCGCGCTGTCGCGCACCGAGCGCGTCACCGCATGTCCGACCGCGGCGCCACCCCAGCCTTCGCTCGCGTCCGGGCCCATCGGATTGCGCGCGCGCGTGGGCTTGAGACCGACGAGGCCGCAGCACGAGGCCGGGATCCTGATCGACCCGCCGCCGTCGGTCGCGTGCGCCATCGGCAGGATCCCCGCGGCGACCGCGGCCGCGGCGCCACCGCTCGACCCGCCCGCGCTGTGCGCGAGGTTCCACGGATTCTTCGTGGCGCCCCAGCGCCGAGGCTCGGTCGAGGGCGCGAGCCCCATCTCCGGCGTGTTCGTCTTGCCGAAGATCACGAGCCCGGCGCGCTTCAGCCGCACCGTGAGCTCGCTGTCGTGATCGGCGACGAAGCCGTCGAAGAACGTGCTGCCGAAGCTGTTGGGCGCGCCCTTGTAGAGGGTGCCGAGATCCTTCAGCAGATAGGGCACACCGGTGAACGGCCCGGATGGCAGCCCGGCGGCGATCGTGGCGCGCGCCTCGTCGTAGAGCCGCGTGACGATCGCGTTGAGCGCTGGGTTGAGCGTCTCGGCGCGCGCGATCGTCGCCTCGAGCAGCTCGGCGGCGCTGATCTCCTTGTCCCGCACCAATTCGGCGAGCCCGAGCCCGTCGTATTTGTCGAGGTCGCTCGACCCCGCCATCCGTCCTCCTTGACGCTCCGGATTCTAGCCCACGCGCGTCGGTGCTACCATGCGCGCCATGGCTGACACACCGATCCGCGTGGGGTTCGTGGGCGCCGGCGGCAACAGTCGTCTCCATCACATCCCGAAGCTGAAGGCCCAGCCCGGCGTCGAGCTGGTGGCCGTCGCCAACCGGTCGACGGAGTCCGGCGAGCGCGTCGCCAAGGAGTTCGGCATCGGGCGCGTCGAGACCGACTGGCGCGCGGTCATGACGGCGCGCGACGTCGACGCGATCTGCATCGGCACCTGGCCGTACACGCATTGCGAGATGGTGCTGGCCGCGCTCGACGCGGGCAAGCACGTTTTGTGCGAGGCGCGCATGGCGATGAACGCCGCCGAAGGCCGGCGCATGCTCGAGACCGCGCGCAAGCGCCCGAACCTCGTCACCCAGCTCGTGCCCGGCCCGCCGACGCTCGAGCTCGACCCGACGATCGCGAAGCTCGTTCGCGAGGGCTATGTCGGCGAGATCCAGACGGTGGAGATCCACGCCACGCAGCAGGCGCGCTTCGCCGACGTCGGCGAAGGCCTCCACTGGCGGCAGGACGCGCGGCTCAGCGGCAACAACGTCCTCAACATGGGCATCTGGTACGAGACGATGGTGCGCTGGGTGGGCCCCGCGAAGACCGTGATGTCGATGACGCGCATCGCGGTGCCGCGCCGCAAGGACAGCACGGGCGCGATGCACGAGGTGAAGGTGCCGGATCACGTCGACATCCTCGGCAGGCTCGGCAACGGCGCCGTCGCGCACCTGCGCTTCAGCGCGCTCACGGCGCTCGCGCCGGCGCCCGAAGCGTGGATCTACGGCACCGAGGGCACGCTGCGCATCGAGGCGCAGACGAAGCGGCTCAGCGGCGGCCGCCGCGGCGACAAGGAGCTGAAGGAGATCGAGGTCCCGAAGGCGCAGCGGATCGGCTGGCGGGTGGAAGAGGAGTTCGTGAACGCGATCCGCGGCCGCGAGAAGATCGGGCTCACGACGTTCGAGGACGGCGTGCGCTACATGGAGTTCACCGACGCGGTGGCGAAGAGCGCGGCGTCGGGCCGGGCGGAAACCGTCAAGGAGTTGTGACCCGGGCCGTGGCGAGGTGCTCGAGCAGCAGTCGCGTGACGACGTCGGGAACTTCGTCGGTGAGGAAGTGGCCGCGGCCGGCGATCGGCACGAAGCGGTACGGCGCACCCACGTACTGCGCGGTCCATTCGGCGGCGCTGCGGCCGACCGAGTAGTCGTCGTCGCCCCAGAGGTACAGCGTCGGCACGTCGACCGGGCCGACTTCCATGTTCGCGAGCACGCCGGCCGCGCGGTACCACGCGAGGGCGGCTTCGAGCGCGTCGGCGGTGCCGAGCACCGAGAGGTACTCCGCGATCGAGGGCGGCGGCACGCGCCCGTCAGCGAGCACGCGACGCAACCGTTCGGCATCGTTGTTGAGCAAGAACGCCGCCGTGCGCGGGTCGTGGAACGCCTGGTGGTGACGCGAGCGATGTCGCTGGTTGTCGATGTCGTCCTTGAAGGCGCGCCGGAACGCCGCCGGATGCGGACGCGAAAGCACGGCGAGAGATCGGACGCGCTCCGGGTGGCGCGCGGCCGTGCACCACGCGACCTGGCCTCCCCAGTCGTGACCGACGAGATGAAAGCGCGCCTCCGTGCCACCGACCGCGTCGGCAATGTCGAGCACATCGCCCACGAGTCGATCGATCCCGTACGCGTCGAGCGTGCCGGGATCGGGTCGGACGCCGGGCGAATAGCCGCGCTGATCGGGCGCGACCGCGCGATATCGGGCGGCGCCGAGCGCCGGGACTTGCTCGCGCCACGTGTGCCGGCTCTGCGGGAACCCGTGAAGAAGTACGACGAGCGCGCCGTCGGGCGGGCCCGCGACGTCGGCGGTGAAGCGACCGGCCGGTGTCGCGATCATTTCAGGCATTCGCGGAGGGCGCGGATCCACTCCGCGCCCGGAGCGTTGGGGGGCTTTGGGGGGCGCCCGGCGCCCCCCAAACTAAGGACTCGTCCCCGGGATCGCGTCCGCGTCGCGCGCGCCCGACGTGCGCTGGCGGAAGTCCTTCGGCGCCTCGCGGCCCCGCTCCGTGTACGCGCGCTGGATCGCCTCGACGTTGGGGCTGAAGATCGTCTTGCGGTGGCTGCGCGCCCACTCGTTCGAGCTGCGCGGCCCGTCGGCCGAGCCCTGGAAGACCGGCATCACGTAGCGCGCGAACAGCTCGTAGCTCTTCAGCGTCTGCTCCCGCGTCGCCCAGTTGTGCGCGCGGAAGAGCACGCCGCCGAATCCGCCGTCGCTCAGATCCCACAGCTTCTTGATGCCGCGGATCACGAGGTCCGGTGAGCCGACGAGCGTCGTGCCCATCCTGACGCCGTCGCTGAGCGGATCGTCCGAGCGACCGGGCGGGCGGCTCAGCGTCTCCTCGAAGTACGTGATGGTCTCGTGACGCTCGCCCTTCCGCACCTGCCGGAGCGCTTCCTCGTCGTCCTCGGCCACGTGCACGTTGACGACGAGCTTCCACTTCTTGCGGTCCATGGTCTTGCCGTGTTTCGCGGCGGTCTCCTCCGCGATCTTCCACTGACCGGCCAGCGCGTCGGGACCGCCGGGAATGCCGGCGCCCAGCGACAGCACGCCGAGCCCGTGCCGGCCGGCGGCCACGACGCCCGACGGCGTCATGACGCTGGCCACCGCGATCTCGAAGTGCGGATCGGTGTAGGGCGCCAGGTGGAGCCGCGCCTGGCGGAGCTCGAACCAGTCGGTCTTCATCGTCACGGGCTCCTCGCACTTGAGGAGCTCCATGATCGCGTCGAGCGCCTCGTCCATCCGCGGGCGCGTCTGCACGGGCTCGATGCCCATCATGTACGCGTCGGACACGAGCGCGCCCGGGCCGCAGCCGAGCATCGTCCGGCCGCGCGTCATGTGGTCGAGCTGCACGAAGCGCTGCGCCACGAGGAACGGATGGTGATACGGTAGGCTCGTCACCCCGGAGCCGAGGCGGATGTGCTTCGTGCGCTCGGCGACCGCCGCGATGAAGACTTCGGGCGACGCGATGAGCTCCCAGCCTGCCGAGTGGTGCTCGCCGACCCACACCTCGTCGTAGCCGAGGAAGTCCATCCACTCGATGAGCTCCATGTCCCGGCTCATCGCGAGCGTGGGGTTCTCACCGATCCGGTGGAAGGGCGCGAGGAAGATGCCGAACGTCATTCCCTTGTGTGCCATTCCAGCATTCTACTTCAGGAGCGTGAGCGTTCAGGGCAGCGTGAGCGCGATCAGCTCCTCGGGAATGTTCGAGCCGCCCACGGGGAATACGATGTACTGCGTGCCGCGCACCATATAGGTCATCGGCGCGCCGTTGGCGTTGCCCGGCACGGGGACCTCGGCGATGAGCGCGCCCGTCGCCTTGTCGTACGCCGACAGCCTCGGCTCGCGGTTGCTGAGCGTGAACGTGCGGCGGAACGGGTTGGTGAGCGCAGGCTGCGCGCTCGTGTGGAATCCGGCCTGCCCGACCAGCAGGAGCGAGCGCGTCACGAGCGGGAAGCTGCGCGAGGGCCAGCCGAGCGGCCCGGAGATGCCGAGCCCGTCGAGCGCGCGAAACGCGCCGCTGCCGACGGCGGCGCGCCAGCGATGCTCGCCCGTCGTCATGTCGATCGCCACCACGCTGCCCCACGGCGGCTTGAAGAGCGGCATGCCCGGGCCGAAGAGGAACGGCCGCGGGCTTCCGACGTGCGTGTCCCCACTCTCCCCGGCGAACGGTTTGCGGAGCGCGAGCACGCTCGGCATGCGGATCGTCGTGACGTAGAGGGTCGCGCTGTCCGGATCCCAGGCGCTCCCTGACCAGCTCGCGCCGCCGGCGATGCTCGGCATCGTGATCGTGCCGCGCTCCGTCGGCGGCGTGTAGAGCGGCCCGCGATCGTATCGCTGCACGATCGCGATCGCCGCCTCCCTCAGCACCGGCGTGAAGTCGACCAGGTCCTCTTCACGCACGCCCTGGATCTCGAACGCCGCGGGCTTCGTCGGAAACGGCTGCGTCGCCGCGCTCTTCTCGCCGGGCACGGCGGACTGCGGTACGGGGCGATCCTCGATCGGCCACAACGGCGCGCCGGAGACACGATCGAACGCGAACAGGAAGCCCTGCTTCGTCGGCTGCGCGACGGCCTTGATCGTCTTGCCGTCGCGTACGACGTCGAAGAGCACCGGCGCGGCGGGCAGGTCGTAGTCCCAGAGGCCGTGACGCACGATCTGGTAGTGCCAGATCCGCCGGCCCGTGCGCGCGTCGACGCACACCAGCGACTCGGCGAAGAGGTTGTCGCCGTGGCGATGTCCGCCGTAGTAGTCGTTCGCGGGCGTGCTGAATGGCAGGGAGACGTAGCCGAGATCTTCGTCGCCCGACATCAACGCCCACACGTTGACGCCGCCGGTGACCTTCCACGATTCGTTCTCCCACGTCTCGTGGCCGACCTCGCCGGGGCCGGGCACCGCGCGGAACGTCCACAGCTTCTTCCCGGTCCGAACGTCGAAGCCACGCACGTCGCCGGGCGGCATGTCGCGGTGCAGCGGGAAGTCCGTGATCGACGAGCCGACCACGACGACGACGTCGCGCACGATGACGGGCGGCGAGGTGACGCTGTAATGCGTGCGATCGCGCACGGTCCGCCCGAGGCCCAGGCTCAGGTCGACGACGCCGTTCTCCCCGAACGCCGGCACGGGGTGGGCGGTCTTCGCGTCGAGCGCGAACATGAACGCGTGCGCGGCGAGCACGATGATTCGCTCGTCCTCGCCGTCGCGCCAGTACGCGACGCCGCGGTGCACCCACCCGAGGTTCGCCGGCATGCCGTGCTTGTACACGCCCGGATCGAAGACCCACTTCGTCGTCCCGGTCGCCGCGTCGACGGCCGCGACCTGGGACAGCGACGTGACCGTGTAGAGCACACCGCCGACCATGATGGGCGTGGCCTCGTGGAGGAAGCTCGGGTCGATGCCGGGGTTCGCTCGCCGCACGCCCTGATCGGGCGACGCCCAGCGCCACACGACGCGGAGCGAACCGACGTTCGCGCGCGTGATCTGATCGAGCGGCGAGTACTTCGCGCTCGCGTAGGTCCCCGCGTAGGCGGGCCACTCGCCGCGCGCGAGCGCGGCCATCGATGCCGCCGACGTGCCGGGGAGCGGCTGGGCGAACGTGAGAGAGCCGCCGGCGAGGAGCGCGGCGGACGCGGCCGCGAGCAGAAGGGCCCTCGAGCCCATGCGAGGAGAAGCATGACGCTTGCCTTTGCCGCAGCGCAAGCGGAGACTGGGCCCATGAGAGACCTCACATTCACGCCGGCGGTGGAGCTGCTGAAGCTGTACCGGGCGCGGAAGGTCTCGCCGCTCGAGGTCATGGAGGGCGTGCTCGAGCGCATCGACAGGGTCAACCCGCAGGTCAACGCGATCGTGACGCTCGCGCGCGACTCCGCGCTGTGGGACGCGCGCCGCGCGACGGCGTCGCTCAAGCGCGGGGCGCCGCTGCCGCCGCTGTTCGGCCTCCCCATCGGGGTCAAGGACGTGACGCTCACGAAGGGCATCCGCACGACCCACGGCTCGAAGCTTTTCGAGAACCACGTCCCCGAGGAAGACGCGCTCGTCGTGCAGCGGCTGCGCGCCGCGGGTGCCATCGTCATCGGCAAGACGAACACGCCCGAGTTCGCATACGGCCCCAACACGGTCAACGCGGTGTTCGGCGCCACGCGCAACCCGTACGACCTCACGCGGACGTCGGGCGGATCGAGCGGCGGATCGGCGGCCGGGCTCGCGACCGGCATGTTCCCGCTGGCCGAAGGCACCGACCTCGGCGGGTCGCTGCGCGGCCCGGCGGCCTTCTGCGGCGTCGTCGGTTTCCGAACGACCCCCGGGCTCATTCCGCGCGCTCCGTCGGCGCTCGCGTGGGACACCTACTCGGTGGAAGGGCCGATGGCGCGCACCGTCGCGGACACCGCGCTGATGCTGTCGGTGATGGCCGGTCCCGACGACCGGTCGCCGATTTCCTACGACGTCGACACGCGCGAGTTCCTCGCCAGCGTCAAGGCGCCGTCGGTGAAAGGCTGGCGCATCGCGTGGACGCCGGACCTCGACGGGCTCGTGCCCGTCGACGACGAGGTGCGCGCGATCGTCGAGCGCGCGGCCGCGGTCTTCCGGTCGCTCGCGGCGCGCGTGGAGCGCGCGTGCCCGGACATGACGGACGTGCCGGAGATCGTCCGCACGTCGCGCGGGTTGCTGATGGTCGCGCGCCACGCCGACAAGCTGCCCGAGCATCGCGCGATCCTGCAGGAAGGCCTGGTCGAGAACACCGAGCAGGGCCTCCGGCTCACGTCACGCGAGATCGCGCAGGGCGAGCTGATCCGGACGCGCCAGTGGGAGCGCGTGCGCGCGTTCTTCGAGACGCGCGATCTCCTCGCCATGCCGACGATGGCGACGCCGGCGTTCCCGCTCGACCAGCCGTACGTCCTCATGGTGAACGGCCAGCCGCTGGGCAAGGGGATGCAGCGCTCGTATCTCACGTACGCGTGGTCGGTACTCGGGCTGCCGGCGATCTCGATCCCGTGCGGCTTCACGCGCGACGGGCTGCCGGTGGGGCTGCAGATCGTCGGCAAGCGGCGCGGCGAGGCGGCCGTGCTCCGCGCGGCCGCCGCGTTCGAGGCCGCGCAGCCGTGGGCGAAGCGCGTGCCGCCGCTCGTGCGCGCTTAACGCATCAGCTTGGCGTAGCCGTCGAGGATCGGCAGCACCTTCTCCGGCGTGTCCGACGGAAGACCGAGCACGACGCGCTCGACGCCCGCCGCTTCGAGGCCGTCGAGCACACCGCGCTCCGGCTTCGGCATGAACGCGGTCACCGGGATCGGCTTGCGCCCGGCGTCCTTCGCGCGCCGCTGCAGCTCGCCGATCTTGTCGATCGGGTTGCCCATGCGCCCGGCGATCGGCATCCAGCCGTCGCAGAACTCGATCACGCGGTCGAACGTCGTCGGGCCGTCGCCGCCCATGAGGATCGGCGGGTGAGGCTTCTGCACGGGCTTCGGATGCGCCCAGCTCTTGTCGAAGCTCACGTACTGGCCGTGGTACTCCGCCTCTTCCTTCGTCCAGAGCTCCTTCATCGCGAGGATGCGCTCGCGGAGGATCTTCCAGCGGCTCTTGAACGGCGTGCCGTGGTGCTCCATCTCCTCGGCGTTCCATCCGCCGCCGATGCCGAACAGAAACCGTCCTTTCGAGAGGTGATCGAGGCTCGCGACCTCCTTCGCGAGGAGGATCGGATCGCGCTCGATGACGAGACAGATCCCGGTGCCGAGCTTGAGCTTCGTGGTGACGGCGGCCGCCATCGCGAGCCCGACGAACGGATCGTAGCTGTGCCAGTACTCCTTCGGCAGGTTCGGCCCGCCGGGCCACGGGCTCTTGCGGCTCGCGGGAATGTGCGTGTGCTCCGGCACCCACAGCGACTCGAAGCCGCGCTGCTCGGCCGCGCGCCCGAGGTCGTCGGGGCGGATCGCGTAATCGGTGGGGAACATGACGACGCCGTAGTGCATGGGCTGGCCCTCCTTGAAAGATGGGGCCCCGCATCATAGGACCCCAAACCCCTTGAACATGGGGCCCGACAGCTCAGGACCCCCAAGCCCCCTCGGCGTGATTATATGGGCCCATGAACCTCGCGACGCAGTGGTCCCTCGATCCCGCCGTGATCTTCCTCAACCACGGGTCGTTCGGCGCGTGTCCGACCGAGGTGCTCCGGTATCAAACGGCGCTCCGCCAGGAGATGGAGCGCGAGCCGGTGCGCTTCCTGTCGCGCGAGCTCGACGACCGTCTCGACGTCGCGCGTGGCCAGCTCGGCGCGTTTCTCGGCGCCGATCCGGACGACCTCGCGTTCGTCACCAACGCGACGAGCGGCGTCAACGCCGTGCTCCGCTCGCGCGAGCTCGCCGGCGGCGACGAGGTGCTCACCACCGATCACGCGTACACCGCGTGCAAGAACGCGCTGGAGTACGCGGCGCGGCGGAGCGGCGCGCGCGTCGTCATCGCGCCGGTGCCGTTTCCCGTCGCGTCGCCCGACGCCGTCGTCGACGCCGTCATGGCGCGCGTCACGCCGCGGACGCGGCTGGCGCTGCTCGATCACGTCACGAGCCCGACGGCGCTGATCCTTCCGATCGAGCGGCTGATCGCCGAGCTCGGGCGCCGCGGGATCGACACGCTGGTCGACGGCGCGCACGCGCCGGGCATGGTGCCGCTGAATCTCGATGCGCTCGGGGCCACGTACTACAGCGGCAACTGCCACAAGTGGCTGTGCGCGCCGAAGGGCTCCGCGTTCCTCTGGGTGCGGCGCGATCGTCACGCCGACGTGCGTCCGCTGACGATCAGCCACGGCGCGACCGCGCGCCGGCCGGGCCGCGAGCGCTTTCGTCTGGAGTTCGACTGGACGGGGACGAGCGATCCGACGGCGTGGCTCACGGTGCCGAAGGCCATCGAGTACGTCGCGGGCCTCGTGCCCGGCGGCTGGCCGGCGATCATGGCGCGCAATCACACGCTGGCGCTCGACGCGCGTCGTCTGCTCGCGGAGACCGTCGGCACCGCACTGCCGTGCCCGGACCAGATGATCGGATCGCTCGCGAGTGTCGTCCTGCCCGATGGGCCGACGACCGATATCTACTGGCGCAACCCGGATCCGCTCCATCCCCGCCTGTTCCAGCACTGGGGGATCGAGGTGCCGATCATGAGCTGGCCCGCGCCGCCGCGGCGCCTCGTCCGGATCTCGGCGCAGCTCTACAACGACCCGGCGCAGTACGTGCGGCTCGCCGACGCGCTCCGCAAGGAGCTGGGCGACGAGCAGGCGCCCGTCAGAGGTTCTTGAAGCGGTCCGCGGCGGCCTTGAGCCGGCCTTTCGGGTCGCGGCTCAGCGCCTCTTCCTCTTCGCGCAGGCGCCGCTCAGTGTCCAGCCGCTTCATGTAGCGCTCGTTCGCCGAGCGGATCCAGCCGTCGATGAAGTGGACCCAGTTCGGGACCTTGTCCTCGTCGCTGTCGAAGATCAGCACCGTCTGGTAGAAGCGGACCTTGTCTGGGCTGTGGTCGATCGACCGGTCCTTCGTGTCGCCGAAGAGCTCGCGCCATGGCTTCGGCGGATACTGATTCAGCGCCGCGGTCCACGTGAACACGCGGCCGGACACCTGCTGCGGCGTGGGCGGGCCCATCCGCTTGACCTCGATGAACGCGTCGCCGGCCGCGGCGGCGGCGACACGGAAGAAGGCCATCGTCTGCAGCAGCTCCGCTTCTTGCAGCGTCCGCTGCTCGGCGCGGCGGCGCTCGGGCGCGGTCGCGCCGTTCGGCGGGCGCCGGTCGCCGGTGCGCCGGTCGACGAGCACCTGCACGTCCGGCTGCCCGCTGAACTCCTGGCGCAGCGATTCCAGGAGGTCCGGGTTGTCGCGCGTGACGATGATCAGCTCTTTGGCCACTCGGCACCCTCCGGTCGCTTCGCGGACGCAGCCACCTATATATCGGCACGTCGAGGGAACCGGTCAAGCGCAACCAGACGGCCTCGCAGGGGCCGGGGGCGCGCGCCATCGCGGCGCGCGCCTCCTCGAGCCTCCGGGCGGCGACCCGGCGCTCCCCGTCGGTGAAGAGCACCGCGTACGCGGGATCCAGCACGAGCGTCTCCAGGGCGAGATCGAGCCGGTTGAGGCTCGCGAGCTTGGCGAGCCCTTTCGAGACGCCGCCGCGCTCCAGCAGGCGCCGCGCGGCGCCCACGCCGCCGTACTGCTTGACGGATCGGAGGAAGTACCCGGCCCAGTAGCCCGTCTCGCGCCCCGCCGCCCGGTAGACCTTCTCGACCATGTCCTGCTCGAACCGCCGCTCGATGTCCATCATGGCTGGCTCCTCCTGCCATGACAGACGAAGCCGGCGGGCCGGCCCGTGACGTATCCGACCGAGCACAGCTAGAATGAGACGGGAGGGCGGCAGCGATGGCGTGGATCGTCGCCGATCCAGAGCATCTGGGCGGAAAGCCGCGTGTCGTTGGGACGCGGATCTCGGTCGCCTTTCTCCTGGAGTCGCTCGCCGCGGGCATGTCGATCGGTGAAATCGTACGCGCGTATCCCACGCTGACGGAGGAGGCAGTCCGTGGCGCACTCGAAGAGCTCGCACAGTCCAAACAGCTCAGCGCTCCGTGACGATCCTTCTCGATGAGAACATCCCGGAAGGCCTGATCGAGCCGCTTCGAACCCTCGGACATCGCGTCGACTCAATCGGTTCTCTCAGCCTCAAAGGCTTGGAGAACGGACGTCTGTATCGGGAAGTCGCCGCTCGGTACGACCTTTTCTTCACGAAGGACCGTGAATTCGCTTCGCGGGTCGGGAGTCTCGTCGACCCGGCGCCCGTGAGTGTCGTCCTCGTCGTCATTCCGCAACAGCCGGAGCGCCGGTTCGTCACCGCGTTCCTCGAGTCTTTCGTGCAGACCGATTGGTCGTCGACCGGACCGATGCGCGAATGGCCTCATCGTTGAGCCACCGACCTCGCTGACGGTATGCCCGAACATCCGTACGCGTGGCTGGGAACGGTCGAATCGTTCCTTGGCACTCCTCAGGACGAAATGCTCCGCGAGTTGACGCGCTACGCACGAGAGACCGGCGCGCCGCAGCTCTTCGCTTGGGATCGGACGCTGAATGTCATGCGAAACGAATTGGAGGGTTGTCTCCCACGCGCCCGCAACTTTGGCCTGATTCTTGAGTTTGAATTGCCCCGTAGTGGGGGCCGGCGTCCGGATTTGATCGTGCTCGAGAACGGAACGATCATCGTATTGCACGCAATCTCGAAGTGTTCCGGAGTACTTACGCGAGCGGTATCGCAACGACCTCGACAAGCGTTTCGGCTTGCTGGCATCGTCGAAGTTCCGTCGTCTCGAGGAAGTCGGTCTGAAAGGCGTGCGACATCCGTACTGGTACTACGGCGAATGGTTCGAGGCGCCTGCGGATCATCCCCGCTCCGGGTGCCAATTGGAACTCGTCATTTCGGAATTTGGTTGCCAGGGCCTGGAGCTTGACATGCCGCTCGTGTGCTGGGGCCCCGACCTCAAGTGGGCCGGCTCCGGATGGGACGTAGCGCCTCGGCGAAGTCGACGGATCCGCGATCCTCGGCGTCTACGCCTGAATTCCTATCGCGTTCTCCTGACACGCGGCCGCGACGGGGTCCTCGTCTTCGTCCCGTCAGCGTCCGAGCTGGATCCGACGTATGGTGCTCTCATCGAGGCCGGGTTCCCGGAGTATGTCGCGCCAGCTCACGCGCTCTAACAGTTCGTGGTGAAGACGTCGCGTGCCGTCATGCCATCGCCAGCGCCGAATGAGCGCGCGACTCGCGCAGAAGGACGTGGTCGGGCGCGAGAACCGCGTTTATCATCGCCCAGCGCCGCGCGCCAAACATCGCGAGAGCAAT